>DASSBH010000001.1:0-3542 GCA_035698945.1 Oleiagrimonas sp.
TCCTGCGCCGGTTGCAGCAGCGCCTCGGCTTCGGCCTGGGTCTTGCCCGCGGCGCGCGCGTTGGCCATGGCGATCTGGCGCGTGACGGCATTGGCGACGTCGCTGTCGGGCTTGAGCAATACCTGCAGGCGACGCCAGGCCAGCGCGGCGTCGACGAAGTGGCCGGCTTGATAGTCGCTGATGCCCATCAGCCAGAGACCTCGCTGGTTGTGCGGATCGATGGTGAGCGCTTTCTGCAAGCGCTTGCGCGTATCGCCCTTGATGATGTGGTCGGGGCGAGCCAGCGAGTCGGCCTCGACCCAGGCGACCATGATGTCGGCGCTGTCCGGCGCCAGTTTCAGTGCCTGCGTGTAGGCGTCGCGGGCATCGGTCGGGCGCTTCATGATCGTGTACGAGCGGCCCAGCAACAGCCAGCCCTGCAGGTCGTTGGGCGACTTTTCCAGACGCTGTCGGAGCTGGGCGATGGCCTGTTCGACAGTCATTTTGGGCGGCGTCTTGCGCACTGATGAAAGCACGGCGCTCGGCGCGCCGACCAGTGCGTACACGCCGATGGCCGACAGCGGCAGGACGAAGGCCAGTATCAGCGACAGTCCGAACACGCCGCGCGGGCGGCCGTGCTGGCGTCCGCGGCACACCATCGGGATCAGCACCAGCGCCAGGGCGGCGAGGATCATGATGGCAGCCAGGATGTAAAAGAGTATCAGCATGTTGTGGCAAGCAATTGAAATAGTTGTTTATTTACGGGATTTTTGAAGCGATTTACCATTCGTCATCGTCAGGATCCGGTACCTCCGGAACCGGGCCATGCCGCCGCTTGCGCACGGTGACCACGACCACGGCCGCACCGGCCAGCAGAATGATGCCCGGCCCGAACCACAGCAGCCACGTCGAAGGCTTCAGCGGCGGCTTGTACAGCACGTAATCGGAATAGCGATCCACCAGATACTGCTTGATCTGCTCGTCCGTCCAGCCTTTCTGCATCTGCTGGAAAACGATCAGGCGCATCTGTTTGGCCAGATCGGCGTTGGAGGCGGCCAGGCTTTCGTCCTGGCAGACCAGGCAGCGCAACTGGCCAGTCAGTTTCTGGAAGCGCACTTCCTGGGCGTGGTTCTTGAACGGCAGCGCGTCCACGGCGCTTTGCGCGTGGGCTTGATTGCCCGTGGTCACGGCAAGCGCCACCAGCAGTAGACCAACAGTCAGATACCTGGGCAACGACAGGAGATGCTTCATGACGAGCCCACCTCCCTTTTCACTGTTGTGATCTTGGGCAAAAGCTCGTTGCGGATGACCTCGGGCGTCAGCGGGCCGATGTGCTTGTAGCGGATGATGCCCTTGGCGTCGATCAGGTAGGTTTCCGGCGCACCATAGACACCGAAGTCGATGGCGGTGAGGCCGCTCTGGTCGGTGACGACCTCGTGGTAGGGATTGCCGTGACGCGCCAGCCAGGCCTTGGCGTCGGCCGGCTTGTCCTTGTAGTCGTAGCCGATCACCGGCACACCGAAGCGGTTTTTCCAGGCCATCAGCACCGGGTGCTCGTCGCCGCAGGCAAAGCACCAGCTGGCAAAGACGTTGATCAGGTAGGGCTTGCCGAGCATGTCGGCCTTGCTGACGCGCTCGGCGGGCGCGGCCAGGCGGGGCAGGTCGTAGGCGGGTGCGGCCTTGCCGATCAGGGGCGAAGGCACCTCGCGCGGGGCATGCCAGGTGTTCCACCAGATGCCGAAGCCGAGCAGGCCCAGCAGCACGAGGAACACGACCAAGGGCAGCAGACGGCTGGTGCGCGTCATGTCGACGCCTCCGCTTCCCGTGTGCTTTCGGGTCGAGGCGGCGCCATGGCTGGCGCGGAGGTTTCCGTGGAGGTGCGCCAGGCGCGGAAGCGACGGTCGGCGGCGGCTACGAAACCGCCAAGCATCATCAGCACGCCGCCGGCCCAGATCCAGTGCACGAAGGGCTTGTAATAGATGCGCAGCGACCAGGCCGCGCCATCCAGCGGTTCGCCCAGCGCGGTGTAGAGATCACGGGTGAAACCTGGATCGATCGAGGCTTCGGTCTGCACTTGTCCGCGCGGATAGGTGCGCTTTTGCGGATGCAGCACGGTGAGCTGGTTGCCGTCGCTGTCCAGTACCGCCAAGGTGCCTTGTTCGGCCGTCCAGTTCGGACCTTCGAGATGTTTCACGCCTTCGAAGCGGAACGTGTAGGCGCCGACGGTCTGGGTCTGGCCGGGGGCCATGCGCACGTCCTTCTGCACGCTCAGGGCTTCACTGAAAAGCACGCCCAGCAGAAACACGGCGATGCCCAGGTGGGCGAGCAACATGCCGGCCATCTCGGGCGGGTAGCGGCGTCCACGCGGCACGCCGCGCCAGCGCTTGATCGCGTACATGGTGACGCCGCGCAGCACATAGGCCGAAGCCAGCGCGCCCAGGATCAGGCGCAGATGATTGGTTGAACCCTCCAGCAACATCAGCGCGGCAATCAGGCCGATGACCAGGGCGAACACCACGCAATGCACGATCACGCGGCGGATTTCGCGCCGGTCGCTCCGGCCCCAGCGCGCGAACGGCCCGATCGGCAACAGCAAGATGGCGGGAGCCATCAGCAGCATGAACAGCGGCCCGAAGTAGGGCGGTCCGACGGAAATGCGGCCCATGTGCAGGGCGTCGCCGACCAGCGGGAACAGCGTACCCAGCAGCACCATGCCGGCGGCGGCGGTCAGGCACAAATTGAGTATCAGGATCACCGTTTCGCGTGACAGCGGCGCGAAGGCCTTGCCGCCGGCCACCTTGGGCGCACGCAGCGCGTACAGCAGCAGCGAAGCGCCGATCACGACGCCGAGCAGGATCAGGATGAACACGCCGCGCCGCGGATCGGAGGCAAAGGCATGCACGCTGGTCAGCACGCCCGAGCGCACCAGGAAGGTGCCGAGCAGCGACAGCGAGAAGGCGAAGATGGACAGCAGGATCGTCCAGGCGCGGAAGTTGCCGCGCTTTTCGGTCACGGCCTGCGCGTGGATCAGCGCGGTACCGGCCAGCCAGGGCATGAACGAGGCGTTTTCCACCGGATCCCAGAACCACCAGCCGCCCCAGCCGAGTTCCTTGTAGGCCCACCAGCTGCCGGCCACGATGCCGAGGGTGAGAAAGGCCCAGGCGGCATTGGTCCATGGCCGCGCCCAACGCACCCATTGTTTTTCCAGATTGCCGCCGAGAAGCGCGGCGATGGAAAACGCGAAGGCCACCGAAAAGCCCACATAACCCATGTAGAGCACGGGCGGATGCAGGGTCATGCCGGGATCCTGCAGCACCGGATTGAGATCGGCGCCATTGGCAGGCATCGGCAGCAGACGGCCGAACGGATCGGAAGTGAAGATCGTGAACAGCAGAAAGCCCAGCGATACCAGTCCCATCACCCCCATCACACGGGCTGCGAACACCTCGGGCAGGCGTCGGCTGAAGATGGCCAGGGCCACCGTCCAGACGTTGAGAATGAGGATCCACAGCAGCATGGAGCCCTCATGCGCGCCCCACACCGCCGCGATGCGGTAGTACCAG
>DASSBH010000002.1:0-4737 GCA_035698945.1 Oleiagrimonas sp.
CCTCAGCCCTCGCTCCTCGACATCACGTCGCTGCCCCTCGACGACCCGGAGGTCTACGCGCTGCTGCGCAAGGCGCAGACCGTCGCGGTGTTCCAGCTCGAATCCTCCGGCATGCAGCGCATGCTGAAGGACGCCAGGCCCGACCGCTTCGGTGACATCGTCGCGCTGGTGGCGCTGTACCGCCCCGGCCCGATGGACCTCATCCCCAGCTTCGTGGCCCGCAAGCACGGTCGCGAGGACGTGGAGTATCCCGACCCGCGCGTCGAGCCGATCCTGAAAGAGACCTACGGCATCATGGTCTATCAGGAGCAGGTGATGCAGATGGCGCAGATCGTCGGCGGCTACACGCTCGGCGGCGCCGACCTGCTGCGTCGCGCGATGGGCAAGAAGAAGGTCGCGGAGATGGTCAAGCACCGCGCCATCTTCACCGAGGGCGCGGCAAAAAATGGCCTGTCACAACAACAGGCCGACGCCATCTTCGACCTGATGGAAAAATTCGCCGGCTACGGCTTCAACAAGTCGCACGCCGCCGCCTACGCCCTGGTCAGCTACCAGACCGCGTGGCTGAAGACGCATTATCCGGCCGAGTTCATGGCCGCGACCATTTCCTCGGACATGGACAACACCGACAAGGTGGTGACCTTCCTGGAAGAATCGCGCGCCATCGGCCTCGACATACTGCCACCCGACGTCAACGCCTCCGAATGGATGTTCGAGGCGGTCAAACCCGACGCCATCCGCTACGGTCTGGGCGCCATCAAGGGCGTCGGCCGCGGCGTGTGCGAAGCCATCGCCAGCGAGCGCCGCGAACGCGGCGCCTACCGCGACCTCGCCGATTTCTGCCTGCGCGTGCAGGCCAGCGGCCTCAACAAGCGCGTGCTCGAAGCCCTGGTTCTATCCGGCTCCCTCGACAGCCTGGCGCCCAATCGGGCCAGCCTGATGGAGCAGCTTCCGGGTGCGATCAAGGCCGCCGAACAACACCAGCGCAACGCCAGCGCCGGCCAGAACGACATGTTCGGCGCACCGGTTGGCGAACAACAAGGGCGCATCGTCATCGACCTGCCCGAAGTGCCGGCATGGTCGCTGGAACAACGCCTGGCCGGCGAGCGCGACACCCTCGGACACTATTTCTCCGGTCATCCGACCCAGCCCTGGCGTGAGGTCATGGCGCAGCTCGCCACCTGTCCCATGGGCGAAATCGTCGAACGCTATCAGCCGCCCGCGCCACGCGGCGGCGGCGATGACGAAGGCAACCGCTACCGGCGCGCGCCGGAAACACCGTGGACGGTGGCCGGCATGGTGGCGGCGGTACGCAAGCGCGGTGAAACGGCGGCCTTTGCGCGGCTGGAGGACGAAACCGGCAGCATCGAAGTCAGTTTTTTCCGCGAGGTCTTCGACCAGTACGCCGCCCTGCTCACCCACGACGCCATGCTGGTGGTCGAGGGCGGGCTCGGCATCGACAGTTTTTCCGGCGGCTATCAGGTTCGCGCGCGTCGCGTGTTCACGCTGGCCGAAGCCTGCGAGCAGATGGCGCGTCTGCTGCGCATCCGCGTCAACGGCATCGGTCCCGATTTTCTGCCCCGGCTGCGCCAGACCCTGGCGGACTATCGCGGCGGCGGCACGGCGCTGCGCCTGACCGGCTACCGCAACCACCTCGCCCAGGCCGACATCGACCTCGGCGACGACTGGCGCGTGCACGCCTCCCCGGAGCTGGTTCGGAGCCTGCGCACCCTGCCCGGCGTGCTGGATGCCCAATTGCACCTGGCACGCCCTGCTTGATTCATGCACCACCACGGATCAACTCGGATGAGGCGGATACGAAAATGCAGCCTGATCCGCGTCCATCTGCGTTGATCCGTGTCAAAAATCCGGCTGTGCCCGGCGGGCAGTGCCCGCCCTACCGGCAAAAACCGGAACTGGTGCGCTCCACCTGACATATCAACCTGGGAACCTGGGCTATAATCGAAGCCTTCGATTGCCCTGAAAAGCGCGTAATGAATCCGAACTTCCTCGATTTCGAACAACCCATTGCCGAACTGTCGGCAAAAATCGACGAACTGCGCCATGCCAGCAACGGCCAGGCATTCAACATCGACGAGGAAATCACGCGCCTGCGCGGCAAGCTCAAGACCAAGACCGCCGACATCTTCAAGAACCTGACGCCATGGCAGGTCACGCAGATGGCGCGTCATCCGCAGCGCCCGTACACGCTGGATTACATCGGCGTCATGTGCGAGGAATTCCACGAGCTGGCTGGCGACCGCATGTACGCGGACGATGCCGCCATCGTGGGCGGCATCGGCCGCATCAACGGTCGCAGCGTCATGATCATCGGCCACCAGAAAGCCCGCGACACCAAGGGCAAGGTGCTGCGCAATTTCGGCATGCCGCGGCCCGAGGGTTACCGCAAGGCGCTGCGCCTGATGCAGATGGCCGAGCGGTTCAAGCTGCCGATCGTCACCTTCATCGACACCCCCGGCGCCTATCCCGGCGTCGGCGCGGAAGAACGCGGCCAGAGCGAAGCCATCGCCCGCAACCTGCTGGAAATGGCCGACCTCGAAACCCCCATCGTCGTCACGGTGATCGGCGAAGGTGGTTCCGGCGGCGCGCTGGCCATTGGCGTCGGCGACCGCGTCAACATGCTGCAATACTCGGTCTATTCGGTCATCTCGCCCGAGGGCTGCGCCTCGATCCTGTGGAAGAGCGCCGAAAAAGCCAAGGACGCCGCTGAAGCCTTGGGCCTGGTCGCGCCCAAGCTCGAGGAACTGGGCCTGATCGACAAGATCGTGCGCGAACCGCTGGGCGGCGCGCATCGCAACCCGCATGCCATGGCCGTGCGCCTGAAGGCCGTCATCCTCAACCAACTCGACCAGCTCGGCGCCCTGCCGGTGCCCGACCTGCTCGAACAGCGTTACAAACGCCTGCGCAGCTACGGCACCTGGCAGGAGTAATGTCGTGGCTCGGGTACGCGCCATCCATCACATCAACCTGCGCGCGCCCGCCGACACCATCGAAACCCTGCGCCGTTTCTATATCGACATCGTCGGCCTTGAGGAAGGCCCGCGTCCGATGTTCCGCTCCGGCTCGCGCGGCCACTGGCTGTACGCCAACGGTGTCGACATCGTGCACCTGCTGATCGACGAAAGCGGTCACCCCTTGTCCAGCAACGCCAGCGCCATCAACCACATCGCCTTCGCCTGCGACGATTTCGATGCCGCACTGAAACGACTGGATACCGCCGGCATCGCCTATGAAATCGACGACGTCGACGAACTGCAACAACGGCAGATTTACTTCAGCGATCCCGCCGGCGTCGGCGTCGAACTGAATTTCAGCCCCGCCACGGATTCGGCGCCGGAAACCCCGCCAGAGGATTCCCTGTAAGCTGCAGGAGACCACGCCACGTCGAGGCTCCCATGAGGATCGCTACGCAAGCTGTGCGCATCGCTTTGGTCTGCATCCTGTCGGCTCCGGCTGCTTTCGCGTTCGGTCAGAACGCGACGCAAGCGCCGATCACTTCCCGCGCGCAACTGAACCTTTACCTGCAAACCGTTCCACTAGGTAGGTCGCCGCTGGATTTGCTGTCGCCGGGCGGCCGCAAACGGTTCCTGGCCCAGTTGGAGTTCGGACAGCACGGTTTAGCGAGAGCTTCTATTGCCGATCCCGCCCACGAACTCACTCATCCACAGGTAGTCGCTCTTTTTTCCCTGTTCGACGTGGAGAAATATGCGCAGGGACTGGGCCTGGCACCAGCCGAACGTGCCCGCCGCCAGCATGAGCGCGTGGCCGCCGCCAAAGCGCGCGGATGCAAGGTCGATACCTGCCCGGAAAGCGCCATTGAAAAGGCGTTCGATCAGTTGATTCTGAACGCGCATCCCGGATCGTCTTCCTTGCCGGAACGCGCCGCCGCCATCGCGCATGCGTACGATCGGCTTTTCACGCGCCATCAAGAACCGTCGTCTCTGCCCCACGTCGATGCTCCGGATCTGCGTCTGCTCAAACGTGCCGCCGAAAACGTCCTTTTCTACGCGCCCGACGCCACGCGCATTGACCAACTGCGTAACGATCTGGCCGAGATGCACAAACGTGGCATGACCACGGATGAAAGTTACACCAAGCTTTATCGGGCGCTGGTGGCGACGCGTCAATTCCGTCAGGCGCGGAGGCTTGCGCAAAACCATCCGGGTCTGTCCGTCGCCACATTGCCCGCCTTCCGCGAACCGGCTCGCCTGCCTCCGGGTCAGCCCACGGCATTGAGCCTCGGCGACGACGGCAATAGCATGACGCGACAGGCTTTCGATCTGGACACTCCGCTGCGCATCGTCATCGTCGCTTCGTGCCATTTTTCGAAAGACGCGGCGCGCGCCATCAAGCAGGATCCGCAGCTTCAACCATTGTTTGCCGGGCACGCCATCTGGTTGGCCGATCAAAGCGAACCCATCGCCAATGTCGAAGACTGGAATCGCGAGTTCCCCGATCAACCCATCCACGTTGCCTGGCAAAACAGCGAATGGTCGAAACTGGACAGCTGGGGCATGCCCACCTTCTACATCTTCCGTCACGGCAAACTTGTCGATCAATGGCACGGCTGGCCCGCCGATACCGGCATGCAGACCCTGCGCCGGCATCTGCGTGACGATGGCATTCGGGAATTACGCGCCGACAAGTAGCCTCTTGCGCGTCATGGCGTTTCCTTGGGCAACCAGAAACCTTGTCCGTAGGAGCGCGCCTGCGCGC
>DASSBH010000003.1:0-3586 GCA_035698945.1 Oleiagrimonas sp.
TGACCTACCTCAACGGCGAGCCGCGCCGAATCCGGTTGTCGGCATGAAGATCGTTCGCATGTCTTCATGCCCTTTTCCTGTGCTTTCGCACAGGGTTTCGCACCCCTGCGGGGCACGAGTTCATTTTCTTTGCTTGCCCACAAACGCGTCAGGAACGCGTTTGAACGGCGCAGCCGGCCCGAAGGGCGGAGGGCAGGAAGCCCGGAGTAAAGAAAACGAACCAAAAGAAAGGGCACCCCGACAGACGCGCCCTTCGGGTTCGCTTCGGGGTTCCGGGGGTTTGCCGACGGGCCATCCCTGGCCCGACGGCAAACTGGCCGACTTCCTGTCGGCCACCCTGCGGGCCTTTTCCTCCACCCCTGCGCCGCGTCTGAAGGGGACCCAGCGGCGCGTTGCGCCGCCCGCTTCGCGAACCATCGGGATTTTCGAGTGGAGGGCCGCTTCATGAAGCCGGGCAGCACTTCTGCCGCCTGCTGGGCCATTCTGCGCCGCGACCTGACGCTCGCCTGGCGGCGCCGTGGCGACATGGCGTTGCCGGTGCTGTATGCGCTGATCGTGGCGGTGCTGTTTCCTTTTGCGCTGGGGCCGGATGATGCCCTGCTCTCGCGCATTGCCGGCGGGGTGGTGCTGGTGATCGTGCTGCTGGCCATGCTGCTGGCGTTCGACGCGCTGTTCCGCCCCGATCTGGAAGACGGGTCGCTGGAGCAGATGCTGCTCGCGCCGCAGCCACTGGCGCTGCTGGTGGCCATGAAGATCCTGGCGCACTGGCTGACCACGGCGCTGCCGCTGATCATCATCGGCCCGATCATCGCCAGCATGCTGCACCTGCCATCGCATCCGCTGCACGTGCTGGAACTGGCGCTGCTGCTGGCCACGCCGCTGCTCAGTCTGCTGGGTTCGATCCTGGTGGCGCTGACGGCCGGCACCCGGCGCTCTGGTATGCTGTTGGCGCTCATGTTGCTGCCACTGTGCGTACCGGTGGTGATCTTTGCCGCAGGCGCTGTTCTGGCGGCCCAACAAGGGTTACCTTGGGTCGCGCCGCTGGCCTGGCTGGGAGCCATTCTGGCATTGGGTATCGTGGTGGCACCCTTGGCTTGCGCCGCCGCGCTCCGCATCACGCTCGATTCATGAACAAGCTCTTCGTCCACACCCGCCACGCGCCATCTGGTGGCCACGGCCTGCAAGTGGAGACTCACCATGGCTAACTGGGTTCCCCTCTGGCTGCACCGGCTGAGCGCGCCGCCCACGTTCTACCGTTTCGCCGGCAAGCTGCGTCCATGGTGTTTCTGGCTGGCCATCCTCGCCACCGTGATCGGCCTGTATGGCGGTCTGGTGCTGGCGCCGCCGGACTATCAACAGGGCGATGCCTTCCGCATCATCTACGTCCACGTGCCCAGCGCATGGATGGGCCTGTTCGTCTACGCGACCATGGCGGTGGCGGCGTTCATCGCCCTGGTCTGGCGCATCAAGCTGGCCGAGGTGGTGGCGATGCAGTCGGCGCCGATCGGCGCGGCTTTCACGTTCATCACCCTGGTCACCGGTTCGCTGTGGGGCCAGCCGACCTGGGGCACCTGGTGGACGTGGGGCGCGCGGCTGACTTCCGAGCTGGTGCTGCTGTTCCTGTACCTTGGCGTGCTGGGGCTGTACCACGCCTTCGAGGATCGTCGCCAAGGCGCGCGCGCGGCCAGCTTCCTGGCCATCATCGGGCTGGTCAATTTGCCGATCGTGCATTACTCGGTGCAATGGTGGAACACCTTGCACCAGGGCACCACGGTGCGCCTGCTGGGGCCGTCGACCATCGACTCGCGCATGCTGTGGCCGCTGCTGGTGATGGCGCTGGCCACGCATCTTTACTGGGCGGCCAGCCTGCTCGGGCGCGTGCGCACGGATCTGCTGGATCTGGAAAGCGGCAAGCATTGGGTGCGCGAATTGTCCCAGGTCAACCATCGGGCAAGCCAATGAGCCTACAGTCCTTTTTTGCCATGGGAGGCTACGCTGCCTACGTCTGGCCTGCGTACGCGGTGTTTTTCGTGGTGTTGATCGCCGATTATCTGGCGCCGATACGGCGCCGGCGTCGCCTGCTGCGGGAACTGCACGCCCGCATGGCGCGTCAAAAGGCCCGTGAAAACCGCCGCACGTCCGACGCAATGGACACTGCACGCCAACAACCCTGACCCATCACAATCCATGCCGTCATGAATGCCGTCCGCAAACGTCGCCTCATCATCATCGGGCTGGTTCTGGCCGCCGCCATCGTTGCCGCCGGCCTGACCCTGTTTGCCCTGCAGAACAACGTGACCTATCTGTTCTCGCCCACCGAGGTGGATGCCGGCAAGGCGCCTGCGAACAGGTCGTTCCGGCTGGGCGGCATCGTCGAGGAAGGCAGCGTCAAGCGTTCGAAGGATTCGTTGAAGGTGGATTTCGTCGTCACCGACCGCTTCCATAACATGCCGGTGCAATACACCGGCATCCTGCCCGACCTGTTCCGCGAAGGACAAAGCATCATCACCACCGGCCACATGCAAAACGGCACCTTCGTGGCGACGCAGGTGTTGGCCAAGCATGACGAAACCTACATGCCACCGCAGGTCGCCGACGCCATCAAGAAGGCCGAAAAGGCCGGCCGCGCCCATGCCGAAGCGCGCGATGCCGCGCTCAAATCCGGAAAAGCCGGCGCGCGTGCCGTCACCGACAACACGGCTGCCCGCCCCTGACATGAACACGATGCACGGCCAGCCCCGCCCGAGGAGGACGCACGCATGATTCCCGAACTTGGCCAGCTGGCCCTGATCCTCGCCCTGCTTTTGTCGGCGGTGCAGGCGATACTGCCGCTGCTCGGCGCGTGGTCGGGCAGCCGTCCCTTGATGGCGGTGGCGCGCCCTGCCGCCGCCGGCCAGTTCGTGTTCGTGGGCCTGTCTTTTCTGGCGCTCACCTACGCCTTCCTCACCTACGATTTTTCCGTCGCCTACGTGGCGCAGAACTCCAACCTGACGCTGCCCTGGTACTACCGCATCGCGGCAGTGTGGGGCGCGCACGAAGGCTCCATGCTGCTGTGGATCCTCATTCTCAATGTCTGGACGGTGGCGCTGGCCATCTTCAGCCGACGCCTGCCTGAAGTATTCGCCGCCCGCGTGATGGGCGTGATGGGTCTGGTGTCGCTGGGCTTTCTGCTGTTCACCATCTTCACCTCCGATCCGTTCGGCCGCCTGCTGCCGATGCCGGCCAACGGCGCCGATCTCAACCCGGTGCTGCAGGATCCCGGCATGACCCTGCATCCACCCGTGCTCTACATGGGTTACGTGGGTTTTTCGGTGGCCTTTGCGTTTTCCATCGCGGCGTTGCTGGGCGGCAATCTGGAAAAGCAGTGGGTGCGTTGGGCGCGGCCCTGGACCAACGCCGCCTGGGGCTTTCTCACCCTGGGCATCGTGGCCGGCAGCTGGTGGGCCTACAAGGAACTCGGCTGGGGCGGCTGGTGGTTCTGGGATCCGGTGGAAAACGCCTCGTTCATGCCCTGGTTGGCCGGCACCGCGCTGATCCACGCGCAGGCCGTGACCGAAAAGCGCGGCAACTTCCGCGCCTGGACGAT
>DASSBH010000004.1:0-2754 GCA_035698945.1 Oleiagrimonas sp.
ATCCCCGAAATCCTCGACGATATCCGCGCTGGCCGCATGGTCGTCATGCTCGACGACGAAGACCGCGAAAACGAAGGCGACGTCATCATGGCCGCCAGCCACGTGCGCCCGGAAGACGTCAATTTCATGGTGCGCGAGGCGCGCGGCCTGGTGTGCCTGGCGCTGACCGAACAGCGCTGTCATCAGCTGGGCCTCAAGCCCATGGTCAGTGACAACACCTCGCCGTACCACACCAATTTCACCGTCTCGATCGAGGCCGCCGAAGGCGTCACCACCGGCATTTCCGCCTACGACCGCGCACGCACGGTGCTGGCAGCCGTGAAGGCCGATGCCAAGGCGTCGGATCTGACCCAGCCTGGCCACATTTTTCCGCTGACGGCACAGCCGGGCGGCGTGCTCAGTCGCGCCGGGCACACCGAGGCGGCATCCGACCTGGCCGGACTGGCCGGACTGGAGCCGGCCGGCGTGCTGGTCGAGGTGTTGCACGAGGACGGGTCGATGGCGCGGCGGCCGGAGCTGGAAGCCTTCGCGCGCAAGCACGGCCTCAAGATCGGCACCATCGCCGACCTCATCCGCTATCGCCTGGAAACCGAGAAAACCGTCGAGCGCGTGTACGAAGCCGATGTCGACACCGAAGTCGGCGCGTTCCACCTGGTGGCCTTCCGCGACAAGCTGAAACACGGCCTGCATTTCTCGCTGTCGCGCGGCGACGTGGCCGATGGCGAGCCGGTACTGACCCGCGTGCATGTGCGCAACACGCTTTCGGATGTGCTGCATCTCAAGCGTGATGACCTCGGCTTGACCGTGACAGCCACCTTGCGCCGCATCGATCAGGAAGGGCGTGGCGTCCTGCTGGTGTTGTCGGGCGAAGATACCGCCGACGCCCTGCTGGCGCGGCTCAAGGGCCAGCTGCCTCTTGCCGGCGACGATGGCAAGGATCGCCAGGAGTGGAAGCAACTGGGCCTGGGCGCCCAGATCCTGGCCGACCTCGGTGTGCATCGCTTGCGCGTGCTGGGAACGCCGCGCAAACTTGTCGGGTTGGGCGGTTTTGGTCTGGAAGTGGTTGAATGGGGGGAAGATCATGCCGTTTCGTCCTGCTAGACAGCCCGCAAAGTGATCTGCCGCACAGAGCGAATCATCGCCGCGGGTTTTCGCGGCAACTTGCGGTAAGGTTTTCAGCCTTTTCCACCCAT
This sequence comes from Oleiagrimonas sp., assembly GCA_035698945.1. Taxonomy (GTDB): domain Bacteria; phylum Pseudomonadota; class Gammaproteobacteria; order Xanthomonadales; family Rhodanobacteraceae; genus Oleiagrimonas. Next base: position 1,194 of record DASSBH010000004.1, read on the forward strand.
CATTTCCTCAAGACAAAGCCATGACCGATGCCACTCGCATCCAACTGATCGCTCCGTCCGGCTGGCCCGCCGGAGAATCGCTGGCGCGCGGCGTCGAGCGGCTGCGCCAGGCGGGATGTCAGGTGGCGGGCGAGGATGCCGCAAGGCGGCGTTACCTGCGTTTTGCCGGCACCGATGCGGAGCGTGCCGCCGACATCAATCGGCTGGCCGATCCCGACCAAGCACTGCCGGACGTTGTGATGGCCGTGCGCGGCGGCTACGGCGTACATCGCATCCTCGACCGGCTGGATTACGCCGGCCTGCGCAAGCGCTTGACTGGCAAGCCGTTTGCCCTGGTGGGCCACAGCGACATCACCGCACTGAATCTGGCGTTGCTGGCCAAGTCCGAGCTGATCACCTTCGCCGGTCCCATGCTGGCCTACGATTTCGGCGGCCAGACCACCAGCGGTTTCACGCTGGATCAGTTCTGGGGCACGTTGCGCAGCTCGGCTCATGTGGTGCGCTGGCAAAGCTCGCCGCTGCCGGCGCAAGTGAACGTGATGGGCCCGTTGTGGGGCGGCAACCTGGCGGTGCTGTGCAGCTTGCTCGGCACGCCGTACATGCCCGACATCCGGCGTGGCGTCCTGTTCGTCGAGGATGTGTTCGAGCCGGTCTATCGCATCGAGCGCCTGCTTGGCCAGCTGAAATTGTCCGGCGTGCTGGATCGGCAGCGGGCGCTGGTGCTGGGCGATTTTTCCGGCTATCGCGCCGACGAATACGATCCGGCCTACGACATGCGTGCCTTGGTCGAATACGTCCGCGGCATCACCGATGTTCCGGTGATCACGCATTTGCCGTTCGGCCATTGCCGCAACAAACTGACTCTGCCCGTGGGCTCCCGCGCGCGGCTCAGGGTCGGCGCCGACGGCAAGGCCGAGTTGGCTTTTGCCGGCTATCCGCATCTGGCGGCGGAAACCGCCTCCGTCGCGCAAGACGCCTGATTCATCCTGTTAAAATGCACGGCTGCACAAGGGAGTCATCCACCTCATGAACATCATCGAAGGCCATTTCGCCACCCCCGAGGGACGCTTCGCCATCATCGCCGGGCGCTTCAATGCCTTCGTGGTCGATCCGCTGGTTGCCGGCGCGGTCGATGCGCTCAAGCGTCACGGCGTCAATGAGGATGCCATCGATCTGGTGCGCGTTCCGGGTGCGTGGGAGATTCCGCAGGCTGCGCGGCGCGTGGCGCAATCGGGCAAGTATGCCGCCGTGATTGCGCTTGGCGCGGTCATTCGCGGGGCTACGCCGCATTTCGATTATGTCGCCGGCGAAGCGGCCAAGGGCCTGAGCCAGGCAGCCGCCGACATCGGCGTGCCGGTGGCCTTCGGCGTGCTCACCACCGACAGCATAGAGCAGGCCATCGAACGGGCCGGCACCAAGGCCGGCAACAAGGGCGCCGATGCGGCGATGTCGGCCCTGGAAATGGTCAACCTGTACGCGCAGCTGTCATGACCGGCGCACAGGCAAGAGGCGTGGATGCCGCCGCCCGCTCCCGCGCGCGCCGTCGCGCGTTGCAGGGCAT
>DASSBH010000005.1:0-11626 GCA_035698945.1 Oleiagrimonas sp.
GCGTGCGCGCAGGCCGGCATGAAAGCGCGCCAGCTTGTCGGGCAGGGGCGGCATGACCAGCGTGTGTACGGGGCGACCGGTGGCGCAGGCTTCGGACAGCATGTTCACCGAATCGGGCGTCACCACCAGACGATCGGCCCAGCCCAGCACGCCGGGATAGGGGTTGGCGCCGTCGGCGTCGCTGCCCCAGCACAGGCCGGGCAGCCCCTCGAACGCCTGGCGCAGATGCGCGAACAGCGCCGGCGGCGTGCGCCGTGAAGCCAGCAGCAGCACGCTGCCGCCGTCGCGGCGATGGCGGGCCAGGACGGCTTCGGCAAGTGTGCGGGCGTAGGCCGCATCCATGGCAATGCCGTGGCGCGGGCCGCCCAGCAGCACGGCCAGGCGCGGTGCCGGCAGGGATGCCAGATGCGCCCAGGCCTCGCGTGCATCGGCCAGCCAGCCGTCGTCGATGGGATGCAACGAACCCAGCGGATTGAGCACGTTGTCGCCTTCGAGGCCATCGTGGTCGGGCGCGATCACCACGTCCCAGTGGCGTGGATCGATGCGCGGATCGAGAATCTGCACGCTGCGACAGGCGCCGCGGGAGCGTTGCCGCACCAGCCGCGTGAACAGCGCCGCCGCACGCCCGCAGCCGATGACCAACTGCGGCCATGGCGGCGCCAGCATTGGTTGCACCGCCTGCGGCCACGCCAGGCGCGCGCCCGGCAGGCAGCGCGGCGCGCACCACGACCACGGTGCGCGCGGTTCGGCGACCAGCGTGCGGATCGGCCATGGCAGGCATTCGGCCAGCGCCAGTGCCTGGCGCTCGTTGCCGGCCGCGCCGTTGGTGATCACCCAGCATTCATGCAGCGGATCATCCACTGGAGGCGTTGGTCGCCATTCGGACACGCAGTGTTCTCCTGGAGATACTCGCCGCCATGGCAGCGACGTCATACACTGCCAGTATGGCGCACACTTCGGGAAAGCCGGAAGGTTTCCGCAAAAGGCGCGTTACGCAGACAAGGCGTGTGAGCTGATGATTTCACCCGTGGACATTCTGGAACGCCTGCTGCTGGCTGCCTTTCTGGGCGGCGTTATCGGCATGGATCGCGAGCGCCGCGAATGGGCGGCGGGCCTGCGCACGCACATGCTGGTGTGTCTGGGTGCGGCGCTGGCCATCATCGTGTCGACATTCGGCTTTGAAGCCGTACTGGGCGTACCGGGTGTGAGGCTCGACCCGTCGCGGATTGCTTCGCAGGTCATCAGCGGCATCGGTTTTCTGGGCGCCGGCACCATCTTGTTCCTGCAGCGTGAGCAGGTGATTCGCGGCCTGACCACGGCCGCCGGTCTGTGGGCGGTGGCGGCGATCGGTCTGGCCGTCGGCAGCGGCATGTGGCTGGCGGCCATCATGACCACCGCGGTGGCGTGGATCATCATGGCCGGGCTGAAGCCGTTGGAGCGGCGCTTCTTCAACCACCACGACGGGCCGCCGCGTCTGCTCTTGAGCTTGAGCGACGAGGCGGAACTGGGGCCGGTGCGCGCGGAGCTGGACAAGCGCGGCGCGGCATTGAAACAGATGGTGCTGCACCACGACAGCGATGGCGACGACCAGTTGGAGTTGCTGTTCGAATCCAGCGTCAGCGAGCGCGAATTGGCGCAACTGGCTGACGCTTTGCGTCACCTGCCGGGGCTGGTGACGATTTCCTTCGGAGCGGTGGCGCAGAACGCGTCGCCGCATTCATGATTCATCGTACGAGGTGTTCAACATGCAACGACGACTGCGCTTTTTCCTGTTTGCCCTGCTGCTGGGCCTGGCTCCGCTGGCCATGGCCGCGCCTACCACCTACAGCATGGATCCCAGCCATACCCAGGTGCGTCTGACCTGGAGCCACTTCGGCTTTTCCCACCCATCGGCCGTTGTCGGCATTGCCTCGGGCACGATCACCTACGATCCCGTGCATCCGGAGCAGGCATCGGTGACGGTGCGCATGCCATTGTCCACCCTGGACACCCATGTCCCGGCGCTGGACGAGCATCTCAAGGGCGACGATTTCTTTTCTGCGGACAAGTACCCGGTAGCCACCTTCACCAGCACCGGTGTCAAGGTGGTGGACCAGAAACACCTTGAGGTCAGCGGCAAGCTGTCCGTGCATGGCATGACCCAGCCGGTGACGTTGCGCGTCACAATCAACAAAATCGGGACACATCCGGCCTGGTCGGCTCCGGCCATCGGCTTCGACGCCACGGCCACTCTGGAGCGCTCGAAGTTCGGCGTGTCGCGCTATGTTCCAGTCGTCAGCGACGCCATCCAGGTGCACATCACCACCGAGGCGATTGAAACGAAGGCCTTCAAGGCGCGCACCGGCGGCAACGGCTGAAGCCAGTCGTCGCGAAAATCCGCGCCGGCGACGCGAGGCCGCCGGCGCGAGCCTGTCCGGTACGACTGCTGCTAAAATGCCGGCCTGATACCGATGTCCTGGAGGCATGCACATGCCGCATACCGACGCCACGGCCGAGCGGCTGATCATGCCCAACGCCGAACATACCTACGAAGTGACGCATGCCGACCTGCCGCTGTCGTGCCCGATGCCGGGCATGATGCTGTGGAATTCGCATCCACGCGTGTACCTGTCCATCGTCGACGACGGCGGTGAATCGCAGTGCCCCTATTGCAGCGCGCACTACATTCTGCGCGACTGAGGCCGCGCCCCGGCGGTGTTCCGGGTTGACAATTGCACCAAATTGGGGGCAAATCCGTGGGCATTGAAAGGCATGCTTCTTGCTTGCCTTTTCCGGGTGCCCTGTGTGCTGTCGGAAGCGAATTGCCGCCGATGCGGGACGCGTGTGCGGCGCCCATATCCTCCAGTCCTCGTGATCATGAACGCGATTGCCTCTTCGTCCTCACCGCATGTCCCGGCACCACGCCCGTGGACGGTCGTGCAGCTGATACCGGCCTTGCATGCCGGCGGGGCGGAGCGTTCGACGCTGGAAGTGGCGCGCGCGCTGGTCGAGTCCGGGCACCAGTCGGTCGTGGTCTCCGCCGGCGGGCGCATGGTGGCCCAGCTGGAAGCCGAAGGCAGCCGCCACATCACGCTCGACATCGGCCGCAAGTCGCTGGCCTCGCTGGCCAAGGTCGGTCCGCTGCGGCGTCTGCTGCGCGACATCCATCCCGACATCGTGCACGTGCGCTCGCGCGTGCCGGCGTGGCTGACGCGGATGGCCTTGCGCGGGCTGCATCCGAAACCGCGCTTCGTGACCACCGTGCACGGCATGAATACGCCGGGCCTGTACAGCGCCGTGATGCTGCGCGGTGAGCGCATCATGGTGGTATCGCAGAGCGTGCGCGATTACGTGCTGGCGCATTATCCCGACGTGGATGCCTCGCGCATTCGCGTGGTGCCGCGCGGCATCGACACCGAAGTGTTTCCCTACGGACATCGGCCCGAAGAATCCTGGCGAGCGCGGTTTTTCGCGGAATTTCCGCAATTCGTCGGCGCCCCGCTGCTGACCTTGCCGGGGCGCGGCACGCGTCTGAAGGGCCACCGCGACGCCATCGAACTGCTGGCGGCGCTGGTCGCCCGCGGCGTGGACGCGCGACTGCTGCTGATGGGCGTGATCGAGCCGGGGCGCGAAGCCTACGTCGAGGAATTGCGTGAGCTGGTCAAGAGCCATGACCTGGGCGACAAGGTCGTGATGACGCCCACCCGCGACGACGTGCGCGACGTGTATTCCGTTTCCTCGTTGATATTGCAGTTGTCCGGCAAGCCGGAAACCTTCGGTCGCACCGTGATCGAGGCTCTGGCCCTGTGCCGCCCCGTGCTGGGTTACGCGCATGGCGGCGTGGGCGAGCTTCTGTCCGAACTGTATCCTGCAGGCCGCGTACCGCCGGGCGACATCGAACGCCTCACCGAGCGCGCCGCGGAATTGCTGCGCCTGGCGCCGCCGGTCGCGCCGCTCAAGCGTTATCGCCTGAGCGACATGCAGCAGGGCGTGCTGTCGGTGTATGCCGAACTCATGGCCTGACCGGAAGCGATGGCATTCAATTCGAAGACGCTTTCCGTTCCCCGCGTCGGCCTGCGACCGTAGCCTCTCCTGAGTCCGTCGAAGGGCTCAGGACGAGAGTCGGCAAGCCTCATGGTGGCTCGGGATCATTCGCGCACAGAGCTTGCTCTACGTACAATCGCCGGATACTCACCGGAAGCTCGTGATGTCCTCCGCTGTGCGCTTCAAGTCCGCCCTGCGTTCACCGCTGCTGCCCATCTGGCTGGTGATCTTTCTGTTGCCGTTCGGACGCAGTTCCGAACTGGGCACGTTGTTGTGCCTGCTCGGCGCGATCCTGTTGTTCGCGCGCGAGCCACATGCGCTGTCCGAACATGCCGGCGCGCGTCTGCTGCTGTGGCTGTGGGCGGCCTACACCGGCGCGGCGTTGGTGTCGTCCATCGACGCCACCGAGATGGGGCGAAGCTGGCTGAGCGTGGCCGGGTTCATCCGCTATATCCCGCTGGGCCTGTACGTCTGCTTTGCCGTGCGCCGCCGCTCGCGCCTGCACGCCCTGCTGGTGGCGACCGCCGTGGTGGTGGCCCTGTGGGCGCTGGACGCGTGGGTGCAGATGCTCACCGGCTGGAGCCTGGGCGGGCATGCGCCGGCGGTGCGCATCACCGGCATTTTCGGTGCGGACGACATGAAGCTGGGGCCGGTGCTGGCCAGCCTGTCGCCGCTGGTGCTGTGGGTCGCGCGCGAGCGCTGTGGGCGCATCGGGCTGGTGGCGGCCTTCGTGTTTCTGCTCGGGCCGATCCTGCTGGCCGGGGAGCGCTCGGCGTGGCTGGTGTATGCCCTGGTGGGGCTGGCCTTTGCCTGGCGCGAAAGCGGATCGGCCGCGCGTTTTGCCCTGTGGTGCGCGGGAGCATGCGTGGCGGCGGCGATTGCCACTGGCCTGGCCTGGCAGTTCTCGCCGCGCTTCCAGGATCGCGCCGAACGCACCGCGCAGCTGTTCCACGGCACCGAGGCCGGCATCAACACTGCACTGAGCGGTCGCCTGGACATCTGGCGCACGGCCTGGGGCATGTACCTCGGCCACCCCGTCAACGGCGTCGGCGTGCGCGACTTCCGCTACGCCTATCCGGATTTCGCGCCGCGCAAGGATCATTTCCTGGTGGCCGAATCCTGTGGAAAGAATCAGGGCGCCTGTCATCCGCACCAGTTGCTTCTGGAAATCGTCACCAACACCGGCACGTTGGGTCTGCTGATCTGGTTGGCGGGGGGCTGGCTGGCGTGGCGACGCTGGCGTGAGGTCGGGCCGGCGGCGCGTGATGTCGCCTTTCCGGTCAGCGTGATGCTGGCGGTGACCCTGTTTCCGATCAACACGCACCTGGCGTTCTATTCGGCCTGGTGGGGCTTGCTGTTCTGGTGGATGCTGTCCCTGTGGTGCGCGGCGTTGTACGTGCGCGAGGACAGCGGAGAAGCGGCGTGAACCGGCAGCCCTTGTCCGTGGTCGTGACCACGCTCGACAGCGCCGACACCCTGCCGGCCTGTCTTGCCAGCGTGGCCTGGGCCGAGGACATCGTGGTGCTCGACTCGGGTTCCACCGATGCGACACGCCGCATTGCCGAAACGCATGGCGCGCGTTTCCTGACCCGTCCGTTTACCGGCTACAGCGAACAGAAACAGGCCGCCATCGACCTGGCCCGGCACGACTGGGTGCTGCTGCTCGACTCGGACGAAAAGCTGGTCGAAAGCGGCAAGGACACCTTGTGCGCCGTGCTCGAAAAGCCCGATCGGTCGGGCTATGTCCTGTGGCGACGCGAATGGCTGTTCTGGCGCTGGCAGTCGCCGCGCAGCCGGCTCAACCATTACGTGCGCCTGTTCGATCGTCGCCACGCGCGCATGAACGGCCTCAAGGTGCACGAAACGGTGTCGGTCGACGGCCCCGTTCGTCAGCTGGACGTGATGATCGAGCATTACGGCGAGCGCGACATTGCCGGTCGCGTGCACAAGGCCAACCGGTATTCCAGCCTGCAGGTCGAGGACCTTGAGCGCCGCCGCGTCGAACGATTGAAGCTGCGCATGGTGTGCTACCCGTGGATCGCCTTTGTGCGCTATTACTTCCTGCGCGGCCACTGGCGCGAAGGCTGGGCCGGATTCGTGGCGGCGCGGGTGCATGCTTTCTACGCGTTCCTGAAGTACGCGAAGGTGTATGAGAGGCGAAGAGCGGGGACCGGGAGTCGGGGGTCAAGGACCGGCAGCCCGCCTTGATGATGCTTCCGGTTTGCCGCTAATCCCCGGTTTCCTCGCGCCCATACACCGGCGATGTCCCCGGCGGCCGCGTCTTGAACCTTTTATGCACCCACAGATATTGCGCCGGCGCCTCGCGCACCATGCGCTCGATGGCCCGGTTGACGCGCGCGGTGTCGGCGCTGACATCGTCGGTGGGAAAGGGATCCAACGGTGCTTCCAGTCGCAGCACGTAACTGCCATCTTTCAGCCGATGGTGGAAAAACGGGATGACCTGCGCCCGGCCCATTCGCGCCAGGTGATGGGTGGCGGTAATGGTGGCCGCCGGCACGCCGAAGAACGGCACGAACACGTTGTCCTTGCTGCGCATGTCCTGGTCCGGCGCATACCAGAGCACGCCGCCGTCGCGCAGGTATTTCACCGTGCCGCGCAGGTCGTCCTTGTCGAACATGGCGCGCGCGTAATCAAGGCGCGCGCGCAGCACCACCCATTCGAACACCGCCGAATCCATGCGCCGGTACATGCCGGCGATGGGGATGCGCGCGGAAACCAGCCGCGCGCACAATTCCAGGTGCGAGAAATGACCGCCGACCAGCAGCACACCCTGTCCCCGGGCCTGGGCGGCATGCAGATGTTCCAGGCCTTCGATGCGGGCCGGTATGCGCGCGATGGCGCGGTCGCTGCCCAGCCAGCCCATGGTGAATTCCATCATCATCATGCCCAGGTCGCGCATGTGCGCGTCCAGCAGACGGCGCTGCGCGGCGGCGTCGAGATCGGGAAAGCACAGGGCGATGTTGCGTTCGGCAATACGTCGGCGCTGATTGCGGATGCGCACGGCCACTGCGCCGAGCGCACGTCCCAGTCGCCATGGCGTGCGGCCCGGCAGATGCGCCGCCAGCCACATCGCGCCCACGCCCAGCCATGCCGGCCAATGGCGCGGTGCGGCGAGGGCAAGGCGGAAGGATGGTCGGGAGGCACCGGGCATGGACGGGCGATTGTAGCGTGCGCGAGCGCTTTGCGCCGCCCGCCGCGTGTCGGCCATACGCTATTCTGGCCGCTGGATGTGACTTGCCGTTGCCGAAGCCATGCTGCGCCTTTTCTATACCCTCGTGATGTACTTCGCCCTGCCGATCCTGCTGCTGCGGCTGGGAGTGCGCGGCCTGCGCTATGGCGACTACCATCGTCGCTGGCATGAGCGTTTCGGTTTTTTCCGCGCGCCGGGTTTTCGCGGAAGCCTGTGGTTGCATGCCGTGTCGCTGGGCGAGGTCAATGCCGCCGAGCCGCTGATCCGGGCCATGATGCAGCGCTATCCGCAACGGCCGATGGTGGTGACCACGGGCACGCCGACCGGCTCGGATCGGGTGCGGCAGCTGTTCGGCAAAGAGGTGTTCCACGTCTATCTTCCCTTCGACCTGCCGCTGTCGGTGCACCGTTTTCTGCGCCGCATCCGTCCCTGCCTCGGCGTCATCGTGGAAACCGAAATCTGGCCGAATCTGTATCACGCCTGCCATGACCGTCATATCCCGCTGATCATCGCCAACGCCCGTCTGTCGCGCCGCTCGCTGCGCGGTTATGTGCCGGTGCAGGTGCTGCTGAAGTCGGCCCTGGGTTGCGTGACGCACGTGGCCGCGCAGTCGCGGCTGGATGCGGCCCGTTACCGCCTGCTCGGCGCGCGCGGCACGCACGTGAACGTGGTGGGCAACCTCAAGTTCGACATGCCGGTGGAAGCGGGACTGGCAACGAAGGGGGCGGAGCTGCGTGCGGCCTGGGGAGCACGGCGACCGGTGTGGATCGCCGCCAGCACCCACGAAAGCGAGGAACAGGAAGTGCTGCAGGCGCACCTGGCCGTGCTCAAGCATTTGCCCGATGCTTTGCTGCTGCTGGCGCCGCGGCACCCCGAACGGTTTATCCCGGTGGAGCAGATGGTGAAATCGCAGGGATTCCGCTTCGCAGGGCGCAAGGCTGATGGTTTGCCGGAGGCGTCAACGCAGTGTTTCCTGATCGACGCGATGGGCGAGCTGCTGCCGTTCTACGCGGCCACGGACGTGGCTTTTGTCGGCGGCAGCCTGGTGCGTATCGGCGGGCACAATGTGCTGGAGCCGGCGGCGCTGGCCAAGCCGGTGCTGGTGGGGCCGAACACCTTCAATTTCGAGGGCATCACGGAAACGCTGATCAAGCGTGGCGCGGCCCTGCGCGTGCACTCGGCGGAGGAACTGGGCGCGAAGGTGCTGGCGTTGTTGCGTGACAGCGCGCGGCGGCAGCGCATGGGCGAAGCCGCGCGGCAAGCCTTCGAGCGCGAGCGTGGCGCCGTCGGTCGCGTGATGACGTTGGTGGAAAACGTGCTCGCCGACACCGACAAGCCCGCTTGCAAGGCCACTGACACAACTCGTTTGCCTTGAGAGCCGTCATCAACGACACGGCCGACGTGAAGCCACGTCGGCCGTATTCGGATAGCCTGGAGATCGAAGCCGCGCTTAGTGCGTGGCCGTATCGGTGGGCTGCGGAGTAGTAGCTGCCGGCGTGCCGTTTTCTTCCGCGGCGTCGGCAGGCGTCTGCACTTCGCTGGACGGAACCAGCAGGGCATTGACCAGATTCAGATCCTTGACATCGAGGCTGCCGGCGGCCTGCTCCAGCAGCAGCTTGTTGAGGATGAACTGGTGGCGTGCCTGCGAATACTGCTGTTGCGACTGCAGCAAGGTTCCTTGGGCGATGAGCACCTGGGTGATGGTCTGGGTACCAACCAGGAAGCCGGCCTTGGTCGCCTTCAATGCGCTTTCGGACGAAATGACCGCCTGCCGGGCCGCTTCCACCTGGCTGATGCCGGAGGTGACCGAGCGGAAATAATTACGCGTATTGCGCACCACCAGACGGCGCTGCTGGGTCAGTGCGGCCTGGGCCGAATCGCGCTGATAGATCGACTGCTTGATCTGGGCGTGCGTGGCGCCGCCGGCAAAGATCGGCACGTTCAGTTGCAGCCCGATGATGGTGTTGCCGGGCTGGGAACGGTAGGGTCCGTTCTGGTACCAGGTGGCGCCCTTGCCGTAGCTGACGCTGGCGTCAATGGTGGGCAGGCGGGCGTCGCGCGCTGCGGTGATGGAATGTTCGGCCGATTCCACGTTGTATTGCTGGGCCAGGATATTGGGATTGTTGAGGCGTGCCTGATCCACCCACGTGCTCAACTGGTTGGGTGTGGGCGGTGTCATGGGCAGCTTGTCGGTCAGTTCCTCAAGGTCGCTCACCGGCTGGCCGGTGATCTGCGTCAGGGCCTCGCGCGAATCGTTGAGTGCGTTCTGGGCGACGATCAGGTTCGCCTGTGCCGTGTCGTAGTGGGCCTTGGCGTCCTGCACGTCGGTAATGGCCGACAGGCCCACCTTGAACCGCTGTTCGGCCTGATCGTACTGGCGCTTCAGGGAGTCGAGGTTGGCCTTGGCGAAGTTGACCTGATCCTTGGCCGTGAGCACGTCGAAGTAGGCCGTGGTCACGCGCACGATCAGGTTCTGCAGCGCCGCCTGATACTGCGCGTCGGCGCTGTCCGCCTGCGCGTGCGCGGCGCTGAGGTTGGCGTACTTGCTGAAATCGAGGACGGTCTGCGTCAGCTGGATGGAAGCGCTGCGCGAACGTGAATGGCCATAGTCGGGGCACGCCACGGGTTGCCCGGTGGTGTCCTGGCAGATGCCGTTGTTGCCGAACCCGCTGTTGCCGCTGGTCTGTTGAAAGGAAAGCCCGGCACTCAGATGCGGCAGCAACTGGGCGCGGCTCAGCGGCACGTTTTCCTTGGTGCTGTTGCGCTGGGCCACTTGTTGCGCCAGCACGGGGTCGTTGGCCAATGCCTGCTGATAGGCATCGAGCAGATCCTCGCCGTGGGCGAACATCGGCGCCACGGCGAGCGCGATGGCAACCGGCAGCAGTTTCATGAGGCGGACATTCATCGGGTGTCTTCCTTAATTGTGTGGGTGGCGTCTTGCAACGTGACTTACAATGTGAAGCGGGGTGTCGGCGCTGCATGCACCAGATAAGGCATATCGGTTTCGAACAAGCTTTCTTCGCGGTACTTTCCGCTGCCTTCATGATGCAGCAGCACCGCGCGCATGACCGGCGAACGACCTGTAACCAGGAAGGCGCGACCACCAGGCTTGAGCCAGGCGAGGAAGCGTTCCGGGACGCTCGGCACGGCGCCGGTGACCACGACAACGTCGAAGGCGCCGTCCGGTTGATAGGCGTGCATGGCCTCGTCGGTGAAAAGGGTGACGTTGTCGATGGCGGCGCGGGTCAGGGCGTCCTGCGCGCCGCGGGTGAACTCGGCATGCAGATCGACGCTGGTGACGTGGCCGGCCAGATGGGCCAGGCAAGCGGTCAGGTAGCCCGAACCGGTGCCGATTTCCAGCACGCGTTCATGGCCTTCCAACGACAGGGCCTGCAGCAGGCGCCCTTCGACGACCGGCTTCATCATCACCTCGCCGTGGCCCAGCGGCAGCGTCAGGTCGACGAAGGCCATGTTGCGGTAGGCGGCGGGGACGAAATCCTCCCGGCGCACGTATTCCAGGGCGTCCAGCACGCGTGGATCGAGCACGTCCCAGGGGCGCACCTGGTTGTCGATCATGTTGTGGCGTGCCTGTTCGATGTTCGGTGTCATGCGCTGTGTCCGCGATCAATGGAGAGGCCGAAAAGCATAGGAGTTGGGGATGGACGCGGCAATGGAAAGGGCGGAAAGCGTCCCATGAAGATTGATGGCTGGACGGGTGGGGACGAAGTGCCGGAAGTCATCGCGCCATCATGACTTGCGTCATGCACATGCGGCGTCAGGCGCTCAGGCGCTGCAGGTGGCCGGGCACGATCATGCCGGGCAGTTTGTGCATGGCCATGCGCACGGCGCTGCCGAGGGTGGTGTCCAGTTGTTTCAGGCGCGCCGCCAGCGTGGTGTCGCCGCGGCTGCGCGCGGCCAGGCAAATCCAGGCCAGCCAGCGCGACAGGCGGTCGTATTCGACCAGGTCGAGCGCGCCGATGGCGGTGCGCACGGCAAACGCGGAATGATCGCCGCTGGCGATCCGGCCCGATTCCAGCCATGTCGACAACAGACGCTGGACATGGCGGTAGGCCGGGCTCAAAGTGACTTCGGACAAAGCAGTATTGGCAGGCATCATTTACAGTGCGCGGGTGACCGCTGCAAATAAGTGAACTGTGACGTATAATAATCCAAACATCAGGCATTCGTGAAGTGGCAACCGTGACCCATCCCAAGACCCAAGGCCCGGGACGTCCCAAGGACATGGAAAAACGCGCCGCCATCCTGGCGGCAAGCATCGACCTGTTCACGCGACAGGGCTTCGAGGGCACCAGCATGGACGCCGTCGCCACCGCGGCGGGCGTGTCCAAGCTGACGGTCTACAGCCACTTCGGCGACAAGGACAACCTGTTC
>DASSBH010000006.1:0-10026 GCA_035698945.1 Oleiagrimonas sp.
GGCAGGGATGCCGGCCTTTTTCCGAGGGCCAGGAAGGCCCTTCGGAAAAACCCCGGAACCCGGGAGCGCACCCGAAGGGCGCTGTCTGCCGGGGTGGTTTTCTTTTGGTTCGTTTTCTTTTGGCAGCAAAAGAAAATGAACGAGCGCCGACAGGCGCGATACCGCCGCTAGGCGAAAACCCTACCCCGCCCGATGCACCTGCAACCCGGCCGCCGATTGACTCACCGGCATCACCTCGATCCGGTTGACGTTGAGATGCGGCGGCAGGTTGGCAATCCACCAGACGGTGTCGGCGATGTCCTGGGCCGTGATCGGGTGCGCGCCGGTGTAGAGCGTGTCCGAGGCGGCCTGGTCGCCGCCGGTGCGCACCAGGGTGAATTCGGTTTCGGCCATGCCCGGCTCAACGTTGGTCACACGTACGCCGCTGCCGTGCAGGTCGGTGCGCAGGTTCAGCGAGAACTGGGTGACGAAGGCCTTGGTGGCGCCGTAGACGTTGCCGCCCTTGTACGGATAGTTGCCGGAAATGGAGCTGATGTTGACGATGGCGCCGCGCCGTTCCACCAGGCGCGGCAGCAGTTTGTGCGTCAGCGTCACCAGCGCGGTGATGTTGGTGTCGATCATCTGTCGCCACTGCGCCAGATCGCTTTCGGGCGCGGGGGCGGTGCCCAGCGCCAGGCCGGCGTTGTTGACCAGCAGATCGATGTCGGCGAAATCCGTCGGCAGGGCGTCCAGTGCGGCCTGCATGGCGTCGGTGTCGCGGATGTCGAAGGCGGCCACATGCACCTTGTCGCGGCCCAGCTGTTCGGCCAGCGTCTCAAGGCGCCCGGCGCGGCGTCCGCAGACGATCACGCGCCAGCCGCCGCGCACGAAGGTTTCCGCCATGGCGGCGCCGAAGCCGGCGGTGGCGCCGGTGATGAGAGCGGTTTTCATGGTCATGCGCGCCGGCACCCTGCGACGGTGCTCATTGTTCCTTGATCGCGATGGCGTGGATGCCGGTCGCGTCGAGCTTGTTCTTGTCCGCTTCCAGTGCGCTGGCGCTGTTGTAGGGGCCGAGTAGCACGCGGTGCAGCGTCTGGCCATGCACGGTCACCTGCTCGATGTGGGCACGGAAGCCTTTGAGTGCGAGTTGGGCCTTGCGGGTTTCGGCGGAGGCCTGGGTGGTGAAAGAGCCAGCCAGCAGCAGATAGTCGCCCTGTGGGGCGGTTGGCGAAGCGCCGGGCGTGGCGCCAGTCGGGGCCTGGGTGCTGGTGTCCGGCTGCGTCTGTGCCCGCTCGGCCTTGGCCTGGGCGTCCAACTGCGCGTCGGGGATCACCACTTCCTTTTCCGGCAATACCGAATAGAAGTCGTAGCGCGGCTTCTGCTGCGCGTTGGCGGCAATGCCGGCGCCGTTGTCGGACTGGCTGGTATCGGCGGCAGGTTGCGGCGCGTTGTCGCTGCGCGAGATGGGCATGTGGCCGGTGTGGTTGACGATGCCCATGCCGATGGCGCCGATGATGATGCCGATCAACACCAGCAACCAGGCGGGCCATCCGCCGTTGCGTACCGCTTGCCTGCCCTTGCGTGCCATTGCCTTGCCTCTTTATTCGATGCCGCCCTTCATGACGGCGAAGATCAAACTGTTCAAAAAAGTCGCTACATGCGTTCGGGAGCGGACAGCCCCAGAAGTTCCAGCCCATTGTTCAACACTTGGCGCGTGGCGACCACCAGGGTCAGGCGCGCGTCGCGCAGCTCGGCGTCGTCGACCAGGAACTGCTCGGAGTTGTAGTAGGCGTGGAATGCCTGCGCCAGTTCGCGCAACCAGTTGGCCAGAACGTGCGGTTCCAGGCTGGCGGCGGCGGCTTCCACGATTTCGGGATAACGCGACAACTCCACCATCAAAGCCTGTTCGTGTTCGCTGTCCAGGCGCGCCAGGTGATCCAGCCCGTGCGCCAGGTCGAATGTCAGACCCTTTTCCTCGCACTGGCGCTGCACGCTGCACACGCGGGCGTGGGCGTACTGGATGTAGTACACCGGGTTGTCGTTGGATTGCGAACGCGCCAGGTCGACGTCGAAGGTGAGCTGCGAGTCACCCTTGCGCGCGATCAGGAAATAGCGCGTGGCGTCGCGACCGACCTCGTCGATCAGGTCGCGCAGGGTGACGTAGCTGCCGGCGCGCTTGGAGATCTTGACCTCCTCGCCGCCCTTCATCACGGTGACCATCTGGTACAGCAGGTAGTCGGGATAACCCTTGGGAATGCCGCAGTCGAGCGCCTGCAGGCCGGATTTCACGCGCGCCAGCGAGCCGTGGTGGTCGGCGCCGAGCACGGTGATGGCCTTGTCGTAGCCGCGCTGCCACTTGCTCAAGTGATAGGCCACGTCCGGCACGAAATACGTGTAGGTGCCGTCGGACTTGCGCATCACGCGATCCTTGTCGTCGCCGAAGTCCGTGGTTCGGAGCCACAGCGCGCCGCCTTCCTCGTAGGTGTGGCCGTGCCCGACCAGTTCGCGCACGGTTTCTTCCACCTTGCCGTCGGCGTACAGCGACGATTCCAGGAAATACACATCGAAGCCGACGCCGAAGGCCTTCAGATCCAGATCCTGCTCATGTCGCAGCCAGGCCACGGCGAAGGCGCGCAGATTGTCGATGTCCTCGACGTCGCCGCTGGCGGTCACTTCGCGGTCGTCGGCCTTGACGCTGGCGCCGTCCAGGAAGGCGCGCGCCACTTCGGCGATGTAGTCGCCACGATAGCCGCCTTCCGGCCAGGCGTCGTCGTCCGGGGTGACACCGCGTGCGCGCGCCTGCACCGAGACGGCCAGGTTGGCGATCTGCACGCCGGCGTCGTTGTAGTAGAACTCGCGCTTGACGTTCCAGCCACTGGCTTCGAGCAGGCGGCTCACACAGTCGCCGATGGCCGCGTTGCGGCCGTGGCCGACATGCAGCGGCCCGGTGGGGTTGGCCGACACGAATTCGACGCCGACCGTGCGGCCCGCGCCGAGGCGGTTGTGGCCATAGCTCGGACCTTCGTCGAGCACGCGGCGCAGTTCCGCATGGTAGGCGCCGGCGCCGAGGAAAAAGTTGATGAAGCCGGGGCCGGCCACTTCGACCTTGTCCACCAGCGGGCTGGCAGGCAGGGCCGCCACCAGCTTTTCCGCCAGGTCGCGCGGTTTGGTGCGGGCCGTCCTTGCCAGCAACATGGCCAGGTTGCTGGCAAAATCGCCGTGCTCGCGCGAGCGTGTCCGCTCGATCACGAAATCGGGAGCCGCCAGATCGGCGGGCAGGGTTTCGTTTTGGCGCAGCGCATCGAACGCTTCCAGCACCAGGGCGTGCAGCGGCTGTTTCACGGCGTGAGGGTGTAAGTCATGGAGCCGGTAATGCTAGCCGGCATTCCTCACCGCGTCACTACTGCGTTGCCTTGGAAGATGGGCTGCGGGCCAGCAGGCTGGCGGTAAGGGCGGGAGTGGTGACAACCCTGTGGATAACTCTGTGGGAAAGCGCCGGGTGGTTTTGGGGTAGATCGCCGGGTATATCGTGTTGGCATACGTTCAACAAATTAACGCCATGAAAAACAAATGGTTGTAGATCCTATTTGCCGACGTTCTGCAGAAATGAACCGCAAGCCTGCGAAAACATCCGGTGTGCATAACTTTTCGTCGGCAGAACGCAGATCGTCGCGTGAATGTCAAATCAGGCCGCGTGCGGCCATGGACACGGGTGCTCCCGCGCCGACCACCAGGTGATCCAGCACACGCACTTCGATCAGTTGCAACGCTTCGCGCAGGGTCTGGGTGATGTTGCGGTCGGCACGGCTGGGTTCGGCCACGCCGGAAGGATGGTTGTGCGCGAAGATCACGGCCGCGGCGTTGTGCGCGAGGCAGGCGCGCACCACTTCGCGCGGATGCACGCTGGCGCCGTCGATGGTGCCGCGGAACAGTTCCTCGAAGGCGAGCACGCGGTGGCGGGTGTCCAGGTACAGGCAGGCGAAGACTTCGTAGGGCAGATGGCGCAGGCGCGCGCGCAGGAAGGCGCTGCTGTCGTCGGGGCTGGACAGCGCCGGGCCGCGGGTCAGTTCTTCGGCCAGGGCGCGTCGGGCCAGTTCCAGCGAGGCCGCCACGCGCGCCTGCTTGGCCGGCCCCAGGCCGGAGATCCGCGGCAACTGCGTCGTACCCAGCAGTGCCGCCACGCCGCCGGCCAGGCTCAGCAACTCGCGGCCCAATGCCACCGCATCCATGCCGCGCGTGCCGCTGCCCAGCAGCACCGCCAACAGTTCGGCGTCGGACAGCGCGCCGCTGCCATGCGCGAGCAGTTTCTCGCGCGGACGTTCGGTGGCGGGCCAGTGCTGGATGCTCATGCGGTCATGCGGATCGGACGGAGTTGCAGCATGGGACAGGCGCATGCCGGAAAACAGCAGCCAATGCCGATGAATCCGGTAAGCTAGAAGCTTGCCCCATGGTCAGATTTTGCCGACATGAGTCTTGCCCAACGCCGCATCCTGCTGGGAGTGTCCGCCGGCATCGCCGCCTACAAGGCGTGCGAACTGGTGCGTCGGTTGCGTGACGCCGGCGCCGAGGTGCGCGTGGCGATGACCGAAAACGCCACCCGCTTCGTCGGCACCGCCACGTTTCAGGCGCTGTCCGGGCAACCGGTGCACACCAGCCTGTGGGATGCCGAGGCGGCCTTGGGCATGGGTCACATCGAGCTGGCGCGTTGGGCCGATGACATCCTGATCGCGCCGGCCTCGGCGGATCTCATCGCGCGTCTGGCGCAGGGTCGGGCCGACGATCTGCTGGCCACGCTGTGTCTGGCCAGCACCGCGCCGTTGACGTTGGCGCCGGCGATGAACCATCGCATGTGGCTGCATCCGGCCACGCAGGCCAACGTGGCCCTGTTGCGCGAACGCGGCGCACGCATGCTGGGCCCGGCAGACGGGCCGCTGGCCGAGGGTGAGTCCGGACCCGGTCGCCTGCTGGAGCCGGACGCCATCGTGGCGGCCATGCAGGCCGAGCGCGATGGGCCGCTGGCCGGCGCATCCATTCTGGTCAGCGCCGGCCCGACCTACGAAGATATCGATCCGGTGCGCTTCATCGGCAACCGCAGTTCCGGACGCATGGGTTTTGCCGTGGCCGCCGCCGCCGTGGCCGCCGGCGCGCGCGTGACGCTGGTCGCCGGGCCGGTCAACCTGGCGACGCCAGCGGGTGTGGAAAAGCGCATCGACGTGCGCCGGGCCGGTGACATGCACGATGCGGTCATGGCCGCCGCGCCCGCCAGCGACATCTATATCGCCGCCGCCGCCGTGGGCGACTATCGCCCGCGCGAAACCGCCGGACAAAAGATCAAGAAACAGCGCGGCAGCCAGGGCTTCACCCTGGAATTGACGGAAAATCCGGACATCCTGATGGCGGTCACGGCCTTGCCTGATCCGCCGTTCGTGGTCGGTTTCGCCGCCGAGACGAATGACGTCGGAACCTACGCGCGCGACAAGCTGGAGCGCAAGAAGCTGGACATGATCGCCGCCAACCAGGTTGGCGAAGGGCTCGGTTTCGAATGCGCGGACAACGCGCTCACCGTGTACTGGCCGGGCGGCGAAAAGGCCTTGCCGCGCGCCGACAAGGCCAGCCTGGCCAGGGCGCTGCTGGCCTGCATCGGCGAACACTATCGTGTTGCCCGGGGAGACACCGCATGAATCCAATCGACGTCGAGTTCAAGGTGCTCGATCCACGCCTCGGCGACACCATCGCCCTGCCCGAGCACGCCACCGACGGCAGCGGCGCGATGGATCTGCGCGCCGCGCTGGAATCGCCGCTGACCCTGGCTCCCGGCGAAAGCGAGCTGGTGCCCAGCGGCATCGCCATCCACATCGGCGATCCGGGCTGGTGTGCGCTGATCCTGCCGCGCTCGGGGCTGGGCCACAAACAGGGGCTGGTGATGGGCAACCTGGTCGGCCTGATCGACGCCGATTACCAGGGGCCGCTGATGATTTCGTGCTGGAACCGCAGCCGTGAACCATTCACCATTGCGCCAGGGGACCGTATTGCACAATTGCTGCTGGTGCCCGTAGGCCACGCGCGCATGAAACGCGTGGAGTCATTTGCACCGAGTGCACGTGGCGAGGGTGGTTTCGGTTCGACCGGGGTGGGTTGATGGTCAACGAAGAGGCAGACAAGGGGACGCTGACAGGCTCGCGCAAACAGCGCATCGAAATGCCGCGCGAGATATGGGCCCGGCTGGCGCCGCTGGCGGCGGCCACCCTGCTGGTGGTGTTTGCGGCTTTTTGCGCCTGGCAGGCTTGGGTGATCGCAGGCGAGAGCCAGGTTCAGGCGGTGGTGGGCCGCGCGCGCGCGCAGGCGGTGGCGCGGATTACGCAAACGCTGCAAGCGCAGCAGGCAAGCATCGGCAAGGCGCTGGGCGATACGGCCCTGGTCGCCGATCTGGCGTCCGATACCGCCGCCGGTCGGGCCGCCGCCTCGGCGCGGGCCGCACAATTGCTGCCCCACGTGAGCGAGATCCTGTTTTTCAGCCCGTCGCTGGATGAAGTGCTGACTGCCGACTACCGGCAATTCGGCTACGCCAAGGCGGCGGGCCTGATGCAACTGCAAAGCAGCCATGTCATTCCGCCGGTGGAGGTGGTGCGTCACGGGCATGACCACCTGCTGGCGCAGGCGCTGCCGGTGATGGGTTCGACCGGAGCGATCGTCGCCTATGCCTGGGTGGAGTGGCCGCTGACGCCGCTGGTGCAGCAGCTGATGCTGGTCAATCCCGGCGCCGGTCGACTGGCTTTGCGCCAGAACAGTGGCAGCGACGGCCTGCTGCTGGCCCGGCAGGGGCGCAGCAATGTCGGACAGGCCGATGTCGGTCGTCAGATAACGGGCAGCCAGCTATGGGTGACGGCGGCCATGCCGCGTGCGCCCATCGTGCTGCCGCATTACTGGATTCTGGCAGTGGCGTTGGCACTGCTCGCGTTAATTGGCGCCGGCGTATTGTTGTGGCCGCGCTTTCGATCCGAACGTATCAATCAGGAAGAGGAAATCCCGGTGTCCCCCACATCCACGCCAACCGAGACGCAGAAAACCGCCCGCCCGCCGGCTCCCGCCGCCGCTCCGGTCGAGGTCGATCCCGGCATTTTCCGGGCCTACGACATCCGCGGCGTGGTCGGCAAGCAGCTGACCGCCGAGGTGGCGCACGCGCTGGGCCGGGCCATCGGCAGCGAGATGCACGACAAGGGCCTGACCGAAATCGTGGTGGGCCGCGACGGCCGCTTGTCCGGCCCGGAACTCACGGGCGCCTTGGCCGACGGCCTGCGCGCGACCGGCGTGGACGTCATCGACGTGGGCATGGTGCCGACGCCGCTGGTGTATTTCGCCACCTTCCATTTCAATTGCGGCAGCGGCGTGGCCGTCACCGGCAGCCACAACCCGCCCGACTACAACGGCTTCAAGATCGTCATCGGCGGCGAAACGCTGTCCGGCGAAGCCATCACCGCGTTGTGCACGCGCATCCAGGAAAACAACCTGGTCAAGGGCGGAAACGGCAGCTATCGCCAGGTCGACATCGTGCCCGACTACATCGACCGCATCGCCTCGGACGTGCAGACCGAACGCCCGCTCAAGGTGGTGGCCGACGCCGGCAACGGCATTGCCGGCGCAGTGGCGCCGGAGCTGCTCGAAGCCATCGGCTGCGAGGTGGTGCCGCTTTATTGCGAGGTGGATGGCCACTTCCCCAACCACCACCCGGATCCGTCCGATCCGCACAATCTCGAAGACCTCAAGCAGGCCATCGTCGAACACGATGCCGATCTCGGCGTCGCCTTCGACGGCGACGGCGACCGCCTCGGCGTGGTCACCAAGGCCGGCGAGATCATCTATCCCGACCGCCTGCTGATGCTGTTCGCGCGCGACGTGCTGGCGCGCAACCCCGGCGCGACCATCATCTACGACGTCAAATGCACCGGCCACCTCAGCCCCGAGGTGCGCAAGGCCGGCGGCAGTCCGTTGATGTGGCGCACCGGCCATTCGCTGATCAAGGCCAAGATGCGCGAAACCGAGGCCGCCCTGGCCGGCGAGATGAGCGGCCATTTCTTCTTCCGCGAACGCTGGTACGGGTTCGACGACGGCATTTATTCGGCCGCGCGCCTGCTGGAAATCCTGGCCGGCGACCACGATCGGCGCACCCCCGACGCCATCCTCGCGACCCTGCCCAGCGGCGTATCCACGCCCGAACTCAAGGTCGACATGGTCGATGAAGGCGCGAACCACGCCTTCATCGAGCGTTTCCAGGAACAGGCCACTTTCGACGACGCGCGTCTGACCACCATCGACGGCGTCCGCGCCGACTGGCCCGACGGCTGGGGCCTGGTGCGCGCCTCCAACACCACACCGGTACTGGTGCTGCGTTTCGATGCCGACAGTGAAGCGGCGCTGGAACGCATCAAGCAGCGCTTCCGCGAACAGCTGCTGGCCGTGGAGCCGTCGCTGGAATTGCCTTTCTGAGCGAAGATCCGACATGTCGGCGCGGCGCTTATCTCGGGGTCAGGTGCGCATGGTGGGTTCAAGAAAAAATGAGTGGCTTCGAAGGAACGTAGGCACTTTTGTTCGCCAGTATGAACGAAAGGCTCAACGTGGCGTAGAACCAAACGATCGGCATTATGATCGCAAGATTGAAAATGAGCTCAAACGGATGGATCCGTTCGAGCTTGACATACTTTTGAACGGAGATGGTGGCAACGAGTTGCCTGAACGCAGCTTGACCCAGGCATCTGGTGCATTGGTCACCATCACAATCGTCAGCTGGTGTGAGGGCAGTCCCCTGTCATCCGGCTGGGGCGAGCACGCGTTTGCGCAGTTTCGCAAAGAGCTGAAGCGTAGTGTCAGCTTGTCACCTGCAGAACGCAAAGAACTCGAACGCGGCGTCAGAGCAAAAGAGCGAATAGTCATTCATAACGTGCAACCTGGTTCCGTGCGTGGACTCAACATCATCTTGGAAGCGCTAGGTGCCGAGGTGACAGTCAAAGATCAGGATGCGCGATGTGATTAGTAAGTGTGCACCCAACACACAGCATCATGTTTGAAGCGAGCCATGGATTGACTCAGCAACGAGGTGAGCCGAACTCTGCGGGGCACCTACTCAAACGTCAGATCCTATTTGATCGGAGAGAATCTGTGCCGACAGTGTTACGAATCGATGGATACAGGTTTTTCTTCTACGCAAACGAGAATGGTGAGCCTCAGCATATCCACGTTCAGCGTGAACGTATGTTGGCCAAGTTCTGGCTACAACCTGTGGCCCTGGCAAGTAGCAGCGGCTTTGCGGCCCATGAGCTGAAGAAGCTGATAGGCTTGGTCTCGGAACATCAAGAAACCTTCGTGGAGGCTTGGAATGAGTTCTTTGGCAAATAAGGCAGCTCCACACGCCGTGGGTGCACGCTGCACAAACGATGAGCTCGTGGTTTCACTCAGCGATGGACGCGTTCTGTCGGTTCCATTGGTTTGGTTTCCACGCCTTGCCAGTGCTTCGCCCGAGCAACTTGCCAATTTCGAGCTGCTTGGTGAAGGCGAAGGGGTTCACTGGCCCGCCGTTGATGAGGATGTTTCCGTTTTGGGTTTGCTGGAAGGGCGACCATCGGTGGAGTATCGGCACGCTTGACCCAGAACATCGAATAACCCGATATTTGCGGGAACAGCCCGTTTTTGTGAGGAGCCTGCCTGTGGGCAGGCTCCTGCACAACGAGCTTCTTGGCCCCCGGCGTATCAGTCGTCGCCCAGGGTCAGCAGGCTGGCGTTGCCGCCAGCGGCGGTGGTGTTGATGGTCAGCGAACGTTCGGTGGCGAAACGCAGCAGGTAGTGCGGCCCGCCGGCCTTGGGGCCGGTGCCGGACAGGCCTTCGCCGCCGAAGGGTTGCGAACCGACGATGGCGCCGATCTGGTTGCGGTTGACGTAGCAGTTGCCCACGCGCATGCGCTCGACGATGTATTCGACGGTGTCGTCGATGCGGCTGTGGATGCCGAGGGTCAGGCCGTAGCCGGTGGCGTTGATCTGGTCGATCACCCTGTCCAG
>DASSBH010000007.1:0-2187 GCA_035698945.1 Oleiagrimonas sp.
GGGTTTTGCGTGCATGGAGGGCTCCGCGAAGTAGGGAATCGACAATATCAGAGGACGCGGAGGCCGACATCATGTCCCGTGGCAGGGCGGGCATTGCCCGCCGCATGTCGCAGGAAAACGGCGGGCAGTGCCCGCCCTACATGGCGTGAGGGTTCATCCCGCCACCGTGGCCCGCGCCACGAAGCTCGACGTGGCATGGCTCAGCACCCCCGACAGCCAGATTCCGACATCGATCAACTTGTCCAGATCGATGCCGGTTTCCATGCCCATGCCATGCAGCATGTACACCACGTCCTCGCTGGCGACGTTGCCGGTGGCGCCGCGTGCATACGGGCAGCCACCGGCGCCGGACACCGAGCTGTCGACGATGCGCACGCCGGCCTCGATGCAAGCCAGGATGTTGGCCAGCGCCTGCCCGTAGGTGTTGTGGAAATGCACGGCCAACGCCTGCATCGGCACCTCGGCGGCGACGGCTTCGAGCATGGCGCGCGCCTTGGCCGGCGTGCCCACGCCGATGGTGTCGCCGAGCGAAATCTCGTGGCATCCGAGATCATGCAGCCGCTTGGCCACGCGCACCACGTCGCGCACCGGCACCTCGCCCTGGTAGGGGCAGCCGAGCACGGTGGAAATGTAGCCGCGCACACGCACGCCGTCGGCCTTGGCGCGTTCCAGCACCGGCTCGAAACGTTCGATGGATTCGTCGATGGTGGCGTTGATGTTCTTGCGGTTGAACGCCTCGCTGGCGGCGGTGAACACGGCGATCTCGTCCGCGCCGACCGCGCGTGCGCGCTCGTAGCCTTTGAGGTTGGGCACCAGCACCGGGTAATCCACATCGGGTTGCTTGTCGATGCCGCGATAAACCGCATCGGCATCGGCCATTTGCGGTACCCACTCGGGGTTGACGAAGCTGGTGGCCTCGATGGTCTTGAGGCCGGTGCGCCCGAGCCGGTTGATCAGCTCGATCTTGGTCGCCGCCGGCACGATGGCGCGCTCGTTCTGCAACCCGTCGCGTGGGCCGACTTCGACAATGCGGATGAAATGGGAAGACATGCAGGCTCCGTGTCAGTTCGCACAGGCATGATATCGCCAGCACGTCATATGTGTCCGGCAGCACCTTGTTGCGGTAGGGCGGACACTGTCCGCCATAAGGGTTCGTGCATGCCCGTACATGTTCGGCGGGCAATGCCCACCCTACGTACACTTACCGTGCGATGCCGGGCAAGATGATCTTCAGGCGTCGGCGAAATGCACCAGCACGCTGTCGGCCTCGACGAAATCGCCTTCGCTTGCGCTGACTTTTTCGATGTCGCCGGCACGCGGCGCTTTCAGTGCCAGCTCCATCTTCATGGATTCCATGATGATGAGATCCTGACCTTCCTCGACGCTGTCGCCGGCCTTGGCCTTGACCAATACGATGCGGCCCGGCATCGGCGCGATGACCTGATTGCCGCCGGCGCCCTCGCTGGCATCCCAGGCATGCGCGGGCGCTCGTTCGAGACGGCAGCGGCGGCCCTGCGGATCATGCACGTCCACGTGCTTGCCGTGGGCGAACACGCGCAGGCGCATGGCGACGCCGCCGAAGCGTGCTTCCAGCCAGCCGTCTTGGATACGTGCGCCATCCACTTCGACATCGAAGTTTTCGTGATGCAAACGATAGCGACCGTGCGCGCCGTGGGCGTCGATTTCATAACGCACGTCGCCGCGTGTCAGGACGATCCGACGCACGTCGGTCGGCCCGATGCGCCAAGCATCCGCGTCGGCCCATGGGGAGTACGGATCGGTGGCCGCGACGGCTTTGGCGGCTATCGTTTCATCGTGCAGCAACGCGACGCAGGCGGCGGCCTGCAGGGTGACGGGCAGGGGCTCGTCGGAGCCGGCCAGAAAAGCGTCCAGATGGCGATCCAGATAGCCGGTGTCGATGTCGCCCTCGACCACGATCGGGTGGCGCACCAGCCGTTCCAGGAAACCGATATTGGATTTGGGTCCGACGATGCGGCACTCGCCCAGCGCCTGACGCATGCGTTCCAGCGCCTGGGTACGATTGGCGTCGTACACGATCAGCTTGGCGATCATGGGGTCGTAGAAAATGGTGACCGTGTCGCCCTCGACCACGCCGCCGTCCAGCCGCACGTGCGCGGACGGTTCGGGCAGGCGCAGCACCTCCAGTTTGCCCGAGCCGGGCAGGAA
>DASSBH010000008.1:0-12145 GCA_035698945.1 Oleiagrimonas sp.
CCCCCCCCCCCCCCCCCCCCCCCCCCGGCGCCGATATAAAGCCATCCCCTTCATGGGGAGGGTTGGGTGGGGATGGTTTTTCAGCCCCTCAAAGAAACAACAACGGAGCTTCATGCAATGCAAGCACCAACAAGGCACTCGGCAAGCATGGGCGTGCGTTCCTGCGTGACGAACACCATCCCCACCCCAGCCCTCCCCTTGAAGGGGAGGGAGCAAAGAAGGCAAGCGCTTCCCTTGAAGGGGAGGGAGCAAAGAAGGCAAGCGCTCCCCTTGAAGGGGAGGGGGCAAAAGCGGATCGCTTTGCGCCTGACAGGTCGTAAACCAAACGAATGCCTCACACAAAAGCCCTCCCCTTCAAGGGGAGGGTTGGGTGGGGATGGTGTTCAAACCCCCCGAACCGGAGCACTCAACTGATGTTCGCGTATTACCTCAACCTGGCCCTGCGCAGCCTCCGGCGCAACCCGGCACTGACCGCGCTGATGGTGCTCATCATCGGTTTCGGCGTGGCCGCATCCATGACCACCTGGTCGGTGTTCCGCGCCGTATCCGGTGACCCGATTCCGCAAAAATCGGCCAAATTGTTCGTGCCGCAGGTGGACAACTGGGGACCGTCCCGGCGTGGCAGCGACGGCAATCCGCCCGAAGCGATGTCCTACCCCGACGCCGTCAACCTGATGCGTGCGCACCGCGCCCGTTACCAGTCTGCGATGTACCGCATCTCGCCGTCGATCGTGCCGACCAAGGCTGGTCAGCATCCGTTTTATGCCGGTGGCCACGCGGTGTCCGACGAGTTCTTTCCGATGCTGGACGTGCCGTTCAAGTACGGCAGCGCCTGGAGCAGCGACGACGATACGCGGCGTGCGCGCGTGGTGGTCATCAGCAGCAAGCTCAACGACAAGTTGTTCGGCGGCGCCGACAGCGTCGGCAAGACCGTGGACATCGATGGTCTGGACTTCCGTGTGGTTGGCGTCGTCGACCACTGGAATCCGCAGCCGCGTTTCTACGACGTGGTCAATAGCAACAGCTTCAATACCGATGGCGAAGACCTGTTTGTGCCCTTCAATACGGCCATCGACACGGGCATGGAAAACAACGGCAACACCAATTGCTACCGCTCGCCCACCGAACCGGGCTTCGTCGGCCTGCAGCATTCCGAATGCGTGTGGATCGCCTTCATGGTCGAGTTGGACAACGCTGCGCAGGTGTCCGATTACACGCGCTTTCTGGATGGCTATGCCCGTCAGCAGCAGCAAGCCGGGCGCTTCACCTGGGGGCCGAACAACCGCCTGCGTGGTCTGAAGGACTGGCTGGCCTACGAGAAGGTGGTGCCGCCCAACACCAAGACATCGCTGCTGGTGGCGCTGGGCTTGCTGATCGTCTGCCTGGTCAACACCACTGGCCTGTTGCTGGCCAAGTTCCTGCGTCGCTCGCCGGAGATCGGTGTGCGCCGTGCGCTGGGCGCGCCGCGCCGTGAAATTTACGTCCAATTCCTGACCGAGGCCGGCATGGTCGGTCTGGCCGGCGGCGTGCTGGGCCTGGTGCTGACCGGTCTTGGCGTGCTCGGCGTCGGCTGGGTCATGCCATCCAACATCGCTGCGCTGGCGCACGTGGACATGTCGCTGCTCGGCCTGACGTTGCTGTTGGCCATCGTTACCACGGCGCTGGCCGGCCTTTATCCCACCTTCCGCGCCGCGCATGTGCAGCCGGCGTGGCAACTGAAATCGAATTGAGGGAGCACCCCGACATGAGCATGCCTCCCATTCTTTCCGCCCTGCGCAAGCACAAGGCCGGTACCGCGTTGATCGCCTTGCAGATCGCGTTGACCCTGGCCATCGTCTGCAACGCCATCTTCATCATCGCCCAGCGCATCGAGCGCGTGAACCGGCCCACCGGCATCAACGAGAGCAATCTGGTACTGGTGTCGCAACAATTCGTTGGCGCGCCCAATGGCACCGACCCGGCCAGCATCGACAAGCTGGACAGCCTGATGCAGCAGGATGTCGCCACCTTGCGCCAGATTCCCGGCGTGGTGTCAGTCACGCCAACCAACTCGGTGCCGCTGCTGCAATCGTCCTGGAATTCGGCCATTTCCACCAAGCCGGCGATCCAGTTCAAGGACAAGTCCAGCTTCAAGATGACCACGTTGTATTTCGTGGATGCGGACGGTCTGCCGGTATTGGACGCAAAACTGATCGCCGGACGCAATTTCAGGCCTTCGGAAATCATGCATGGGCCTGCACGCTCCGACAGCAGCCCTGCGGCCATCATCATTACCCAGGAACTGGCCAAGAAGCTGTTTGTTGACGGCAAAGCGCTGGGCAAGACGGTGTATATGGGGGGCAAGAGCTCGCCTTCCACGGTCATTGGCGTCCTGGCGCGTTTGCAGACATCGGGATTGGGCGCGTGGGCCGACAGATTTGCCTACAGTTCGGTACTGATTCCCCGACGTCTGGACAGCGCGTTCACGCGTTATGCCATCCGCACCCGACCCGGACAATTGGACGCGGTGATGCAGGCGGTGCGGCCGGCGCTGTACAAGGCCAATCCCATGCGCGTGCTGGATGATGATGCGATCCGCAGCTTCGCGCAGATCCGTGCCGACGCCTACAAGGGCGACGTCGGCATGGCCATCCTGATGAGTGTGATCTGCATCATCCTGATCGCCGTCACCGCCGGAGGCATCGTCGGCCTGACCAGCTTCTGGGTCGGCCAGCGCCGCAAGCAGATCGGCGTGCGGCGTGCGTTGGGTGCGCGCAAGATCGACATCCTGCGCTACTTCCAGATCGAAAACCTGATGATCGCCGGTGGTGGCTGCGTGCTCGGCATCGTGCTTGCGGTCGGCCTCAATCTGATGTTGATGCAGCACATGTCGATGGCGCGCCTGCCTATCTTCATCGTGCTGGCTGGCGTGGTACTGGTATTGATTCTGGGACAGGCCGCCGTGTTCGTTCCTGCCCGCCGTGCGGCCGAGGTGCCGCCGGTTGTTGCGACCAGGAGTGTGTGATGGCTGCGGCGAACACCATCCCCACCCCAGCCCTCCCCTTGAAGGGGAGGGAGCAAAGAAGGCGAGCGCTCTTCTTGAAGGGGAGGGAGCCTGAGGGATGCCTCAAGCAAAAGCCCTCCCCTTCAAGGGGAGGGTTGGGTGGGGATGGTGTTCAGAAGCTCCGCACCCCCGGAGCACTCCACTGATGTTCACGTACTACCTCAACCTCGCCCTGCACAGCCTGAAGCGCAACAAGGTGCTCACCGCGCTGATGATCCTGGCCGTCGCGGTCGGCATCGGCGCCAGCATGACCACATTGACGGTGATGCACGTCCTGTCCGGCAATCCCTTGCCAGGCAAGAGCGCGCACATTTTCTATCCGCAGGTCGATCCCACGCCGGCCAGTTGGGCCAGCGACTCGCATCCGTTGCCGATGATGGACTACCACTCGGCGGTGGATCTGTGGAACGCGCACCGCGCCGACCGCCAGACCTTGATCGTGGACAGCCCAATCAAGGTGCAGACACCAGGCTCGACCCTGCCGCCGCTGATGCTGACATTGATGTCCACGACGGCGGACTTCTTCCCGATGTTCAACGTGCCGTTCGAGTACGGCAGCGGTTGGACGAACGCGGACGACACGAGCCGTGCGCGCGTCGCCGTGATTTCGAGCGACCTCAACGACCGGTTGTTCGCGGGCAAGGACAGCGTGGGCAAAATCCTGCATCTCAAGGATGGCAACGTACGCATCGTGGGCGTGTTGAAGCCGTGGCGCCCGTCGCCTCGTTTCTATTCGGTGTACGGCGCGATGTCGGGGTTCGGGCAGGGCAAGCCCGCCTACGGCCACCCGGAGGATGTGTTTGTTCCGTTTTTCACCGGCATCGAGATCAACGACGGCGCGTTCAGCCAGTACACCTGCTGGGGCACGGTGCAAACGCCTGGCCATCTGGTGAATACCCCGTGTCTTTGGGTTGCACTGTGGGTGGAACTGGACAGCGCCGCCAAGGTGGCCGGTTATCGTGCCTTTCTTACCCATTACGCGCAGCAGCAGAAAGCCCTCGGACGTTTTGCCAACACCGACACGCGCATGCTGGATCTGATGGGATGGCTGGACCACATCCATGTGGTGCCAAGCGACGTCGAGTTGCAGACGTGGCTGGCTTTCGCGTTCCTGGCCATCTGCCTGTTCAACACGGTGGGCTTGTTGCTGGCGAAATTCCTGCGTCACGCCGGCGCGATTGGCGTACGTCGGGCGCTTGGCGCTTCACGTCGCGCCGTTTTCGCGCAGTGTCTGACCGAAGCCGGTTTGATTGGTCTGATCGGCGGCGCCGGCGGTTGGCTGCTGACGCTGGTCGGTCTGTGGCTGGTGCGCCGGCAACAGACGGCGTATGCGGATCTGGTGCACATGGATGTGTCGATGTTTGCCGTCACCTTCGCGCTGGCGGTGGCCGTGAGCCTGATCGCCGGAGCATTGCCTGCATTGCGCGCCAGTCGCGTGGCTCCGGCCTTGCAGTTGAAAACGTTGTAAGCCTTCTCCTCAGGGAGAGGGTTGGGCTGAAACCTTTATAGCCCTCCCCTTGAAGGGGAGGGAGTGAAATGACGGCTCTCTCTTGAAGGGGAGGGAGTGAAATGAAAACCAGGCTTTTGTTTGAGAGATTGTCATGCAGATCAAGCCCATCTTCGCCGCGTTGCGCAAGCACAGGCTTGCCACGATCCTGATCGCGCTGGAGATTGCGCTGGCTTGCGCGGTGCTGTGCAACGCCACATCCATGATCGCGACCCGTCTGTCGGCGATGAACATTGTCAGCGGCGTGGACGAGGCTTCGCTTGGCATCATCGTGGTCACCGGCTTCACGCCCGAGCAGACCGACGATCTCAATGCACGCATGGTGGCTGGCTTGCGCACGGTTCCGGGAGTCGAGGCAGTACATGTGGTTTCCACGGTGCCGTTTGGACCGCCATGGGGCAGCGCCGGCATCAGCCTGGATCACAAGACTTATCCGGCTGTGGTCGGTTTCTACGAAGGCGATCCGGGCACGCCGAAAGCACTGGGTCTGAAGCTTGTTGCGGGCCATTTGCCGACGGTCGATGATTATCAGTCGCAGCCCGAGCATGGCTATTTTCCGGCGTCGTCGCGGGTGCTCGTCGCGCGTGCTTTGGCCGAGAAGTTGTGGCCGGATGGGAACGCGGTGGGTCGGGAGTTCTGGTCTGGTGAAAGTCAATTTCGCGTGATCGGCGTAGTGGCGAACCTCGCCATGGCGCACCCCAACCGTTGGGGCAAGCGTGCTCCGGGCTGGTCGGTGTTCATACCGGCGCGACCAGGCGGCCGCCTGGCCGGAACCTATCTGATCCGCGCCAACCCGCAGGATCTGGATCGCGTGATGGTGGCGGCGCAGGCCAAGGTTGGGAAGATCGCGCCAGGCGTGGTGATCGATCATGCCAGCAGCCACACGGTGGGTTACCTGCGCGACCAGTTTTTCAAGGCCGACCGGGCCATGGCGGGCCTGCTGATCGGCGTGATCGTGGCACTGCTCGGCGTCACGGTGCTCGGCATCGTCGGACTGGCGAGCTTCTGGGTATCGCAGCGCCGCAAGCAGATCGGTGTGCGGCGCGCATTGGGGGCGACGCGCGGCGACATCCTGCACTACTTCCAGACTGAGAACTTTCTCATCGTCACCTTCGGCATCGTGCTCGGGGTGATCCTGGCCATCGCCATCAACATCATGCTGATGAAGGTGTTCGAGGTATCGCGCCTGCCGTTCTGGTACCTGCCGATCGGTGCGGTGGTGCTGTGGTTGCTGGGTCAGCTGGCCGTATTGGCTCCGGCATTGCGCGCCTCCAACGTGCCGCCGGTCGTGGCGACGAGGAGTGTGTGATGTTCGCGGCGAACACCATCCCCGCCCCAGCCCTCCCCTTGAAGGGGAGGGAGCAAGAGCAGGCAGCCTTCTCCTTGAAGGGGCGGGAGCAAAAAACGGGCCGCAAACTGGATGGGTGCCTCAAGCAAAAGCCCTCCCCTTCAAGGGGAGGGTTGGGTGGGGATGGTGTTCAAAAGCCCCGAACCGGAGCAACCGCCTGATGTTCACCTATTACCTCGACCTGGCCTGGCGCAGCCTCCGCCGCAACAAGGTGCTCACCGCACTCATGGTGCTGGCCATCGGTCTCGGCATCGGCGCCAGCATGACCATGTTGACAGTGCTTTACGTGCTTTCGGGCGATCCGCTGCCGGGCAAGAGCGCCAGCCTTTATCGCCCACAAATCGATCCGCAGGACATGGAAGGCTATCGGCCAGACGTCGAGCCGCCGGCGCAGATGACCTGGGTCGACGGCATGAATTTGCTGCATGCCGGACGCGCGAAGCGACAGGCGCTCATGGGCGGCGGTGTTGTCCAGGTCGAGCCGGAAAACAGGGCGGTTGATCCATTTTTCGCCAGCGCCCGCTACACCACGACGGGCTTTTTCCCGATGTTCGATGTGCCGTTTTTGTTCGGTCATGCGTGGAGTGCGGCCGATGACGAGGCACGCGCACGGGTAGCGGTCATTTCGCGCCGGCTCAATGACAAATTGTTCGGCGGCAAGGACAGCACGGGGCAGAGTCTGGCGCTGGGCGATCATCGCCTGCGCATTGTCGGTGTGGTGGATGCATGGCGGCCCAATCCGCATTTCTACGATCTCCACACAGGCCATTACGATGCCAGCGAAGGCGTGTTTGTGCCGCTGACCACCTCGCGCGATCTCAAGCTTGGTTTCAACGGCTCGATAAATTGCTGGGGCAGCGGCTCGATCAGTTTCGCCAGGATCGAAACCGCACCATGCACCTGGCTGCAATTCTGGGTGGAGCTCGATACACCAGCCAAGGCAGCCGCCTACAAGCAATTCCTGGTGCACTACTCGCAGCAGCAAAAGGCGCTGGGGCGTTTCCAGCGGCCGCCCAACGTGCGTCTGCACGACCTGATGGCATGGCTTCGCTACAACAAGGTGGTGCCTTCGGACGTGCAGTTGGAGGTGTACCTGGCGTTCGGTTTTCTGCTGGTGTGTCTGGTCAACACGATCGGTCTGCTTCTTGCCAAATTCCTGCGTCGCACCGGCGAGATCGGTGTACGCCGCGCGCTGGGCGCTTCACGTCGTGACGTATTCGCACAACTTCTGGTGGAGGCCGGCATCGTCGGTGTGGCGGGCGGGGTATTCGGTTTGCTGCTGGCGCTGGCCGGGTTGTGGCTGGTCCGCATGCGGCCAACGGAGTACGCCAGCCTGGCTCACCTCGACCTCAACATGCTGGCGACGACACTCGTTCTGGCCATCGGTGCGACCCTTCTGGCTGGCGTATTACCCGCCTGGCGCGCCTGCAAGATCGCGCCCGCATTGCAACTGAAGACACAGTGAGGTTGGTCATGGAAATCCGCCCGATTGTCTCCAGCCTGCGTCGCCACAAGATCACCGCCGCGCTGGTGGCGCTGGAAATCGCACTCACCTGCGCCATCGTCTGCAATGCCGTCTTCCTGATCAGTCAGCGGACGTCGCGTATGCACATGCAAAGCGGCATCGTCGAACATCAACTGGTGCTGATCCGCTCCGCCGGCGGCAGTCATCAGGGCGATCACGGCAAGGCGCGCACCGCCGCGGATCTGGCCGCGTTGCGCGCGATTCCCGGTGTCGATGCGGTGGCAGCCGTCAATTCGTTTCCATTCGGTCAGAGCGCCTGGAATGCCGACGTCAAGATCGATCCGAAACAGAAGCAGCCGACCCTGAGTGCAACCGAATACTACGGCGAAGGGCTCCTGAATGCGTTCGGGGCGACACTGGTTCGAGGCCGTCGTTTCGCGCCATCGGAATACGTGGATCTGCAGGCCGCATTGGATCACAAAGTGCCGTGGCCCAGCGTCGGCATTGTCACGCAGGCGCTGGCCGAGCGCATGTGGCCGGGCGAAGATCCACTCGGCAAACCGATCTACGGCGCGGGCAGCGACGAAAACCCGCTACGTGTGGTCGGCGTCGTCAAAAGCCTGCTGCGCCCGTCGCTGGACGACGGCGATGCCGCCGGTCAATGGTCGATCGTGATGCCGGTGCGCATGTTGAACAGTCACTGGTACGTGCTGCGCACGACGCCAAACCAGCGCCAGCGTGTGTTGCAGGCGGCGGTCAAACGGCTGAAATCCATCGATCCGCGCCGCATCATCATGCATCGGAAGACGTTCGACGAGGCACGCGCGGAATTCTTTCAAGGTGATCGCGCCATGACGAGCCTGCTGTTGGGCGTCATCATTGCGCTGCTGCTGGTGACGGCGCTAGGCATCGTCGGCCTGACCAGCTTCTGGGTGTCGCAACGGCGCAAGCAGATCGGTATCCGCCGCGCTATCGGCGCCACGCGCGGCGACATCCTTCATTACTTCCAGACCGAAAACTTCCTGATCGTCACCGTCGGTATCGCACTCGGCGTGGTGCTGGCTTACGGCATCAATCTGTTCCTGATGCAGCACTACGAATTGCCGCGCATGCCGTGGGTCTATCTCCCGGTCGGGACAATCGCGTTGTGGATTTTGGGCCAACTTGCCGTGCTCGGCCCGGCACTGCGCGCATCGCACGTGCCGCCCGTCGTGGCGACGAGGAGCGTGTGATGGTTGCGGCGAACACCATCCCCACCCCAGCCCTCCCCTTGAAGGGGAGGGAGCAAAAGCGAGCGGCCCTCTCCTTGAGTGGGAGGAAGAGCGACAAGCGGGTCGGAAGCTGCATGGACCCCTCATACAAAAGCCCTCCCCTTCAAGGGGAGGGTTGGGTGGGGATGGTGTTCAAACCCCCCGAACAGGAGCAACCCACTGATGCTCACCTACTACCTCGACCTCGCCTGGCGCAGCCTCGCACGCCACAAGGTGCTGACAGCGTTGATGGTGCTGGCCATCGGCCTCGGCATCGGCGCCAGCATGACCATGCTGACGGTACTGCACGTGATGACGGCAGATCCGATTCCGGGCAAGAGCACAAAACTGTTTTATGCGCAGGTCGATCCGCAGCCGTTGAAGCATTACACCCAAGGTGAAGAGCCGCCCGAACAGTTGACCTGGATCGATGCCATGAACCTGTTGCATGCGCGCAAGGCCGTGCGTCAGGTGGCGATGACGGGTGGCCGGGTGACGGTACGGCCGACGCAGGGCAAGGCACGCGCGTTTTTTGCCCCCGCGCGTTATGTCTCGTCCGATTTTTTCGCCATGTTCGAGGTGCCATTCGCCCATGGCCACGGCTGGACGATGGCCGATGACGACAAGCAGGCACATGTGGCGGTGATTTCGCGCAAGCTGGCCGACAAGTTGTATGGTGCCGGCCATGCAGTCGGCCAGACACTGCGTCTGGGCAAGGACAGTTTCCGTGTCGTTGGTGTCATCGATGCATGGGATCCGGTACCACATTACTACGATCTGACGCATGGCAGTTACGCCCATTCCGAAGACGTGTTTCTGCCGCTCGCGACCGCGATTGCGCTGAAGCAAGGCACGTCCGGCAGCATCAGTTGCTGGAGCCGGATGCCATCGGACGGGGATCTGCGCAATGCCGATTGCGCCTGGATGCAGTTTTGGGTGCAACTGGATACGCCCGCGCAGGTCAAGGCGTACCGCGAGTTTCTGATCCATTACTCGCAGCAACAGAAAGCACTGGGAAGATTCCAGCGACCGCCGAATACACGTCTGCGCAATGTCATGGCGTGGCTGGACTACAACCACGTGGTGCCCGGCAGTGTGCAGTTGCAGGGCTTGTTGGCGTTGGGCTTCATGCTGGTGTGTCTGCTCAATACCGTGGCGCTGCTGCTGGTGAAGTTTCTGCGCCGTGGCAGTGAGCTTTCAGTGCGTCGCGCCATGGGTGCGTCCCGGCGCGCCATCTTTGCGCAGTTGCTGATGGAAGCTTCGCTGGTGGGCTTGAGTGGTGGCGCGGTCGGCTTGCTGCTGGCGTTGTTCGGTCTCTGGATCGTGCGCCTGCAGCCGGCGAAGTACGCCGGATTGGCGCATCTGGACGTGACGATGCTGGTGGCGACGTTTGCATTGGCGATTTGTGCGACCTTGCTGGCCGCGATATTTCCGGCCTGGCGCGCATGTCGTCTGGTGCCGGCCCGTTTGTTGAAAATTCAGTGAGGGCCATGGGCATGCATCCGATTATTTCCGCACTGAAGCATCACAAGACCACCGTGATTCTGGTGGCGCTGGAAATCGCATTGACGTGCACCATTGTCATCAACGCGCTGTTCCTGATTGGCGACCGTCTCGGCGCCATGCAGGTGACTACCGGTGTGGCCGACAACGAACTGGTGTGGATCCGAACCAGCGGGCTGCGCGACGACATTACGCCAGCCGGACAGGCCAGCCGGACGGCTGCCGACCTGGCGGCCCTGCGCGCCATGCCCGGGGTCAAGTCCGTTGCCATGACCAACAGTCTTCCACTGACGCCGGGCGGATGGTCGACATGCGTCCATCGGCAGGCCGGCGAAACGGACGAACAGAGTGTTTGTCCGATCACCATGTATCTGGGCACGTCGGGCTTTGTCGGCACCTTGGGCATAACGCTGGTAAAGGGGAGGGACTTCCTGCCACAGGAATACGCCGACTACGCCATCTTCAGTGGCGATCCGCCACCGTCGTCCGCCATCGTCACCCACGCGCTGGCCGAGCGTCTGTGGCCTGGCGAAAATCCGGTGGGCAAGCCGATCCACATGGGACCGCACGGGAAATATGCGGTGCACGTGGTCGGCGTGACATCGCATTTGATCAAACCGTCGATCAACAAACCCGGCGACGCCGAGTTGAACCTGTTGCTGCCGGTACGCTCGATTGCTGGCGGCAGGTATGTCCTGCGTACGAATCCGGCGGCGCGTGGTGCCGTGCTGCACGATGCACCCAAGGTGCTTGAGCGCATTGATGACCAGCGCATCATCACCGACATACACAGCTACGCGGATTCGGTGCGCGACTACTGGCGTGGCGATCGCGCCATGATCTGGCTGCTGTTGGTGGTGATTGGTTGCCTGTTGGCGCTGACCGCGCTTGGCGTGGTCGGCCTGTCCAGTTTTTGGGTACAGCAGCGTACGCACACCATCGGTATTCGTCGTGCCATCGGTGCGACCCGACGCGACATCCTGCGCTACTTCCTGGCCGAGAATTTCCTGATCGTCAGTTTTGGCATCGTGGTCGGTTGCGCGGGCGCCGTCGGCCTGAATCTGTGGCTGATGCAGCACTACGAACTGCACCGCATGCCCCTGTTCTGGCTGCCGGCAGGCGCCGCCGTGCTGTGGCTGCTGGGTCAACTTGCCGTGCTCGGCCCGGCCATGCGCGCCGCGAATGTGCCGCCGGTGGTGGCGACCAGGAGTGTGTGATGGGTATCGCCAACACCATCCCCACCCCAGCCCTCCCCTTGAAGGGGGGGGAGCAAAAGCGGGCAGTCCTCTCCTTGGAGGGAAGGGAGCTCACCATTTGGCCTCAAGCAAAAGCCCTCCCCTTCAAGGGGAGGGTTGGGAGGGGATGGTGTTCAACCAACCTCAAGTCACAACGACAACGGAGTCACAACCCATGAAAGGACAAACCAACCGCCACATCAAACAGGGAAGACTGCAACGTCGCCTGCGCAACAACGCGACGGATGCCGAGCGGTTGCTGTGGCGACACCTGCGCGGTCGGCAATTGGATGGTTGCAAGTTTCGTCGGCAGCACCCGTTTGCTGATTACGTTCTCGATTTTGTCTGTCTGGAACGCATGGTGGCGGTGGAGCTGGATGGTGGCCAGCACGCCGAGCAGCTTGACGCCGATGAGTTGCGTTCGGTGTTCTTGCGGAAAGCCGGGTTTCGGGTGTTGCGGTTTTGGAACAATCAGGTTTTTGAAGAAACCGATGGTGTGCTTGAGGTGATTTTGGGGGTGCTTTTGGAGAGGAGGGGGTATGGCGAACACCATCCCCACCCCAGCCCTCCCCTTGAAGGGGAGGGAGCCAAAGTTGAGCCTCTCCTTGAAGGGGAAGAGGTAAATGAGTGCCTCAAACAAAAGCCCTCCCCTTCAAGGGGAGGGTTGGGTGGGGATGGTGTTCAAAACCCTCCAAATCGGAGCAACCCACTGATGTTCGGTTATTACCTGCAACTGGCACTGCGGCGCTGCCGCAAGAGTCCGGCGATGGTGGCCTTGCTGGTGTTGACGATGG
>DASSBH010000009.1:0-8465 GCA_035698945.1 Oleiagrimonas sp.
TGGAAATGGACATCCTGCGCGTGCTGGCCAGCACGAACGAGCACGTGTCCTGCGAGCACGCCCTGTCCGGTCCCGGCCTGACCAATCTGTACCGGGCGCTGTGCACGCTTGAAGGCGCCACGCCCGCGCAGGATTCGCCCGAAGCCATCACCCATGCCGCCAACGCTGGCGACGATCCGCTGGCACGCAAGGCGCTGGAAGTCTTCTGCGCCATGCTCGGCAGTTTCGCCGGCGATCTGGCCATGCTTTACGGCGCGTCCGGCGGTGTCTGGCTGGCCGGCGGCATCCTGCCCAAGATTCGCGATTTTCTGGCGTGCAGCACCTTTGTCGAACGCTTTCTCGACAAGGGCCGCATGCGCGCCTTCCTCGAAAGAGTTCCCGTTCGATTGATGGAACACGGACAGCTCGGCGTCATCGGTGCCGCCGGCTGGTATCTGGACCATGAAGGTTCGATCAGCAATGCACCGGGCAAGAAGGCGGCGGTTCCGGGCGTCAAGTCCGACGATCGCCAGTGACACAAACGCGGAGTGTGAGACCAAAACACACATTCACACCCGTTCAGCTACCCCGGAGGGGAGAAATCATGACTTACCGCAAGACCATGCTTTCGGCGAGTATCGTCGCGGCGCTGATGTTCGCTGGCGCCGCTGCCGCTCACGACAGCCAACCGAAAAACACGCAGCCTGCGCAGCCGCAAGCTTCGCAGCAAGACACCAACCAGACCGACCAGTCCACCACCGCGGATCAGAAAAAGGCCAAGGAGCTTGACACCATCACGGTGGTCGGCGTGCGCAACGCCGCGGCCCTGTCGCTGGAACTGAAAAAGGCGGCTGTTTCCGACATCGAAGTCGTGACCGCCGAGGATGTCGGCAAACTGCCGGCCAAGAACGTGGCCGACGCGTTGCAGATGCTGCCGGGTGTCAGCGTCGGCACGTCGAGCGCCGGCGAGGGCGGCTTCGACGAGAACGACCGCGTCAGCCTGCGCGGCACCAACCCAAGCATGACGCTGACCCAGGTCAACGGCCACACCATCGGCACCGGCGACTGGTTCGTGCTCAACCAGACCGCCACCGTGGGACGCAGCGTCAGCTACTCCATGCTGCCCTCGGAAATCGTCAGCGAAGTGGTGGTGCACAAGTCTTCGGAGGCCAGGCTCAACGAGGGCGGCGCCGCCGGCACCGTCAACATCATCACGCGCAAGCCGCTGCAGTTTGCCGACAAGTACACGACGCACCTGACCGTCGGCACCGTCTATTCCGACCTGCCTGGCAAATACAAGCCGCAGTTCAGCGGCCTGTTCAACTTCAAGAACGACGCCGACACTTTCGGCTTCATGGTCCAGGGCTTCTACGAGAAGCGCAGCCTGGAGCGTTACGGCCAGGAGCTGCTCGGCCTCGAACCGCTGGCCGCCGGGGACGCCATCGTCACCGCGCATCCCGACCTTGAAGGCGTGTACGTTCCGACCCTGCTAGGCAACGTGCTGTTCACGCAGGAGCGCACGCGCAAGGGTGGGTCGGTCGGCATCCAGTTCCGGCCCAGCGACAGCCTGTCGATCAACCTCGAAGGTTTCTACAGCAAGCTGGAAGCCGACAACTACAACCGCAACTACATGATGTGGGGCACGCACTGGATCCATGGCGCGACCAATCTGGATCCGGGCTACGTCGTCCGCGACAACACCCTGCAGCATGCCAACTTCACCCCGACCGCCGGCGACACCACCGGCTACGGCATCTACGACCAGATCAGCCGCGCGGCTTCCGCATCGACCCAGTACATCACCGCCGACGTCGACTGGCAGGCCACCAATACCATGAGCTTCCATGCCCAGGTCGGCAATACCGAGGGCCACGGCAAGAGCCCGTATCAGGACGTGTTCGAAATGAACACCGCGCCGGGACAGGGCGCCGGCTGGACGATGCGCGGCGTCGGCCAACCCGTCGACTGGCATCTGGGCCCCGACAACAGTACGCCGGCGGCGTCCGGCGCCTCGGCCAACTGGATCTTCGGCGAGGGCGGCATCGACGTCGTGGACAAGGAGAACTGGATCCAGATCGACAGCGAACTGGATTTCAACACCGGTGCGCTGGAGTCGCTGCAATACGGCCTGCGTTACGCCGACCACACCCGCAAGAACGATCAGGCCTTCGCCCAGGGCGCGGGTGCGGGCTTCAACGATCCGGCCAACTTCCCGCAGACCATTGGCGGCCATTATCCGGGGGATTTCGGCAGCAAGCTCGGCGCCAACGTGCCGGCGAACGTCTGGTACTACTCCACCGGCGCATTGCACGACTTCGATGCCCAGTACGCCACCCGCGGCCCGGATCGCCTGTATCCCAACGACATCTACAAGGTCAAGGAAAAGGATGGCGCACTGTATTTCCAGGCCAACTTCAGCGGCGACCGCTGGGCCGGCAATGTCGGCGTGCGTTACGTCCACACCAAGGAAGACATCGGCTACAGCAGCAGCTCGCCGCTGGAAGCGGACTACAAGGGCCCGATCATGGGTTCGGCGTTCTTCCCGAACGGCTGGTACTTCAACACCCACCAGGACAGCTACAACAAGTTCCTGCCCAGCGCCAACCTGAAGTTCCACCTGACCGACAACCTGATCGCGCGCGTCGCCGCATCGCAGACGCTGACCCGTCCGGACTACTCGGCCCTGGCCGGTTCCACCTCGCTGGACGACACCGGCCATACCGGTTCCGGCGGCAATCCGAACCTGCA
The DNA here is from genome assembly GCA_035698945.1 of Oleiagrimonas sp. Lineage (GTDB taxonomy): Bacteria > Pseudomonadota > Gammaproteobacteria > Xanthomonadales > Rhodanobacteraceae > Oleiagrimonas. Next base: position 2,728 of record DASSBH010000009.1, read on the forward strand.
GCCGCTGATCTCCACCAACTTCGACGCATCGCTGGGTTGGTACTTCGCTCCGCGCGGCCTGGTGTCGATCGGCGTGTACAACATGTCGCTCAACAACTATGTGGACTTCGGTTTCGAGGATCGTTCCTACAAGGACATGCCGGCCAGCAACCAGGCCGGGCATGACGTGTATTCCACCTATCGTGTCAGCGTGCCGACCAATGTCGACGGCAATGTGCGCGGTGTGGAATTGAACTACCAGCAGCCTCTGGGCAAGTACATGGGCCTGAACCTCAACTACACCTACGCGGCGGGCCATACCGCCAACGGCGGTGACCTGCAGGGCACGTCCAAGAACTCGGCCAATGCCTCGTTCTACTTCGAGAACGACCGCTTCAACGCGCGCGTGTCTTACTCGTACCGCTCCTCGTACTACGCCGGCCCGGATCGCGCGGGCAAGTTCTACCTGGAAGGCACCGGCTATCTGTCGGCGGCAGTGGGCTACGACCTGACCGACTGGATGTCGATCAACCTGGTGGGCCGCAACCTCAACAATCCTGAGCTGAAGTATTACGTCAAGAGCCCTGCGTACAACAAGCAGCCACGCTCGTTCTACATCAACGGACGTCAGTACTACCTGACGCTGCGCTTCAAGTTCTGAGATCGCTTCACGATCTCCTCCCCACGGATCCGGCACGCCCGTGCCGGATCCGCTTTTTCGCGTAGGGCGGGCACTGCCCGCCGAACAAACCTTCACGCACACGGGAGCTTCACGGCGGGCAGTGCCCGCCCTACTTGCACGGGATGGACAAGACGAAACCGCAAGCTCCGAAGACACGACTGGCCTCCGTGGACGCGCTGCGCGGCATCACCGTGGCGGCCATGTTGCTGGTCAACGACCCGGGTGACTGGGGCCACGTGTTTGCGCCGCTGGATCACGCCAGGTGGAACGGCGCTACGCCGACCGATTTCATTTTTCCGATGTTCCTGTTCGTGATGGGCGTATCGGTCGCGCTGGCGATCGTGCCACGGCTGGAGCGGGGACAATCACACGCACGGCTGCGCAACGCGGCGTTGTGGCGGGCCTTGCGCATCGTGGCGCTGGGCGTGCTGATCAACGCGTTGGCGGCATGGCTGATGCCCGGACGCGAAATGCGCTGGCCGGGGGTGTTGCAACGCATCGGCGTATGTTTTGCCGTTGTCGGCATGTTCGCCATCCATACGCCGCGACGTGCGTGGTGGATGGCTGTCGTGGCGCTCCTGGCCGTCTATGCGGCCATCCTGCATGCCGGGGGCACGCTCGACAAATGGATCAATATCGACGACCGGCTCGATACTTTCGTATTCGGTCATGCCGTGTGGAATTTCAACCACGCCACCGGCCAGGGGCATGATCCGGAAGGCCTGCTGAGTACGCTCGGCGCACTCGCCAGCAGCCTGCTCGGCCTGTGCGCCGGCATGTGGCTGCGCGCACGGCGCATGCGCCACCTGCTCGCGGCGGGTCTCGTCGCGTTGGCGTTGGGCGCGGCCTGGTCGTGGTGGCTGCCGTTCAACAAGAACCTGTGGACACCCTCGTTCGTGTTGTGGACAGCGGGCTGGTCGATGCTGGTGCTTGCCGCCTTCCACTGGATGATGGACATGCGCGGCTGGCCGCCCTTGGGCCGGCGCTTCGGCGTCAACGCCATCGCCGCCTATGCCGGTTCCGAAATCATGCAGGTGCTGCTGCCGGCGACCGGTCTGCAGACCCTGCTGTACGCGCCGTTGTCACGCTGGATCACGCCCGTGGCCGGGCCGTATGTCGCCTCGCTGACGTTTGCCCTGTTGTTCGTGCTGCTGTGGTGGGTCATCGTGTGGGTGATGGACAAGCGTCACTGGTACCTGAAGATCTGAATCGCGCCGTCTGGAGAAGCCGTCATGTTCCGAACACCTCTCGCCATCTGGTTGGTTCTTGTCGCTGCGCTGGTCGCTGGATCGGCCATGGCGACGACCACCACCGTGCCGGCCTGGTCGCTGATTCCGCAACCGGCCGTGCTGCAGCCGGCCGCCAGCGGCGCGGTGCGCGTGGCCGATGGCGACCGGGTGGTGGTCGAAGCCAACGGCAACCAAGGTGCGTACGGCATCGCGCGCCGCTTCGTCGCCCGGATGGCCGCCACGCGCGGATTGCATCTGCGCGTGCATGCGACCGGCGGACATGGCCGCATCGTGTTTCATCTTGATCCAACAGTCGATATCCAGCCCAAGGCCAGCTACCGCATCGACATCGGCCAGGGACAGATCCGCGTCAGCGCGCATACCCTGCGCGGGCTGTTCTACGGCGGCGTCACGCTTGGGCAACTGCTGACGCCCGATGCCGGCCATGGCGCGGTGCGCGTGGCCGACGGCAGCGTCATCGATCATCCGCGGTTCGCCTGGCGTGGCTTCATGCTGGATTCGGCGCGACACTTCCAGAGCGTGGCCGACATCAAGAAAATGATCGACTGGATGGCCCTGCACAAGCTCGACGTGCTGCACTGGCATCTCACCGACGATCAGGGCTGGCGCCTGCAGATCAAGCGTTATCCCAAACTGACCACCATCGGCGCCTGCCGCAAGGTCATCGGCCCGGATGCCGCGCTCACCGGCGGCCCGGACAAGCCCTATTGCGGCTTCTATACGCAAGACCAGGTGCGCGAGCTGGTGCGCTACGCGGCGCAACGCTTCATCACCATCGTGCCGGAGATCGAAATCCCCGGCCACGCACAGGCGGCCATCGCAGCCTACCCGGAACTCGGCGTCACCGGACGGCGCCCCGAGGTGTCCACCGATTGGGGCATCAACGCGTGGCTGTATGCGCCCGACCAGCGCAGTCTGCACTTTCTGGAAAACGTGCTGGACGAAGTGATGGCGCTGTTTCCGTCCCGCTACATCCACGTCGGCGGCGACGAGGCCTACAAGGCGCAGTGGAAGGCTTCGCCCGAGGTGCGCGCGCGCCTGAAGCAGTTGGGCCTCAAGGACATGGATGCGCTGCAAGGCTGGATGATCGACCGGATCGGCGCCTACCTCGACGCCCATGGCCGTACCCTGATCGGCTGGGACGAAATCCTCTCCGGCGGCAGCCTGCCGAAGTCGGCCGTGGTGATGTCGTGGCACGGCGTTTCCGGGGCCGTGAAGGCCGCGGAAGCGGGACACGACGCCATTCTTTCGCCCTCGCCCGTACTGTATCTGGATCACGTGCAATCGAGCGCGCACGACGAGCCGCCGGCGCGTCCGTCGGTGGAAAGCCTGAAAGACGTCTATATGTTCAACCCGTCGCCAGCCGGTCTCACCTCCATCCAGGCCAACCACATCCTCGGCGTGCAAGCCAACCTCTGGACCGAATACATGCCCACTTTCGCACGCGACCAGTTCGCCGTGTTTCCGCGCATGGCGGCGTGGGCCGAAGTGGCCTGGTCGCCGGCCGCGGCCATCGACTGGTCGAGCTTCATCCGGCGCATGCCGGCACAACTGGCGCGCTATCAGGCGCTCGGCATCCGCTATGCCGACAGCGCCTGGGCGCCGCGCTTCACCCTGGCCCGACAAGGTGACGACATCCAGGTCGCCCTGTCGAACCAGACCGGCCAGGGCGAAATCCGCTACACCACCGACGGCAGCACGCCGACGCCGCATTCGAGCGCATACACGCAGGCACTGGAGCTGCCGGCAAACAAGACCACCATGTTGCGCGCGGCCACCTTCACCGACGCTGGCCAGTTGCTGGCCGCGCCGCGCACGCGGCACATCGATGCCGCTTCGCTGCTGACGCGCAACAGCGACCAGCTCGCCACCTGCACGCAACAGATTCCGTTGCGCATCGAGGACGATCGCCCGCTCCACGGTTCGCGCCCCGTGTACAAGGTGGACATCGGCAACACCTGCTGGCTGTGGAAGAACGCGCCCCTGGACGGCGTGCGCGCCATCACGCTGCGGGTCGGCAACCTGCCGTGGAACTACAAGATTCCCTACGTGTTCGACAGCGTGGTGGCACGCCCGCAAGCGACACCTGGCGGCGAAATCGACGTCCATCTGGATACCTGCGACGGCCCGCGCATCGCACGCCTGCCTTTGGCCGGGGCGGCCAAGTCCATGTTGCAAACCACACTCGAAGCCACTTTGCCGGAGCTGCACGGCATGCACACGCTGTGCCTTTTCGCCACGGGCGATCCGCGCAAGGGCACGATCCGGGTCATCGACACGGTGCGGTTGTCACACGCCAAACCGTGAAAGCGCCTCGAAGAGATGACCTACACGACCGACGTTGCCTCTCCGCTGCCGGCGCTTGCGTCGGCACGACGAGGCGTATCCGCCACGGCGCGCCGCACCTGGCGGATCACAAGCGCGGTCAGGCTCACGATGATGGCGGCGTATGCGTACTGCGTCAGTGACACGCCGGTGCCGAAGGGGAACCAGATATACGGCACGCCCATCGCCGCCAGTTCGCCGCTGAACTGGCTGACTGCAACCGAAAGCACCACGACCAGGGCGAGCCAGCGATCCGGCCGCCGCTTGCGCAGCCCGACGATGGCGGTGCCCAGCAATACGATGGCCATGGGAATGCGCCAGATCGGGCTCAGCATGGCAAACATGTCGTGCGGCAAGGTCAGCACCAGCACCACGCCCAGCAGGGCCGCGGCGCCGATGGCGTACGACAGCCATCGCCAGCGCTCCAGTTGATACCAGTGACGCCACGTCATCAGCCATGCCGCCAGCCCCAGCGGTATCAGGGCCCAATGCACGACAAAATACGTCGACAGGTTTTCGTAGGCCGTCCAGGAATACACCGCCTGGTTGAGCCGGTACACCGCGGTCAACAGCAGCGCCGTGCACAGCCATCCGACAAACCGCGTGGGCAACACCGTCGTGCGGAAGCACCAGGCCAGTATCGCCAGCAGCACGAATGCCAGCGGCTCGGCCACCTCGACCACATAGCCCTTCACCGTCTGCAGCCACTGCAACTTGTACTGCGCGTCGATGGCTTCGCCGGTGCCGAGCATGGGGGCGATGTGGATGCCGCCCGCATCCGGCAGACGCGCCAGTCCCTTGCGCATCCACACACGGATGGCGATGACGGCGTCGTCGACGTTCGCGGCCTCGGACGGCAAAGGGAACACCTGCGGCCGGGTGCTGTGGATGTCCGGCGTCCGGCCGGAAAAATCGCCCGCTCCGCCGATCAATCTCCCGTTCCAGAACACCTGGTAGGCATCCTCGACCGACGTCGGCGCGAGCAGGGCCAGGCGCGCGCCGGCGGGGGCATCGACGCTGACGTGCATGCGGTACCACGCGTATCCCGTATAGCCTTCGTGGCCGCGTGCCCACCAGCCGGGCACGTAGTTGAGAAAACCGACATCGGCATCGTGCGCGCCGGGAGCGGGCGCGAGATCGACGGTTTCCCATGTTGAAGCGTCGAAATCCGGCGTGGCCCAGCGCTTGTCGTCACCGAGACGAAAATGCCACGGGCCCGTCAACAGGTGCGACGCCTGGCCCACCTGTATCTGCATGCCTGCCGTGTGGTTGGAGGCGGCATCCGCCGCAGCCTGCAACGGCGCGGCCCAGGCCGGCGCCATGCTGCACAGGCCGAGCAACGCAACCAGCCAGCCCGCAAGACAACGCCTGGCGCGCGATGTTTTTTCCCCTGCATATGGCGGGAACGCCGGCCACCGCGGCGATACGAACCCGCGCAAGGCGGGCAAGGCAAGTACTGTCATGAGGCACACAACGGGTTCGAAACCCGGTCAGGTTAGGCA
>DASSBH010000010.1:0-2982 GCA_035698945.1 Oleiagrimonas sp.
CATGTGGCGACGCATCCGCGGGCAGGGTGGTCCATCAGGCTTTCTTTGGAACTTGTCCGCAACAACGGAACCTTCGTGCTGAGCGTAGCGTAGCGAAGCTTCGCGAAGTCGAAACACCGGAATTTTCGCGCCATATGGCACTTGGACTTCGCGCCTTCGGCGCTACGCGCAGTGCGAACGGTTATTTATGGACAAGTTCTTAACCGTAATGCATGGCGCGACCCTCGCGCGGGTGGTGATCGGTGAGCTTTTCCTTGTGTTTGCGCAGCTGCGAGACGAGTTTGTCGAACAGCAGATCGATGGAGGTGTACATGTCGGTATCGCATGCCTGGGCATGCAGGGTGCAACCAGCCCCGACGAGGGTGCCTTCGGCGAGCTGGTCGAGTTTTTCCACTGACAGCACGACTGTCAGCGAGGTGAGGTTGTCGAAGTGGCGGCCCAATCGGTCGAGCTTGGATTGGACGTGGTCACGCAGAGCCTGGGTAATTTCGATCTGGTGACCGCTGATCTGCACTTGCATGGTGCGCCTCCTTCACGTTGGAACACCGCCTCACGGCGGCCGGCATGCACGGAACACGATTGTTCCGTGTCATGAGTTGTGATCGTGTGACGCGAGGCAAGTTCCTCAACCCGCGCGCCGACGTTCACTTGAACTTGGTATGCGCAGAGCCTCCCTGTATTTGGCAATGGTACGCCGGGCAACATTAATACCGCGTTTTTCGAAGGCGTCGGCAAGGGCCTTGTCGGAAAGCGGCTTGCGCGGGTTCTCCAGTTCGACGAACTTGCGCAGCATGGCCTGGATGGCGGTAGACGAGGCGGTGCCGCCGTCATCGGTGGCCACGCCGCTGGAGAAAAAGTATTTGAACTCGAAATTGCCGCGCGGAGTGTTGAGGTATTTGCGCGTGGTTACGCGGGAGATGGTGGATTCGTGCATGCCCACCTCTTCGGCGATTTCGCGCAGCACGAGCGGTCGCATGGCCTCGGGACCATATTCCAGGAAGGCTTTCTGGCGTTTGACGATGGCGCTGGCCACCTTGAGGATGGTGTCGGATCGTGCCTCCAGGCTCTTCAGCAGCCAGCGCGCTTCCTGCAGCTGGCCACGCAGCCAGGTGGCATCGTCGCGCTTCACTTCCCGAATCAGGCCGCAATAGTGCTGATTGAGCTCCAGACGGGGCTGACCATGGGGACTCAGGCTGACCAGCCACTGGTTGTCGTGGCGACGCACGTAGGCGTCCGGAATGATGTACTCGACCGGAGTGGTGTCCAGGGCGGCGCCGGGGTGCGGGTCGAGCTGGCGGATCAGCGCGCAGGCGTCGGCCACGTCCTCGGGTTCGGCGCGCAGGCGGCGACTCAGACGGTCGAGGTTGTTGCGGGCCAGAAGATCCAGCTCGTTGGCCACGATGCATCGGGCCAGCTCGATGTGTGGCGTGTCCGGCTGCAGTTGCCGCAGTTGCGCATCCAGACAATCGCGCACGCTGATGCTGGCCACGCCGATGGGGTCGAACTGCTGCACCTGGCGGCGCACGCATTCCAGTTCTTCGGGGGTGACGGCCAGCTCGTCGGGGAATGCCGCGAGCAGCGCATCCGGCGATTCGGGCAGATAGCCGTTGTTGTCCAGCGCATCGATGATGACTGCGGCGATGGCGCACTCGCGCGTGGACATCGAGGCCATGCCGAGCTGCCACATCAGGTGGTCGCGCAGGGTCTCCGGGGCCGCATCGCGGGTTTCGAAATCCGGCGCCTGCGCCGGATTGCCGGATGCGGGGAGGTGGGTGAAATCCAGACTGGCATCTTCCGGAGCATCGGGCGTGCTGTCCCAGTCGATGTCGGCGTCGTCGGTCGCGGCAGGCGCGTCGGGTTCGTCGGCTTCGGTCGCCATGCCGTCGTCGAGGAAATCCAGCAAGGGGTTGGCTTCGGCCAGCTGGCGCAGTTCCGTGGTCAACTCCAGCCGGGACAGTTGCAACAGGCGTATGGCCTGCTGCAATTGTGGCGTCAGGGAAAGCTGCTGGCTGAGACGCGGTTGGATTGTCGGCTTCATGCGGGACAATGCAATGAACGTGCCACCATCGTATCCGTCTGCCTGTTGGTGCGCCAGAGGCTTGGGGAAAGAAGAGTGAGTGGCGAGTGGCGAGGGGCGAGTAGCGAGGGCGTAGGATGTGAAAGCCGGGATGGGGAATGGGCAGCGGGAGCGCATGCCTGGAGCTGCCGCTTCGTTTGCGAAGACGAAGAATATCAGTCGATTGCCACTGATTTGTCAGATCCAGGCGATGACCTGCGTGCATTGCGCCCTCGCTACTCGCCCCTCGTCCATCATCACTCGCTCACAACCTGAACTCATGCCCCAGATACACCTCACGCACCCGTGCGTCGGCAAGGATGTGCGCGGGCGAGCCCTTGGCCAGCACCTGGCCCTCGTTGAGGATGTAGGCGTGGTCGCAGATGCCCAGGGTTTCGCGCACGTTGTGGTCGGTGATGAGCACGCCGATGCCGCGATCCTTGAGGTGGCGCACGATGCGCTGGATTTCGCCCACGGAAATGGGATCGACGCCGGCGAAGGGTTCGTCCAGCAGCATGTAGCGCGGCTGCGCGGCCAGCGCGCGCGCGATTTCCACGCGTCGGCGTTCGCCACCGGAAAGGCTCACGCCTTTTTGTGTAGCGATGTGTTCGATCTTCAGTTCGTCGAGCAGCTTGTCCAGTTCGTCGCGGCGCTGGCGCGCGTCGAGTTCTTCGCGCAATTCCAGTACAGCCAGGATGTTGTCGGCCACGTTCAGACGTCGGAACACGGACGGTTCCTGTGGCAGGTAGCCGATGCCGTGACGGGCGCGGATGTGCATGGGCAGACCGGTGATGTCGTCGTCATCGAGGGTGATGGCGCCGGCATCGGCGGGAATCAGCCCGACCACCATGTAGAAGCAGGTGGTCTTGCCGGCGCCGTTGGGGCCGAGCAGGCCGACCACTTCGCCTTCGCTGATCTCGAAACCG
>DASSBH010000011.1:0-23833 GCA_035698945.1 Oleiagrimonas sp.
CCGCCCTGCCCGACCGACAGTGGCTTGCCGCCCTCCCAGGGCGCCATGGTGGAAGCCTTGCGACCCGCATGCGCCAGCTGGATACCTGCCGCCGCGCCCTGACTTTTCACGAAACGCACGACGCGCGCCCAAGCCTGCGCCTGCGCGTCATTCCAGATGCCGGCATCGTCCGGCGTGATGCGTCCCTCTGGCGACACCGCGGAAGCCTCGGTGAACACCAGACCCGCGCCCCCCACGGCGCGCGCGCCCAGATGCACGAGATGCCAGTCGTCGGGCATGCCGTCGACGGACGAGTACTGGCACATGGGCGACACCACGATGCGGTTGCGCAAGGTCAGATCGCCCAGCGCGAACGGTTGCAGCAAAGACATAAAGATTCCTCATACCCGATGACACTATGGCTACATCACATGGGCGCGTACCATGACGAGTTCAACGACAGCCCTTGGAAGTGTCCGGGTGAACCCGTACATCAAGGACATGCTCCCCACGGTCACCACCATGTCCGATTACCACAAGACTCCCGAAGCACTCGCGCGCCTGACCCCGCTGCAATACAGCGTCACCCAGGAAGCGGCCACCGAGCGCCCGTTCGACAACCCCTTCAACGCCCATCACGACGTGGGCCTGTATGTGGACATCGTTTCCGGCGAACCGCTGTTCACCTCGATGGACAAGTTCGACAGCGCCTGCGGCTGGCCCAGCTTCAGCCGGCCAGTGGAAACGGACAACGTCATCGAAAAGCGTGACATGAGCCACGGCATGATCCGCACCGAAGTCCGCTCACGGCATGCCGACAGCCACCTGGGCCACGTCTTTCCCGACGGTCCGCGCGAAACCGGGGGGCTGCGCTACTGCATCAATTCGGCGTCGCTGCGTTTCATTCCCCTGGCCGACCTGGAACGCGAGGGATACGGCCATCTCCGCCATTTGTTCAACCACGAGGAATCCCGCTCATGACCACCCAACGCGCATTGCTCGCCGGCGGTTGCTTCTGGGGCGCACAGGAACTGCTGCGCAAGCAGCCGGGCGTGATTTCCACGCGCACCGGCTACAGCGGCGGTCAGGTGCAGAACGCCACCTATCGCGACCACGAAGGCCACGCCGAAACCGTGGAAATCGTGTTCGACCCGGAACGCATCAGCTACCGTCGGTTGCTGGAATTCTTCTTCCAGATCCACGACCCGACCACCGTCAACCGCCAGGGCAACGACCTTGGCACCAGCTACCGCTCGGCCATCTTTTATCTGGACGACGAACAAAAGCGCGTCGCCGAGGACACCATCGCCGACGTCGACGCATCAGGCTTGTGGCCGGGCAAGGTCGTCACCGAAGTCACCGCCGCCGGCGACTTCTGGGAAGCCGAACCGGAGCATCAGGATTACCTGCAGCGCTACCCTGAAGGCTACAACTGCCATTTCGTGCGGCCCGACTGGGTGCTGCCGAAACGCGCCTGAAAAACCCGACGCCGCCAACCATCTTTTTTGTAGGAGCCTGCCTGCAGGCGATTGACCTCAAGGCTCAGTCAGGCGCTGAGGCTATCGCCTGCAGGCAGGCTCCTACAAATATATAAGGGCCGGATGTGGTCAGGCGGCATGCTTGGTGTGGGTCAGAATACTCAGCAAATCGGCCAGCTTGTCGCGCATTTCGCGCCGGTCGACGATCATGTCGATGGCGCCGTGTTGGAGCAGGAACTCGGAGCGCTGGAAGCCTTCGGGCAACGTTTCGCGCACGGTCTGCTCGATGACGCGCGGGCCGGCGAAGCCGATCAGGGCGCCCGGCTCGCCGATGTTGATGTCGCCCAGCATGGCGAAGCTGGCCGAGACGCCGCCCGTGGTGGGATGCGTCAGCACGGAAATGTAGGGCACGCCAGCCTTGCGCAGCCTGGCCAGCGCCGCCGAAGTCTTGGCCATCTGCATCAGTGATTGCAGACCTTCCTGCATGCGCGCGCCGCCGGTGGCGTTGAAGCACACGAACGGGGCGCGCTCGGCCAGAGCGCGCTCGGCGGCGCGGGTGAATTTTTCACCCACGACGGAACCCATGGAGCCGCCCATGTAGCCGAACTCGAAGGCCACGGCGATCAACGGCATGGCCTTGAGTTTGCCCTGCATCGCGACCATGGCGCTTTTTTCGCCGGTCTTTTTCTGTGCGGCGAGAATGCGATCCTTGTACTTCTTGGAATCGCGGAACTTGAGCGTATCGACCGGCGTCATGTCGGCGAAAAGCTCGCTGGTGCTGCCTTCGTCGAACAGCTCCGTCAGACGCTTGCGCGCGGCGAGGGTGTGGTGGTGGCCGCACTTGGGGCAGACCATCATCTGGCGCTCCAGCTCGGGCCGATACAGCACCTGGCCGCAACCCTTGCACTGCCCCCACACGCCTTCGGGCACCTTGCTCTTGTTGGCGGCGGCACTTTCGGTGCGCACCTTCGGAGTCATCAGTTTTTGCAGCCAGTTCATGCCATCACACCCTTGATTCAATCGGTCGTCCGCGCCTTCTCGTCCAGCGCGGCACGAATGGGGGCGAGAAAATCGCCTGCCCTTGCAGTCACTTCCGCGGCATTACCGGCGCCAGCCAGACGCTCCACCAGAGCACTGCCGATGACCACGGCATCGGCGAATTCGGCTATGGCGCGCGCCTGTTCGGCACTGCGCACGCCGAAACCGACCGCCACCGGTGCGCCGGCTTTTTCGCGTATGCCAGTCACACGCGCCGCGATGTCGCCGACGGCCAGACCGTGAGTACCGGTAATCCCCGCAACCGAGACATAATACAGGAAGCCCTCGGCGGATTCGCACAAACGCTCCAGCCTCGCGGCGCTGGTCGTGGGTGCGGCCAGCCAGATCTGGCGCAAGCCCGCCTCGCGCAATGGTGCGGCTGTGACGGCTTCCTCGATGGGGCAATCCACCAGCAGCACGCCGTCCACGCCGGCGGCCACGGCTTCGTCGGCAAACGCCCGACAGCCGTGGATTTCGATGGGGTTGAGATAGCCCATCAACACGATGGGCGTGGCGTCATCGTCCTGCCGAAACCGGCTCACCCAGTGCAGGACGTCAGCCAGCCCGACACCCGCGGCCAGCGCGCGCTCATCCGCATGCTGGATGGAAGGGCCGTCGGCCATGGGGTCGGAAAACGGCACCCCCAGCTCGATGACGTCGGCGCCATGCGCCGCCAGCGCATGCATCAATGGCACCACCGTATCGGGTGACGGATCGCCCGCGGTGATAAATGGGATCAGGCCTGTACGGCCGGTGGCCTTGAGCTCGGCGAAGCGGGCATCAATGCGGTTGCTCACAGTGTTATCCCCTCGCGCTCGGCCACGGTGTGCACGTCCTTGTCACCGCGTCCGGAGAGGTTGCACAGCACGATGCCGTCCTTCGGCATGCCGGCGGCAAGCTTGATGGCCTGGGCCACGGCGTGGCTGGATTCCAGCGCCGGCAGAATGCCCTCGACTTCGGTCAGGCGGTGGAAGGCGTCCATGGCCTCGGCGTCGCTCACGCCCACGTATTCGGCGCGACCGGTGTCTTTCAGGAAAGCATGCTCGGGGCCGACGCCGGGATAATCCAGGCCGGCGGAAATGGAATGCGTCTCGGTGATCTGGCCGTCGTCGTCGCACAACACGTAGGTGCGATTGCCGTGCAGCACGCCGGGGCGTCCGGCGGCCAGCGAGGCGGCATGGTGACCGGTATCCATGCCCTCGCCCGCCGCTTCCGCGCCCACCAGGCGCACGTCGCGATCGTTGAGGAATGCGTGGAAGATGCCCATGGCATTGGAGCCGCCGCCGACGCAGGCGGTGACGACATCCGGCAGGCGACCGAACATGTCCTGCACCTGCGCGCGCGCCTCGCGCCCGACCACGGCATTGAAGTCGCGCACCATCATCGGATACGGATGCGGGCCGGCCACGGTGCCGATGATGTAGAAGGTGTCGGCGACGTTGGTGACCCAGTCGCGCAGGGCTTCGTTGAGCGCGTCCTTGAGCGTCTGCGAACCGGAGGTGACCGGCACCACCTCGGCCCCCAGCAACTTCATGCGATAGACGTTGATGGCCTGGCGCTCCATGTCCACCTTGCCCATGTACACGACGCATTTCAGGCCCAGGCGTGCGCACACGGTGGCCGTGGCCACGCCATGCTGGCCGGCGCCGGTTTCGGCGATCACGCGCGGCTTGCCCATGTGCCGGGCCAGCAGGGCCTGGCCGACGGTGTTGTTGATCTTGTGCGCGCCGGTGTGGTTCAGATCCTCGCGCTTGAACACGATGCGCGCGCCACCGACCTCGCGCGACAGGCGCTCGGCGTGATAGATCGGGCTCGGACGCCCGACGTAGTGCGCAAGGTCGCGATCCAGTTCGGCCACGAAGTCCGGATCCGCACGCAGGCGCGTGTAGGCCTCGGTCAACTCCGCCAGCGGCGCCATCAGGGTTTCGGCCACGTAGACGCCCCCGTAGTCGCCAAAACGGCCATGGGCATCGGGATAGGCGTGGTAATCGTCGATCGTGGACATGGAAAGGCTCGTATCCGGAATAGCGGCCACTCGGGGTGGTGGCGAGATGCCCAGCCTAGTGCAGCCGCGATGGTGGCAAAAGCGATAAGATAGCCGCAACTTGTCAGAAAAACTCACATATTCCATGTCTCGTGACCTGCCCTCGCTGAATGCCTTGCGTGCCTTTGAAGCCGTGGCCCGTCTGGAGAGTGTCAGCCGTGCCGGCGACGAGCTGCACGTGACGCATGGAGCGGTGAGTCGTCAGATTCGCGCACTGGAAGCTGAACTCGGCACCGCCCTTACCGTGCGCGAAGGGCGCGGATTGTCGCTGACGCCGGCGGGCCGACGCCTGCGCGATGGGACCACCGACGCCTTCGACCGGCTGCGCCGATGCTGCCAGCAACTGCGGCAGACATCCGCCCAGGCGCCGCTCGTTCTGGGGTGCTCCAGCAGCGTGCTGGCGCGCTGGATCATTCCGCGCCTGGAAAAGCTGCAACGCGACCTGCCAGACGTGAAGCTGCATCTGGCCGCGATGGAAGAACCGCCCGCGCCCGCCATGCCGGGCCTGGATGCCGCATTGCTGATCGCCGAACAGCCATGGCCGGCGTCATGGCAGGTGCACGAATTGGCTGCCGAACATATCGGCCCCGTCTTCAGTCCACGTCACCCGCGACATGACATTCTGTATGCAGGCGAACCATCCGTGCTGTGCAAGGAATCCCTGCTGCACACCATCTCGCGTCCGCAGGCGTGGCCGGCGTGGGCTCGCGCCGAAGGCATCGCCGTTGATGACTTGCATCTCGGCCAGTCATTCGAGCACCTGTACTACCTGCTGGAGGCTGCGGTGGCCGGACTTGGCGTGGCCATCGCTCCGCGTGCGCTGGTGGCTGATGATTTGGCTGCCGGTCGGCTGGTTGCGCCTTGGAGTTTCCGCGCCACATCGGCGCGCTGGGTTTTGTGTACCCTGCGATCAAATGAGAGCCCGCATCTGATGGCATTGGTCGACTGGCTGGGCCGTGAACTGGCGGACGATTGAAGTTTGACTTGACTCGCCTACCCCTCTGCCGCCTGGAGAAGGGTAGGGAATGGCCAACCTCACGTCACAAATGCCGAACTGCGGCCTTGCGCAGCCACGCCAGCTGTTCCGGCGTGAGCGATTTGCCCAGCACGCCACGACGATGTTCCGGAACGTGAGCCACAGGATCGGCCTCATCGAAAACATAATGTTCGAGCAGACCTCGCCAATGTGCCCGCTCCCCGGCCGGCAGCCCGCGGAACGCCAGGATGCAATGGAACAATGCATCCAGCGAATCGCCTTGACCGTATCCGGCGCCGGATAAGCTGGGCCACCAGTAATTCACCAGCGCATTGAGTTGTTCGAGCGAGGCCACGTTGTGCCACCACAGGGGCGGCATGTAGATGGCATCGCCCGGTTCGAGCGTGGCCGTATGCGCGGCGGCCAGGGCCGTACGCAGGCGCGGAAAGCGCGGATCGTCCGCCTGATCCAGCCGCGCCATGCTGATGGCGGCGCCGGTCGGGGCATAATCGAGCGGGCCGATGTAGAGGTTGGGCAACTGCTCCGGCGGAAACAGCGTGAAACGCCGCCGCCCGCAGACCACGCAGGCGATGTTGTGCTGGGCATCGAAGTGCGTGGGCGTGGTCACGCGATTGCCCACCCACAGGCGCGGCTGCACGGACGCATCCAGGAAGTCCAGCGCATGATCCTGACGAAAAGCCGGAATGCAGGTGTCGATGGCCACGCTCTGGATGGCGAGGCCGGGTGGATGTTCGACCTGGCTGTAACCGGCCAGCCGCTGCAAACCCTGCGTCAACGGCACACGGAAGTGCTGATAGTTGAAACCATCCATCGTCGGCGTATAGCCGATATGGCCATCGGCTTCGGGTGGCAACCGCAATGTGTCCACGTCGGCGCCGTTGTCCATGGCCGCCAGCGCCTTGGCGAAAGCGGTGGCCGATTCAAGCGCGTGACGCACCAACGGCCATTCGCGAACCAATCTACGAATGACCAACGGTCGATCGCGCGCGATCAGCATCGCCGGATCGAATTGACCAGGATCGCCGGTGCATTCTTCGATGGCGGCGACGCTGGCGGCGCTGTTCATGCCAGCTCCGCGTCGGCCCGACGTACCGCAGCGACAAAAACCGCCATCTTCTCGGCGTCCTTCACGCCGGGAGCCGATTCGATGCTGCTGGATACATCGACCGCCCAAGGCCGTACCCGCGCGATGGCCCTCGCCACATTGTCCGAAGCGATGCCTCCGGCAAGAATCAGCGGTTGCTCCACGTCGTGTGGAATGCGCGACCAATCGAAACCTTGCCCTCGCCCACCTTGCGTGCCGGCCGCATGGCCGTCGAGCAGGAATCCACGGGCATGGGGATGGGCGGACAGGCGGGCATGCACGTCATTCTCCGAGCCCATGGCGATGGCTTTCATGTGCGGCGTATCGAAACTGCTGCAGAAAGCATCGTCCTCGCTGCCGTGGAACTGCAGGAGGTGCGGCCGGATCGTTTGTTCGACCTCGCGTATCCAGTCGGCCGCGTCATCCATGAACAGTGCAACCACGTGGGTCCATGGCGGCAATGCGGCAACGATGGCGCGAGCCTGTGCCGGCTCGATGAAGCGTGGGCTGCGGCGCGTGAATACCAAGCCGATGGCGTCCACGCCGAAACGTGCACCCAATACGGCGTCCTCGATGCGGGTCATGCCGCAGAATTTGATGCGGGTACGGATCATCTCCTATTGATGCCACAAATGGCCGCGCTTGGGAAATGCGGTCGGCTCACATGCTGATGTTTTCGGGCAATCGGCAATGGCGGGGATAACGCGGGCCGACAAAGGTCAGCCCGGAAGCCGGGGCCGTCGGTCCGGCCACTTCGCGGTTGCGACCCGCCAGCAACTCGGCCATCCATTCCTGCGGCTTTTCACCCCTGCCGATGGGCAACAGCGAACCGACGATGTTGCGCACCATGTGGTGCAGAAAGGCATTGGCCTGAACCTCGATCATCACACGCTCCCCTTCACGCCGCACCGCGACGGCATGGACGTTGCGGCGTGCATGACGCGCCTGGCACGAGATGGCACGG
Organism: Oleiagrimonas sp.; assembly: GCA_035698945.1. Taxonomy (GTDB): domain Bacteria; phylum Pseudomonadota; class Gammaproteobacteria; order Xanthomonadales; family Rhodanobacteraceae; genus Oleiagrimonas. Next base: position 7,585 of record DASSBH010000011.1, read on the forward strand.
AAGGCGGAAAAATCATGCTCGCCGACCAGTGCCTGCGCGGCTTCGTGCATGACTTCGGCGTCCAACGGCAGACGTTCCCAGGTCACGTAGCGCGCTTCCAGGGCGGCGCGAATCGGACGATTGAGAATGGTGTAGCGGTAACGCCGGGCACACGCGTCGAAACGCGCATGAAAATCGTCGACCACCTCCTGCGCCCACAACACCGCCACTTCGCGCGGCAGGTTGGAACATGCACCCAGCGCCCACGCACGCGGCGAACGCTGCACGTCGGTGTCGAAATGCACGACCTGGCATTGCGCATGCACGCCCGAGTCGGTGCGCCCGGCGCAGGTCACATCGATGGGTTCGTTGGCCACGAACGACAGTGCCTTCTCGACCGCCGCCTGCACGCTCGGGCCGTGGCTGAGGCGCTGCCAGCCGAGGAAGTCGGTACCGTCGTATTCGATGCCCAGGACGAGACGCATGAGACAAAATCGCGTGGATGCAAAAACCAGGGTGGATTCGGGAGTATTCGAGCAGCGCGATGCAATCGACGCCTTTTGACACCGATCAACGCGGATGGACTCGGATCAAGATGGTTTGTTTTCTTGTATCCGCGTTTATCCGCGTTGATCCGTGTCCACATCTCTTCACCAGAACCCGGTGAGCAAAGCCACCACGGGCTCAGTCCAATTCGTCGAGCAGTTTTTGCGCGGATTCCTTCTGCATTTGCGAGCCTTCGTGCATGGCTTCGTGCAGCATGGCCCGTGCGCCTTCGTGGTCGCCCATGTCAATGTAGGCGCGTGCCAGATCCAGCTTGGTGTCCACCGGATCGTCGGAGAAGCCGGGCTTGGCGAAATCGTCTGCCGCATCGGTGGACAGCTCGTCGGCAAGACGGCTCGATGTCGATGGCTCCTCCATCTCGAAATCCCCGTCATGGGACAGGCCGTCGTCGATGTCGGAAGACAGCGGTGGCAAGGCGTCGAATTCGGATTCGTCGGGCATGCCGCTGGCCGAGGTGCCGGATATCTCTTCGTCATGCCCCACGGTGTCCGTGTCGTCCTTGTGGGTGGTCGATTCGTTCGTCAGATCAAAGTCGAAGCTGTAGTCGTTGCTCGAAGCCTCGGGCGCATCGTCGGCGGACACCGGAGCATGCGCGTCTTCGGCCGCATGGTCGAAGGTGTCGCCGTGCGTGGTGTCGAGAAAATCGGTGTGCTCCTCGGGAGCAAGCGCCTCGGGAGCCGCCTCCTCGATGGTCGAGGTGATGAACAGCGGGTGATCCGGCGCCAGCTCGCGCCCCATGGCCTGCACTTCCAGCCACTCGGGCTGGTTTTCGTCATCCACGTAGGCGTGCATGGCTTCGGCGGCGGCTTCGAACTGGTCGGCATCGCCGCGTGCGTAGTACAGGCTGACCAGCTCCAGGTGCAGCCCCACATCGTCGGGGTGCTCGGCCAGTTGCGCCAGCAGTTCGTGTTCGCCGTCTTCGTCCGCTTCGGGAGCGTACGCGGCATCACCCTCGTCATCCAGTTCGGCGGCTGCGCCTGCGGTGGGACCCAATGGCGAATCGCTGAAATGCTTGGCCACGGAAGCCTTGCCGTGCCCGTGCTTGGGCTTGCGTCGGCGCAGGAAGGCCCAGACGATCAGCAGCACAATCAGAACCGCCAGACCGATGCGCACCCACATCCGCTCGTACCAGGGCACGGAAGCTCCCGCCTGCGATGCCGCCGTGGCTGCCGGAGGGGCTTGATGCTTGACGGCTGGTTCCGGCTTCGTGACTTTCTGCTGCACGGAGCCGGCAGCCGCGACGGCTGTCGTGCCCACGGTCGATATCGCCGCCGCCGGCAAAGTTCCGGCAGCGCCGGCGCTTGATGCCGAAGCGGCAGCCATCGAACCGGCCTGCGCCGTGGACGTCGGCAACGCGGGCAGACCGGCCGACTTGCGGGCATCGGCCAGCTTGTCCTGCAAAGCCGCGATTTCGGCGCTTTTCAGGTTGAGCAGGCGCTTGTTCTTGTCCTGCAACTGCTCCAGGGCGGACACGCGCGAGCTGAGATCAGCGGCGGCCTGCTTCTGGCTGGACAAGGCCTCCTGGCTGCGCGCCAGTTCCTGACGCAACTGGCTGCCCGAAGCCGTGCCAGCGCCCGTGGCACTGCCACTCCCGGCCTCCGGCGGCACCAGGGCCAGATGATCGCCGCCGGACGCGCCCGCGCCCGTGTCGATCAACGATTTGGAGGAGCCGCCGCTGCCGGCCACCAGTGTCGGCGACGTGGCGTGCTCACTCTGCCAGGTCCGATTTTGCTGACGCACGGCGGCAATGGCGGCCCTGCGCGAAACCGCCAAGGCTTCCTGCCTCGTGGGAATACGCAATATGGCGCCGGCCTTGAGGGCATTCACGTTGTTCTGGAAAAAGGCATCCGGGTTGGCCGCTTTCAGCGCCACCAGCATCTGCATGTAGCCGACGCCGTCGATCGCGCTGGCACGTGCAATGTGCGACAGCGTATCGCCATGCTTGACCGGGCCGTAGATCTCGGCCCTGGGCTTGGCCGGCGACGATGGCGCAGGCTCGCTGGCCACCGGCGCGGCAGCTGGCGCTTCCGGTTTGGAAGGTGCCGGGGCTGGCGCAGGTGCAGGTGCTGGTGCAGGCGCAGGCGCAGGGGCCTGCGTGTTGGTGCTGGCCGGCGCGGCCGACGAGAAGGTCGCGCTGCTGCTCAGCGGATCGAGCAGCACGGTGTACTCGCGCAGCATCTTGCCCTTGGGCCAGGTCACCTGGATCAGGAAGTCCAGGTACGGCTCGCGTACGGGCTGGGTGCTGGTCACGCGGATGAATTTCTGTCCGTCGTCGTGGGTGACCACTGTGAAGGTCAATGGCACCTTGAGGTCGGCGCGGCTGATGCCGGCGCTGGCAAATGCCGCTGCCGGGGCCAGGCTCACCTGGACGTGATCGGCCTCACCGGGGTAATCCGGATGCAGTGGTATCTCGGCCACCAAAGGCCGATCCAGCGCCGACTTGACCTGAATCTGGCCAAGATCCAATGCCATGGCCTGGCTGCTGGCCAGCGCCAGGGCTACCAGTGCCGACAGCTTCACGGAACGATTCATCGGGACATCCCCCAGACAACAGACAAGGCGCGACAGCACAAATTTGCTTCGCGGCCAGGGCGTAACTTTAAATCACAACCGATTTTTTCACCAACAATGCGGACTTGCGCGAAAAACCTGAACAGCTTTCCATGCACTACGTCACAGTTGCCGCCCAACTTTTCAGTGCGTTTTGGATGGCGTCGGCGCTTTGACGTCCAACTTTTCAAGCTGCTTGCGCAACTTCGCGATGGTTTCATCGCTCTGCTTGAGGCGCTCCCGGCCGGCGTTGGTCTGCTTTTGCAGCGCATCCACCTTTTCGCGCAGCCGGTCCGTCTCCTGCTTCTGATTCCTGACTTCCCGATGCACCTGCGCCACTTGCTGTTTCAAGGATGCATGCGCATCGGACGACTGTGGCGCGCCAGCCATGGCCGCAACGGGCAACAGCAGGGTCGCGCTCAGGACAATGGCAGCGTATCGCATCACAAATAATCCTCCACCAGCAATTCGGCCACTTGCACGGCATTGAGCGCCGCGCCTTTGCGGATGTTATCAGCCACCACCCACAAATCCAGACCGCGCGGGTGCGAAATGTCGCGCCGGATGCGTCCCACCAGCACCGGATCCTTGCCCGCCGCGTCACTCACCGGCGTGGGATAGCCGCCGTCCTTGCGCTCGTCGATCACCACCACGCCTGGCGATGCGGCCAGCAGCTCGCGCACGGCTTCGACGGACATCTCGTCGCGGGTTTCGATGTGGACGGCCTCGGCATGACCGTAAAACACCGGCACGCGCACGGCGGTGGGATTCACGCCGATGCTGTCGTCTTCGAGGATCTTGTGCGTCTCCCACACCATCTTCATTTCCTCGCGGGTGTAGCCGTTGTCCTGGAAGGTGTCGATGTGCGGGATGACGTTGAAGGCGATCTGCTTGGGGAACTTCTGCGGCTTGTACTCCTGGAAATTGAGCATCGCCGCGGTCTGCCGCCCCAGTTCCTCCATGCCCGAACGCCCTGCTCCGGATACCGACTGATAAGTGGCCACGTTGATGCGCTCGATACCGACCTCGCGATGGATCGGCGCCAGCGCCACCAGCATCTGCATGGTCGAGCAGTTGGGGTTGGCGATGATGTTGCGTCGCGTGTATTCGGCGATGGCGTGCGGATTGACTTCGGACACCACCAGCGGCACGTCGGCATCGCGGCGGAATTCGGAGGTGTTGTCGATGACCACGGCCCCGGCCGCCGCCGCGCGCGGCGCATGCTCGCGGCTGACTGCGCCGCCGGCGGAGAAGAACGCGATGTCGATGTCCTTGAAGTCGCAGTCGGCAAGGTTCTGCACCGTCAATGTCTTTCTACCGAACTCCACCTCGCTGCCGGCCGAGCGCTCGCTGGCCAGCGGCGTCAGTTTGGCGATGGGGAAATCGCGCTCGGCAAGAATCGACAGCAGGGTTTCGCCGACCGCACCGGTGGCGCCGACGATGGCGACGTTGTATTGGCTCTTCTTGCTCATGGCGACATTCTCGAAAACAAACGTGGATTTCATTGAATTCTTTGGCAGGCCCGCTTCTACAAAGAAAGTTTCAGGACTTCGGGGTTGAGGAGGTTGGGCGGCTTGCCGGCATGCTCGCCCAGGCCGAAAAACGCCAGCACGTTGTCGGCGGCGGTGGCGGCCATGGCGCGGCGGGTGCCGACGCTGGCGCTGGCCATGTGCGGGCTGAGGATCACGTTGTCCAGCTTGAGCAGGGCGGGATGTACGGCCGGCTCGCCTTCGAACACATCCAGACCGGCGGCGGCAATGCGTTTTTCGGCCAACGCCGCCGCCAGGGCCGCCTCGTCCACCACGCCGCCGCGCGCCACGTTCACCAGCACGGCGGTCGGCTTCATCGCCGCCAACGCTTCGGCGTCGATGATGTGATGCGTTTCCGGCGTGCGCGGCACCACCAGCACCAGTGCGTCGGATTCGCGCAGCAGGGTGGCCTTGTCCACGTAACGCGCGCCGCACTCGCGCTCGGTGGCTGCATCCAGCCGCGAGCGGTTGTGATAGATCACCGGCATGCGGAAACCAACCGCGCGGCGCGCTACCGCTTGGCCGATACGGCCCATGCCGAGTATGCCGAGGGTGCGGCCGAACAGATCCACACCCATCCAGTCCAGATAGCCCGCCGGCTGTTTCCACTGGCCCGCGCGCACCCAGCGCTCGGCTTCGCCGAGACGTCGCGCGGCAGCCAGCATCAATGTCCAGGCAAAATCGGCGACACTCTCGTTGAGCACGTTGGCAGTATTGCTGGCGCCAATGCCGGCAGCGGTGAGCGCCTTGATGTCGAGGTTGTCGTAGCCCACCGCCAGGTTGGCGACGATGCGCAATTTGTCGGCGCCAGCCACCTCGTCAGCACCGATGCGCTCCTTGAGGCCGACGATGGCGGCATCGCTTTCGGCCAGCCGGGCTTTCAGCTCATCGTGCGGCAACGGTCGCTCCACCTCCTCTGCATGCACGTCGAAATGTTCGCCAAGCGGCGCAATGACATCGTCGAACGTGGGTCGCGATACCCACAGGCGCGGTTTGCTGCTCATGGAGATTCCATCCGTTCGTGGATTGCCTCGTATTGCGCATGGGGCGGGCACTGCCCGCCATGAAAGGTGGGCCCATGCGCGGGCCATATTCGGCGGGCGCTGCCCGCCCTGCGTGGGTTGGTCATTCGCTTCCCCGGGTGATGCACGGATCGATGGCGCCGACGTCACCGCATTGAGCGCGGTGGCGCAGCGCCAGATCCATCAGCACCAGCGCCATCATGGCCTCGGCAATGGGCGTGGCGCGGATGCCGACGCAAGGGTCGTGGCGCCCCTTGGTGACCACCTCCACCGGCTCGCCGGCCTTGTTCACGCTGTGGCCTGGCGTGGCGATGCTGGAGGTGGGCTTGAGTGCGATGGAAGCCGTTACGGCCTGCCCGCTGGAAATGCCGCCCAGCACACCACCGGCGTGGTTGGAGGCGAATCCTTGCGGCGACATCGCGTCGCGATGTTGCGTGCCGCGTTGCGCCACAACCGCGAAACCGTCGCCGATTTCCACGCCCTTGACCGCGTTGATCGACATCAGCGCCGCCGCGAGTTCTCCGTCGAGCTTGCCGTAGATCGGCTGACCCCAGCCCGGCGGTACGCCTTCGGCGACCACGTTGACGCGTGCGCCGACCGAATCGCGCTCGCCACGAATGGCGTCCAGATAGGCCTCCAGTTCCGGCACCTGTGCCGCATGCGGCCAGAAGAACGGATTGGCCTCGACCGCATTCCAGTCGAATCCCGCCGGCACGATTTCGCCCAGTTGCGCGAGGTAGCCACGCACGCGCACGCCATGGCGTTCGGCCAGCCACTTCCTGGCGATCACCCCGGCCGTCACGCGCATGGTGGTTTCGCGCGCCGAAGCGCGTCCGCCGCCGCGTGGGTCGCGGATGCCGTATTTCTGCCAATAGGTGTAGTCGGCGTGGCCGGGGCGGAAGGTGTCGGCGATGGCGCTGTAATCGCGCGAACGCTGATCGGTGTTGCGAATCAGGAGCGCGATCGGCGTGCCGGTGGTGAGACCTTCATACACGCCTGACAGGATTTCCACGTCGTCCGCTTCGTGCCTCTGCGAAGTATGACGGGAGCGGCCCGTGGCGCGGCGCTCGAGGTCATGCCGGAAATCCTCGGGCGCGATCGCCAGCCCCGGCGGGCAGCCATCGACCACGCAGCCGATCGCCGGCCCGTGGCTTTCGCCAAAGGTGGTGACGGTGAGGAGTTTGCCGAGGGTGTTGGACATGAATGAGTTGCGAGGGATGAATTGCGAGGGGCGAGGGCGCGCTGTGCGGGGGGCGTGCAAGGTTTCGAGTGTACGTCAGCCTTTCAAACCCTGCGTGCCGTCATTCCGGCGAAGGCCGGAATCCATTTTTCACGCTTACCTAATATTGCTGAATTTGAAAGCTTCCGCTCCGATCACATGGATTCCGGCTTTCGCCGGAATGACAAGGACGTGGGAATTACTGCAAGCCCTGATCCCGCAACATCATCCCAAATCATTCCGGCCCGGCAAAATGATCCTCACGCATGACGCGCCGCCAGCACCGCGGCGATGGCGTCGGCGTGCTCGACCAGATCGCGACGTTCCAGCACGAACACGCCCATCAGGCCGACCTTGAACTCGATCCACGCAAACGGCACTTGTGGCAACAGGCGGCACAAGGCATGTTCGCTTTCGCCCACCTCCACCATCAACACGCCGTCGTCGGTGAGGTGGTCGGGAGCCTCGGCCAGCATGCGCAGGCAGAGATCCAAACCGTCGGCGCCGGAAGTCAGACCCAGCTTGGGTTCGTGGGCGTACTCGCCCGGCAGCGCCGCGTACTCGTCCTCGGTGACGTAGGGCGGGTTGGAGACGATGAGGTCGTAGCGGCGACCGGTCAGGTGGTCGAACAAGTCCGACTGGATGGCTTCGACGCGCGCTTCCAGACCATGGAAGGCAAGGTTTTCGCGCGCCAAGCTCAACGCGTCGGCGCTGATGTCGACGATGTCCACGTGCCAGTCGGGACGATATTCGGCCATGGCCAGGCCGATGCAGCCGGAGCCGGTGCAGAGGTCCAGCGCCCGCTCGACATGGCGATCGTCCAGCCATGGCGAGAAGCCCGATTCGATCAATTCGGCAATGGGCGAGCGCGGCACCAGGGCGCGGCGGTCGCTCTTGAACTTCATGCCGGCAAACCAGGTTTCGCCCACCAGGTAGGCCACCGGCACGCGCTCGTCGACGCGGCGCTCGATCAATTCCAGCACGGTGGCGCGCTCATCCGCCGTGAGCCTGCCCGCGCCGTAGGCCGGCGGAATGTCCGGCGGCAGGTGCAGCGCGGCCAGCACCAGATGGGTGGCCTCGTCGATGGGGTTGTCGTGGCTGTGGCCGAAGGTCAATCCGGCGGCCGAAAAGCGGCTGGCGCCATAGCGGATGAAGTCGATGATGGTGGCAAGTTCGGCAGTCACGGCAAACATCCGCAGCAGGGCGCGCCATTATAAACCGGCGGCCGTCTATACTTCGGCCAATGACACCCAAAATCCTGCTGCAATACCTGCTGCCGCACCGCTTTCTCTCGCGCGTGGTGTATCACGCCACGCGCTGGACATGGCGGCCATGGAAAAATTTCCTGATATCCCAGGTCGTGCGCCGTTATCAGGTCGACATGGCGCAGGCGATCCAGTCCGATCCCCTCGCCTACCCGCATTTCAATGCCTTTTTCACGCGCGAATTGCGTACCGGCGCGCGTACCGTGCCCACCGATCCGGACGCCATCGCCTGCCCTGCCGATGGCCGCATCAGCCAGGCCGGCCGCATTCGCGAGGGCCGCATCCTGCAGGCCAAGGGGCAGGATTTCAGCGTGGCCGAACTGCTGGCCGACGAGGAAGCGGCAGCCCATTACCGCGACGGCCACTTCGTCACTGTCTACCTGTCGCCGCGCGACTATCACCGCGTGCACATGCCGTTGTCCGGCCAACTCCGGCACACCACGCACATTCCGGGGCGCATCTTCAGCGTGGCTCCGGCCGCCGTCGCCAGCATCCCGCGCCTGTTCGCGCGCAACGAGCGGCTGGCTTGCCATTTCCAGGGCGAGCATGGGCCATTCGTCGTTGTCATGGTCGGCGCCATGCTGGTGTCCAGCATCAGCACCGTCTGGGATGGCCTGGTGGTGCCGCCCTATGCAGGGTCGATCACGCACCGCGACGCCTCCGAGAACGCCCCGCACCTGTCCCGGGCCAGCCAGATGGGTCGTTTCAACATGGGCTCGACCGTTATCGTGTTGCTGCCATCGGAAGCCCGCCTGGAGCCGTTTCAGCCCGAGCAGCACGTGCAGATGGGGCAGCGACTGGGGTTTTTCCAAGGGCAGCGCAATACCCTGAAGTGACACAACACGTCATTTTGTGACGCATTGCGGTATTCCAACTGGAGCAAACGCCTACCATGCGCATGGTTGCCACTGGGCAGACTTCCACGAATCTGCACGCAGAGAGAAAATATGCGCATCGTTACACGTATCATCGCCATCAGCCGAGCGACACGCCTGGGGCGTGAATTCCGTGAAATCGACGGCATCATTCAAGGATTGCCCCACGATGCGCGCCAGAAGCTAGCCCTGTTCACCCTGCGCGAACTGGCCCAGGCTGGCCGTTGCGAATTTCCGCACTTGTACGGCACGTCGCCGGAAAAGCGTTACGCCGTCTGGGGCAGCGGCGCCGAAACCGGCCTGACTCGCGCGCGTTCCGACAATCCGCAGGTACGTCTGCGCGGCATCGCCTTGTGGCTGGCCGTGGTTTTCCACGAAACCCGCGATTCCGAACACGCCCAGATCGCCGCGATCCACCGTCAGATCTTGCGCATACTGCGCCAGCTCAAACAGAGCGTGCCCGAAAACGCCGCCAGCAACACCTGGGCCGGTGCGGCAGAAGCAGCTGCCTGACTGACGGGACCCGAGACCCGGGTAGGGCGGGCACTGCCCGCCATGCAAGTCTCGCGTGCACGCAAGCTTTGTTCGGCGGGCAATGCCCGCCCTACTTGAATCAATAACAGCGCGGCAGGGTCAGGCGCTGGCCCACGCGAATGGCGTAATGCGGCCGGCGCAGGTGGTTCATCCGCGCCACTTCGCGCACGCTGGAACAGCCCAGCCGGCTGACGATGCCCGACAAGGTGTCGCCGCTGCGCACGACGTAATGGCGCGGCAATCCCGAAGGCGGCGGCGCCGGCACGGTACCCGAATGCAGATCCGCCGCCAGGATCGGCCACGGACCGTCGGTGCAATCGCGCGCATAGGCCGCTTCCAGCTTGCGCGGCACATGAAGCAGCGTTCCCGGCGCCAGTTCATCTTGTGGATTCAGGCGCGGATTGAGGTTGCGCAGGGTACGGAACCAGCCGTCGCGCATGTTTTCGTCCTGCCCCAGGCAGATGCTCAACTCCGACAGCGACGCCTGGCGCACCAGCTTGATCTGCCCCGGCACCACCTTGATTTCAGGAAACTTCAGGTGATAGCTGTCCGGGTGCAGGAACAACCAGGAGGCGGCCAGCACCAGCGGCACGTAACGGCGGGTCTGCTCGGGCAGGGAAAAATAAATCTGCGGGTCATAGAAGCTGACGGTTCTGCCGTCCACCAGCCGTCCAACCCTGCCCTCGCCGCCGTTGTAGGCGGCCAGCACCAGCTCCAGATTGTCGTTGAACACCTTGAGCTGCTCGTCGACATATTCGGCGGCGGCACGCGCGGACATCGCCGGGTCGAAACGCTGATCGAAGCCATCCACCGTGTGCAGCCCGAAACGCGCACCCGTGGCGTACATGAACTGCAGCGGCCCCTTGGCGTTGGAACGCGAAACCGCATGCACCTTGCCGCCGGATTCCTTGGTGATGATGCCGAACAGAATGGCCTCCGGAAGACCGGCCTTCTTGAACTGCGGCCACATCAGATGGCGCAGGTATTCGTAATTGACGTACGAGCGCATCAGTTGCGGACGCCGCCAGGTCAGCCACTCTTCCAGCGCCGACTTGACCGGGCCGTTCATGGCGATCAGATCGGAAAGCTTGTGGCCGTGCAGCAACGTCACGGTACGCTGGGTCTGCGGCACGACCTGGTTGACCGGCAGATCGCTTTCGGCGGTATCGTCGATATCCTGCTCGGCGGCGACATCGCCGCTGTCCGTATGCAACAGGCGGTCATAGGTGGAGACGAAACGCTGCATGTCGCAGCCGGGCGTCTTGCCGCAGCGCGCGGCGGCGTCGCGCAATTGATCCAGTGCCTGATCCATCGTCTTGCCGGATTTTTCCGACTGGCCGCTGTCGGCCTGTGCAAGTGCCGCCTCGTAGTTCTTGCTGGCCTGATCCAACTGCGCATACAAGGTATTGACCGCGGTCGAGCCGGAACGGACTCCGGGGCTGGCGCAACCAGCCAGCACCACGCACGACCCCGCCATCACGGCGACAAAAAAACGCTGCAACAACACTTGCACCTCGCACCCTTCGGACAATGACAGCTGCCCACGGTAACCGGCGTGTGCGCAAGGCTCAAGACAAGTTCGTATAATTTGCGACCCACACGTGAAAATGCCGTATGAGTCGCTGGCGCCCTCAGCAGCCCCCATCCACACGCATCATCACCCGGCAGGGTTTCGATGCCCTCAAGGCCGAACTGGATGAACTGTGGCGCCGTCGCCGCCCCGAAGTGGTCAAGGCATTGGCGGCGGCGGCGGCCGAAGGCGACCGTTCGGAAAACGCCGAGTACATCTACCGCAAGAAACAGCTGGGCGAGATCGACCGGCGCGTGCGCTACCTCAGCAAGCGCATTCCGTCGCTGAAGGTGGTCGACGCGGCGCCGTCCGCACGCGACACCGTTTTTTTCGGCGCGCTGGTAACCTTGGAAAACGTGGAAACCGGCGAAACCCTGCGCTACCGCATCGTCGGCCCCGACGAAACCGACGCGCAGCGCGGATACATCAGCGTCGACTCGCCCATGGCGCGTGCATTGCTGAAAAAGCAGGTGGATGCCGAATTCGAGACGGAACTGCCCTCGGGCCGCGTCGCCCTTGCCGTGATCGACATCGACTATCCGGCGTGAGGCTCAAGGCAACGCCGATCAACTCAACGTTGCCTTGGAGTCATTTTGCCGACGCGGCCGGTGCCGGCGGATTCACCAGCGCGTCCAGGCTCGCCTTGTGCTCCTTGTAGAAGCGCACGTTGGCTGGATTGAGCTGGCTTTCCAGCGCCTTGGCATTGCCCGATTTTTCAGCGTAGCGAACGGTCATCACCGTGCTGACCAGCGCGAGGTTCGCCACCAGGAACTGGCGCGGCGTGAAACCGTGCTTGGCCAGCAGCGGCTTGATGCGCGGGTCGGCGGTCACGATCTGGTCTGCCATGTCGTCCAGCGAATGCACCTGCGTCATGTCCAGGTGCGACTTCTTGATGTTCATGGCGCGTCCCGCGGTCATCACGTCCTTCAGACGACCGACGACATCCTGGTTGAGGGTGAAATCGTGGATATCCGCACTGTCGGCGGCCGAAAGACCCGGCACCTGCGCCATGGCCATGGCCGGCAGCAACAGCACCAGCGTAAACAGGCAGGCGGCAAATCGGCAACGAACCGGCGAGCGGCGCATCGAGGCAAGCGATTTCATGCGAACGACCTGACGGACAAAGGGAAATCCACTTTACAGGAAACCCAGCCACCTCGGCTGAACCGGGGGTGGCAATCAGGCCAGACGCGCAGCCAGATCGTGCGTGCCCGCCGACTCCACCACCACCCGCGCAAACTGGCCGGCTTTGAGATCTTGCCCGTCGCGAATGCGCACCGTGCCATCGATTTCCGGCGCATCGGCACTGGAGCGGGCCACCGCGCCATCCGCGCCGGCTTCATCGACCAGCACGTCGAGAGTTTGGCCCACCTTGCGTTGCAATCGCGCAGCAGACACCTCGGCCTGCACGGCCATGAATTGCTCCAGGCGATCCTCGCGCACTTCGTCCGGCACCGGATCGGACAGCTCGTTGGCGCGCGCACCATCGACCGGCGAGTAGGCGAAGGCGCCCACGCGATCCAACTCGGCCTCGCGCAGGAAATCCAGCAGCTCCTCGAATTCGGCCTGCGTCTCGCCCGGAAAGCCGACGATGAAAGTGCTGCGAAGGGTAAGATCCGGCACCTCGCGTCGCCAGGCGCGGATGCGCTCGAGCGTCTTGTCGATGTTGCCGGGGCGCTTCATCAACTTCAGGATGCGCGGGTTGGCGTGCTGGAACGGGATGTCCAGATACGGGAGAATCCTGCCCTCCGCCATCAGTGGCATCAGCTCGTCCACGTGCGGATACGGGTAGACGTAGTGCAGGCGCACCCATGCACCCAGCTCGCCCAGCCCCTGGCACAACTCGATCATGCGCGTGCGATACGTCTTGCCGCGCCATGTGCGCTCGTCGTATTTGACGTCCACGCCGTAGGCACTGGTGTCCTGCGAGATCACCAGCAGCTCCTTCACGCCGCCGTGCACCAGTTTTTCGGCCTCGCGCAGTACCTCGTCCACCGGACGCGACACCAGCCGCCCGCGCATCGAGGGAATGATGCAGAAACTGCACTTGTGGTTGCAGCCTTCGGAAATCTTGAGGTAGGCGTAATGCTTCGGCGTGAGCTTGATGCCGGTATCGGGCACCAGATCCACGAAAGGATCGTGCGTCGGCGGCACCGCCTCGTGCACCGCGCCGACCACGCTGGCGTAGTCCTGCGGGCCGCTGATGGCCAGCACGTCCGGGTAAGCCTCGCGGATCAGTTCGGCACGCTTGCCCAGGCAGCCGGTGACGATCACCTTGCCGTTCTCGTTGAGCGCCTCGCCGATGGTGTCCAGCGACTCCTGCACCGCGGCGTCGATGAACCCGCAGGTGTTGACCACCACCGCATCGGCGGCATCGTAGGTAGGCACCAGTTCGTAGCCCTCGACCCGGAGCTGGGTGAGGATGCGCTCGGAATCCACCAGCGCCTTGGGGCAGCCAAGGCTGACAAAACCGATTTTGGGCGAGGCTTGCGGCATGAGGCGTAACATGTGGGGGCAAACGCCTATTGTACGCAATCGGCTGCCCTGCCACGTCATCCTGCGGAGTCTTCCCATGGGCCAGCACATCAACATCCCCACCACCCGCACCCAATGCATCGGCGCCTACCTGGCCAAGGCGGAGGGCAAGTCCAAGGGCGGCATCGTGGTGATCCAGGAGATTTACGGCGTCACACCGCACATCCGCAGCGTGGCCGACCGCCTCGCCGCCGCTGGCTACACCGCCGTGACGCCGGCATTCTTCGACCATCTGGAAAGTGGCGTGGAACTCGATTATGACAAGGCCGGCACCGGACGCGGCAAGGCGCTGGTGCAGGAGCTGGGCATGCAGCGGCCTATGGAAGACGTGGCCAGCGCCGCCGAAGCCATCGCCTCGGCGGGCAAGATCGGCACGATCGGGTTCTGCTGGGGCGGCACGGTGGCCCTGCTGGCGGCGCAGCATCTGGGCATGCCGTCAGTGAGCTACTACGGTGCGCGCAATACCGGCTACATGAACGATCCGCTGCAGGCGCCGGTGATGTTCCACTTCGGCGAGAACGACCGCTCCATACCGCCCGAGGCCGTGGCCAGGCATCGCGAGCAATGGCCGGACATGGAGGTATTCACCTATCCAGACGCCGGACATGCCTTCAATCGCGACGTCGAAGGCGATCCGCACTACCACGAAGCCAGTGCCGAACTGGCATGGCAACGCACGCTGGCGTTTTTCGGGCAGCATTTATAGAAAAACGGCGGGAGCGCATCAGCTGCGCCCCTGCCGTGGCCATCCGGATATCGGAACAGCTTCCCAGCTGATCAATAACCGTAATCGGGTGTGGTGCCGTTGTGCGCCGCGCTGTGGCTTTCCACATGCGGATTGCCTTGCTGGCCCGGTTTGGGCGAACCCCTCAGCCTGACCTTTTTATCGTCTGCCGTGGGAATGATCCGGCGCAGCTCGCCGTCGTCGTCGTAATACACGACAAACCCGTAGGTGTAGGCCATGCTGGCCATGTAGCGCAGGTGTTCCTTGTGGATGCTCGACTTGTCGCTGCGCTCAAGCAGCACGGTCTTGGGCAGATCGTGCTGATCGCGCAGGTACGCGAAGTGCGAACTCAGATCGAGCGACGACAGGATCGCCCCGTTCAGCAGGAATTGGCCGCTCTTGTAGGCCTGCAGCGTCATGCCGAATTCACCGGCCGCCTTGGCCTTGCTGATCGCCTGGCTCTTGACGTTGGCGCCGCACGCGGCCAGCGCCATGACCGCGCCGAGCACGAGCAACAGGGGAAATAGGGACATCCAACGGTGGGAACGGTTCATGCGCGGTTCTCCTGAATATCGATTTGCATCTGACACAAAGCCCAAGTGTACAGCCAGATCAGGCATGCGGCAGCGTCACGCCGCGTTGTCCCTGGTACTTGCCGCCGCGGTCGGCATAGCTGGTGTCGCACATCTCGTCGGACTCCAGGAACAGCATCTGCGCCACGCCTTCGTTGGCGTAGATGCGTGCCGGCAGCGGCGTGGTGTTGGAAAACTCCAGCGTCACGTGGCCTTCCCATTCGGGCTCCAGCGGCGTCACGTTGACGATAATGCCGCAGCGCGCATAGGTGCTCTTGCCCAGGCACACCGTCAGCACCTGGCGCGGAATGCGGAAGTACTCCACCGTGCGGGCCAGGGCGAACGAGTTGGGCGGAATGATGCACACATCGGATTTCACGTCGACGAAGCTGCGTTCGTCGAACGCCTTGGGATCGACGATGGTGGTGTTGATGTTGGTGAACACCTTGAACTCGTCGGCGCAGCGCACGTCGTAGCCGTAACTGGACGTGCCGTAGGAAACCAGACGCTGATCGCCGCGGGTTTTCACCTGACCGGCCTCGAAGGGCTCGATCATGCCGTGTTCCTCGGCCATGCGGCGGATCCATTTGTCGCTCTTGATGCTCATGAGGGCTCGCTCTGCTCGCGGAGATGGGAGGTAAACCCGGATAGGCTACCTCATCGTCACGTGTTGCTGACCGAAATCTTCGGGAATCCGATGCTCTTGTTGCGCGCGTTCAGCGATAGCCGCGCCGCCGTGTTGCGAGCCAGCTCGCGGTAGCGCGCGGCCAGATCCGAATCCGGCTCGGCCACCACGGTCGGGCAGCCACTGTCGGCCTGCTCGCGGATGCGGATGTCCAGCGGCAGCGCTCCGAGCAAGGGCACGCCGTATTGTTCGGCCATGGCCTGACCGCCGCCCTCGCCAAAAATGTGCTCCTCATGGCCGCAATTCGAGCAGATGTGCGTCGCCATGTTCTCGATGATGCCGAGCACCGGCACCTCGACCTTCTCGAACATTTTCAATGCTTTTTTGGCGTCCAGCAGGGCGATGTCCTGCGGCGTGGTGACGATGACGCCGCCGGAAACCGGCACCCGCTGCGCCAGGGTCAGATGGATGTCGCCGGTGCCGGGCGGCAGGTCGATCACCAGGTAGTCCAGGTTTTCCCAGCGCGTGTCGGTCAACAATTGCATCAGGGCCTGGGTCACCATCGGACCGCGCCAGATCATCGGCGTGTCCTCGCCCACCAGCAGGCCGATCGACATGGCCTGGATGCCGTGCGCGAGCATGGGCGTGATCGACTTGCCATCCGGCGAACCGGGTTTGCCCTCCAG
>DASSBH010000012.1:0-7232 GCA_035698945.1 Oleiagrimonas sp.
GCGATCGTGTACGTGCCGTTGAATCCGCGCGTGCTGCCCGATTCGGTCCGCGACACGCTGAACAAGGATGCCGTGCGTTTTCTGTCCACCCAGGTTCTGCCTGTCGTTCCCGCGGAAGCCGACCGATGAAGCGCACCCGCCTTGCCCAATGCCTGCTGCCCTTGCTGGGATTGACCCTGGCGGCGCCGTGCCCGGCGCAGTCGATCGACTCCTGGACGCAGGGCGATTACGGCGGTGTCGGCCTGCTGCAGACGCCCACGGCGCGCATGGCGCCGGCGGGCGAATTCAGCCTCGACATCAATCGCACCCAGCCGTATACCCGCTATGGCATTTCGGTGCAGCCGTTCTCGTGGCTGGAGGGCACCCTCCGCTATACCAACATTTCCAATCGTCGGTACGGGCCCGAGTCGCTGAGCGGCGACCAGAGCTACAAGGACAAGGCCGTCGACGTGAAGCTGCGCCTGTGGCGGGAGAGCCGCTGGTGGCCTGCCTTGGCGATCGGCGCGCGCGACGTGGGCGGCACCAGCCTGTTTTCCGGCGAATACGTGGTGGCCAGCAAGCGCTTCGGCGCCTTCGATGTCAGCATGGGACTGGGCTGGGGTTATATCGGCGCGCGCGGCGATATCCATAATCCGTTTGGCTGGATCGATGATCGCTTCAATACACGCCCGGTACCGACGTCCGACGTGACTCACGCCGGCGAAGTCAACGCCAAACACTTTTTCCGTGGCCCCGTGGCCCTGTTCGGCGGCGTCGAATACCAGACCCCGTGGGCGCCGTTGCGCCTGAAGCTGGAATACGACGGCAACAACTATCAGCACGAACCCAAGGACAACAACCAGAAGCAGGACTCGCCGTTCAACCTGGGATTGGTATACCGCCTCAACGACAACGTCGATTTCAGCGTGGGCGTCGAACGCGGCAACACGGCCCTGCTCGGCTTCACCCTGCATGCCAATTTCGGGCATGCCTCGCCCGCACCCAAGTTGCTGGATCCGCCGCCCGAACTGGCGCCCGGGCAGCCCTCCACGACGCCGCCGGACAAGGCCGACTGGGCCGCCATCAGCCAGCGCCTGCATGACAATGCGGGGTATGCGGTCAGCCAGGTATCCCGCCGCGGCCGCGAACTGTATGTGACCGGCGAGCAGGAGCGTTTTTACTACCCGGCCGAAGGCGTGGGTCGCGCTTCCCGCATCCTCGATCATGCGCTGGGGCCGGGCATCGACTGGTTCACCCTGGTCGACACCAACGAAGGCCTGCCGGTGGTGCAGACCAGTGTGCATCGCGAGCCGTTCAAGCAGTTGCTCAGGCACGACAAGTCGCTGACGGATTTCCGCCGCAGCGTGCAACGCAATGCGCCGGCAACCGAAGCCGCACCATCCCGGGAAGTGCTTTACAGCGCGCCGCTGAAAAAATACCAGGGCGGTGTGAGCCTGGCGCTGCAGAAAAACATCGGCGGCCCGGATGCCTTCGTGCTGTACCGGCTCAATGCCAACTACGACGCCGAATATCACTTCACCCGGCATCTGTGGCTGAGCACGACGGCGCAATTCGACCTCGTCGACAATTACGACAAGTTCACCTACGACGCGCCCTCCAACCTGCCGCGCGTACGCACGCATGTCCGCGAATACCTGACCACTTCGCGACTGAACCTGCCCAATCTGCAGCTCAATTACGCACGCCGTCTGGCGCCGGACTGGTACGGCATGATTTACGGCGGGCTTCTGGAAAGCATGTACGGCGGCGCCGGCGGTGAAGTGCTGTATCGCCCGTTCGGTCTGCCATGGGCCGTGTCGGCCAATGTCAACTGGGTGCGCCAGCGCGGTTTCAGTCAGCATTTCGGTTTTCGTGACTACCATGTCGTTACCGGCCATGTGACGGCCTACATCAAGACCGGTGTACAGGACGTGCTGGCCACCGTATCGGCCGGGCGGTATCTGGCCGGCGACTGGGGCGGCACGTTGAACCTGTCGCGCGTTTTCGACAACGGCGTCCGCATGGGTGTCTGGGCCACCTTCACCAACGTGTCCAGAAAGCAATTCGGTGAAGGCAGTTTTGACAAGGGCTTCTATATTTCCATCCCGTTCGACCTGATGATGGCGCGCTCGACCCGCATGACCGCCAATCTGGTCTGGCAGCCGTTGATCCGCGATGGCGGCGCCATGCTGGCTCGACGCTACGACCTGTACGGGCTGACCTCGGGCCGCGACCCGCGCCTGTTCGACAAGAATTTCGAGTTGATCACACAATGACCCGATCCCATCCCGTCCTGATGCGCTACGCGTTGCGCGTCGCGTTCGTGCTGGTATTCGTTTTCCTGTTGTACGCCGGCCTGCGCCAGAACCCCGTACCGGAGCTGTTCCACGAGGAAGACAAGATCTATCACCTGATCGGCTTTGCCGCCTTCATCGCATGTGCGCGCCTGGCCTTTCCACGCGGCGCATGGTGGTGGCAAACGGCGGGCGCGCTGGCGCTCGGCGCCGGCATCGAGCTGGCGCAGAATCTGCAGCCGGCGCGCACCGGATCGATCTGGGATTTCCTGTTTGATGTCCTGGGCGTGGGCGCGGGTTTGTTGCTGGTGCGCCTGCCGGTGTTCAAGTCATGGAGCGCGCCCTGAAGCAGGTCGGGCATTGCCTGACATGAGAATTCACGCTTTGCCGACAGGCCCCTCGGCGGGCAGTGCCCGCCCTACGTTTCCGGCATTGCTGTACCGGATGCAGGTCGGGCATTGCCCGGCATGATGACTTGCGCTTTGCGGGGGCTCCCTACGCATCCAGATCGGGGATGAGCCGGCTTTCCAGACGCGCGATGGCGTCCTTGAGTTGCAGCTTGCGCTTTTTCATACGCGTCAGTTGCAG
This sequence comes from Oleiagrimonas sp., assembly GCA_035698945.1. Classification (GTDB taxonomy): domain Bacteria; phylum Pseudomonadota; class Gammaproteobacteria; order Xanthomonadales; family Rhodanobacteraceae; genus Oleiagrimonas. Next base: position 2,862 of record DASSBH010000012.1, read on the forward strand.
CTGGTCGTTGGCCGAGTTCAGTTGCAGCCGTTCGATGGCGGCGTCGAGATCGCGATGCTCCATGCGCAGTTCGACAAGGCGCTGGGTGATGCGGGCGGAATCCTCGATACGCATGGCTTGGCATGGGCTGGCAACGTGACTTCCCCCAGTGTAGCGCCATGATCGCCATGCCGAGCCGCTACAATGATCGGTCTTTGTCTTTCCGGGAGTCGCCCGCCCCATGTTTTTCCGCAATCTGACGCTGTTTCGTTTTTCCGCCTCGGTGGCGTCCGATCTGGGGCGGCTGGCCGAAGCTCTGGACGATCACCGCCTTCGCCCTTGCGGGCCGCTGGAAATGACCACACGTGGCGCGGTTCCGCCATCGGGCGGCGGCGAAGAGGAGCCGCTGGTGCTCAGCCAGGGAGACTACGCCCTGGCCTGCGTGGGCAGCGAAGACAAATTGCTGCCGGCCGCAGTGGTCAATCAGGAGCTGACGCGCAAGATTCGGCAAGTGGCCGAGACGGAAGGGCGCCCTGTGGGTGGCCGCGAGCGCAAGCGGATCAAGGCCGAGGTGCTCGACCAGTTGCTGCCACGCGCCTTTGCCCGTCCCTCGCGCCTGAACGCCTATGTCGACGGCAAGCACGGTTGGCTGGTGCTGGATACCGCCAGCCGCAAGGCGGCCGAAAATGCCTTGTCGACCCTGCGCGACGCCCTCGGCAGCTTTCCCGCCGTGCCGCTGGCACCGGAAAAAGCACCACGCCAGCTGATGACTGAATGGCTCACCACCGGCGAGCTTCCCGCCGGTCTGGCGCTGACCGACGAGTGCGAATTGCGCGATCCGGCCGGCGCCGGCGGCGCGGTCGTGCGTTGTCGTCATCAGGAGCTTGAAAGCGATGAAATTCGGGAGCATCTTCGTAACGGCAAGCAGGTGTACCAGTTGGGCCTGGCATTCGATGACCGCATCGGATTCGTGCTGGGCGAAGACATGGTCATCCGCAAGTTGCGCTTCTTCGACGTGGTGACCGAAGAGCTGGATGCCACCCAGCCCGACTCGGCCATCGCCGAGATGGAAGCGCGCTTTGCGCTGATGACCCTGGAACTGGAACGCCTGCTGGCCAAGTTCGAAACATGGTTCGGCCTGCCCCGCCCGCTTGACGCCTGATACGGCAGCGTCAAGCAAGACGGGACGGGACGGGTATCAGACAGTCAAGGCACATCATTCATGTCATCCCCCTCCGCAACTCCCGATTGGCTTGAGCTGGCCACCCCCAACGGCGCAACGGTCAAGGTGCTCAAGGCGGCGCATCCGCGCGCGCGCCGCCTGCGTCTGACGGTGACCGCGCGCGGCGCACGCCTGAGCTACCCCAGCGGCACGCATCCGGCGCAGGTGTCGGCCTTTCTGCGCCAGAACGTGGACTGGCTGGAACGCAAGCTGGACGAGATGCGCATCAATACCCTGGACGTGCCGCCGCTCAAGGTCGGCAAACCCGCCCGCATGCCCTTGCGCGGCGAGCTGGTGCGGCTGACCTGGGGTGACGGCGCCTGGCCGCGCGTCGAGCAGCGCGGGCGTACGGTGCGATTGATCGTGCCGCGCCCGCACAGCCGTGCGTTGCCCATTGCCCACGGCCTGCTGGCGGCGTTCCTGGAAGACCACATGCGCGCCGACCTGTCGCGCTGGCTGGCGCGGTACGTGCCGAGGCTGGGCCTCGCGCCCACCGCCCTGCGCATCCGCCCGCTGAAAAGCCTGTGGGGCAGTCTGGATACGCGCGACCGCATCAATCTCGATCTGGCACTGGCGCTGGCGCCGCCGGAGGCGCTGCGCTACGTGCTGATCCACGAGTTGTGCCACTTGAAGGTGCGCGACCACTCGCCGGCGTTCTGGCAGCGCGTGGAAAGCCTGTGCCCGGATTACCAGACCCAGCGCGACTGGCTGCGCGAAAACGGCGCCCTGCTCAAGGCGCAGATGGACCGCCTGGTGGCCGACGTCGCCGATTGAGCGTCACTCGCGCGCTCTCTCTTTGTAGGAGCCTGCCTGCAGGCGACCAACCTCAGCGCACGATCAAACCTTGAAGCCATCGCCTGCAGGCAGGCTCCTACATGCAAAAAACGGGCTGGTGGCTCAGTACCCGCCGCCGGATTGCACGGGATAGGTCTGCGCGCCGCCTTGTTGCGAAGCGGCGGGCGCCGTGGTCGCGCGGTTGGCGCCGCGGCACTGGTAGGCGCCCCAGGCCTGGCTGCCGTCGACTGGTTCGGCCAGCGGATGCACGGTGTCCGCGCCCATGCTGGCGGCTTCGTTGCGCGCCATCACTTCCAGCTCGTCGCGTACCTTGATGGTGTTGCGGTCGATCGGCCCCAGGTGGTCGGCCACCGATACCGTGACCTTGCCCAGTTGCTTGCATTCGCTCATGTTGCCGGTCCAGTCGGTCTGCACCTGACGACCGGCGTCGTTGAGCTTGATGCCCCAGGAACAGCCACCCAGCAGCACGGCCAGGACGATCGGGGTCAACAGGGTCTTGCGCATGAATGTCTCCGATGACGAATGTTGCCGCCATGACAAAAAAAGGCCGGATGGGTTTGCCATCCGGCCTTTATGGTAGCCGCGCGAGGTGAATCGCGCAGCAAACGGGTCACTTGTCGGATTTGACCGGTTGACCGTTGGCGTCCAGCACCGTGACCGGGCCGAGATCGAGCGCACGTACCGATGGGCCGATCTTTTCCAGATCACCCACGATGACCCAGGTCAGATGACCGGGCTGGATGACCTTGTCGGCGGCCTGTTTCACTGCCTTGTCGGACAACTTCTCGATGCGCGCCTTGGTGGTCGCGACGTAGTCGTCCGGCCGGTCGTACAGGGCCATGCTGCGCAATGCGCCCAGCACTGCACCATTGGTCTGGTATTCGCCCGGCAGGGCATGGATGCGCTGCTGCTTGATCTTGGCGATCTCGACGGTGGTCGGCGGCTTGGGCCCGGCGACGGCCTTGGCCTGTTTGATCATTTCCTTGATCGACGCGGCGGTCTTGTCGGTCTGCACCGGCGCATACATCATGAACGCGCCAGGGCCGACCGTGCTCAGGATCAAGCTGTGCGCACCGTAGGCCCAGTGTTTGTCCTGGCGCAGATCCATGTTCAGGCGCGAGGTGAACGTGCCGCCGAAGGTGCCGTTCATGACGGAAACGGCCAGATGATCGGGCGCTTTCGCCGAGGGCGCCACGATGCCGGCAAAGATCACCGACTGCAGCGAGCCCGGACGGTTCATCAGGTACACGCGATCATGCGCGGGCGGCGCCACCTTGGCCATCTTTTGCTGCGGAACCGCCGTCGCCGGCGCCTGCCATTGGCCGAACACCTTGTTGAGCTCGGGCAGCAGCTTGCCCATGGCGATGTCGCCGGCCACCAGGATGCGCACGTTGTCCGGACGGATGTAGTCGCGCATGAAGGCCTGCATGTCGGCGCGGGTCAAGGCCTTGACCGATGTCGTGGTGCCGCTGCCGGTCAACGGCATCGCATACGGATGACCTTTGCCGTACAGCAGCGGCGGCAGCACGCGGATGGCCATGGTCACCGGCCGGTTCTTTTCCTGCGCGATGCCGGCCAGCCATTGGCCACGGACACGCGAGACATCCGCTTCACGGAAGGCCGGATGCTGTACCACGTCGGCCAGCAGCTTGAGCGACGGGTCGAGCTTGTCGGCCAGCGAATCGAGCGTGGCCGTGCAGGCATCCAGCCCGCAGCCGGTGCTGATGTCGACGCCCAGACGCTGCTTGCGCTTGGCGATCTGCACCGAATCGAGATCCTGCGTGCCTTCCTGCAGCATGCGCATGGTGAAATTGGCGCGCCCCAGCTTGTGGCCCTGGTCGGACGCGTAGCCCGACTTGAACTGCAGGCTCATTTCAACCAGGGGCACATCGCTGCGATGGGCCAGCGTCACCTGGATGCCGTTATCGAGCGTGGCGTGCTGGATGTCGGGGAAGGTCAGCTCCGGGAATTGCGTGACCTCGGGTACGCCCTTGCTGCGATCGACATCGCTGGCGACGCTGTGCCAATCATGCTTGGCCGGCATGACCGGCTCGGGCTTGCCCGGGGCCGGGCCAAGACCCGTGGCCAGCGCCTGCTCGACCGTGGTCGGGGTCTTGCCCTTGGCAGTCGGCAGCACGGTGAGCGTGTAGTCGCCCTTGGACAGCCATTTTTTCGACACCGCCAGCACGTCCGCCGGCGTGGCCTTCATCATGGTGGCCAGACCCTTGCGCCAGGCGCCCGGGTCGTTGTCGTAGACCTGACCGGAAGCCAGCAGCACTGCCTTGCCGCCGAAGCCGCCGACCCGCTCCAGACGGCGCACGAAATCGGCGCGCATCGTGGTTTTGGCGCGCTCCAGTTCGTCAGCGGTGGGGCCC
>DASSBH010000013.1:0-20605 GCA_035698945.1 Oleiagrimonas sp.
CGACGCAGCAGATCGGCGCCGCCGAGTGTGTAGCCACCGACGATCTGCGCCATCTGCATCACCTGCTCCTGATAGACCATGATGCCGTAGGTCTCTTTCAGGACGGGCTCGACGCGCGGGTCGGGATACGTGACATCCTCCACGCCGTGCTTGCGGCGGATGAAGCTGGGGATCAGGTCCATCGGGCCGGGGCGGTACAGCGACACCAGCGCGATGATGTCCTCGAAGCGATCCGGCTTGGCGTCCTTGATCATGCGCTGCATGCCGCCGGATTCGAGCTGGAACACGGCCACGGTCTTGGCCTGTTTCAGCAGGTCGTACACCTTTTGGTCGTCGAGCGGGATCTTGGCGATGTCCAGCGCTTCCCCGCCGGTGTCGGCGCGACGCGCATTGATGGCCTTGACCGCCCAGTCGATGATGGTCAGTGTGCGCAGGCCGAGAAAGTCGAATTTCACCAGGCCGACGGTTTCCACATCGTTCTTGTCGAACTGAGTGACCACGCCTTCGCCGCCCGGCTCGCAGTACAACGGCGAGAAGTCGGTCAATGGCGAAGGCGCGATGACCACGCCGCCGGCGTGCTTGCCGGCGTTGCGGGTCAGGCCTTCGAGCTTGAGGGCAAGGTCGATCAGCGGGCGTGCTTCGTCGTCGGTGTCGTAGAGTTCGCAGAACTCCTTGACGATGCGTTCCTTGTCCTCTTGCGATTTCTTCGAGCGGCCGAGTGCATCTTCAAGCGTGAGGTCGAGCGGCCGGGCCGGGATCAGCTTGGCAATGCGGTCGACCTGGCCGTAAGGCATGCCGAGCACGCGGCCGCAGTCGCGCAATACGGCCTTGGCCGCCATCGAGCCGTAGGTGATGATCTGGCTGACGTGGTCGCGGCCGTATTTGCGCGCGACGTAGTCGATCACCTGGTCGCGCTTGTCCATGCAGAAGTCGATGTCGAAATCGGGCATCGACACGCGTTCGGGATTCAAAAACCGCTCGAACAGCAGCTCGAAACGCAGTGGATCCAGATCGGTGATCTTGAGCGCCCACGCCACCAGCGAGCCGGCGCCGGAACCGCGTCCCGGGCCGACCGGAATGTCATGTTCCTTGGCCCAGCTGATGAAGTCCGAGACGATCAGGAAGTAGCCGGGAAAACCCATCTGGATGATGGTGCCGAGCTCATGCTCCAGGCGCTGGTCGTAATCTTCGCGGTCGTGGCCCGGCGCCAGCGGGTTTTGCGCCAGGCGTTCGGCCAAGCCCTTGACGGCGCGTTCGCGGATGTAGCTGTCGAGGTCGTGGCCCTCGGGCACGGGGAATTGCGGCAGGTAATAGGTGCCGAATTCCATTTCGAGATTGCAACGCTGGGCCAGTTCGACGGTGTTTTCCAGCACCTCGGGCAGATCGCTGAACAGTTCGGCCATTTCCTCGGGCGACTTGAGGTACTGCTCCGGGCTGTAATCGCGCGGGCGCTTGGGGTCGGCGAGCACGCGGCCCTGGTGGATGCACACGCGGGCCTCGTGTGCTTCGAAATCCTCGCGGCGCGGGAAGCACACGTCGTTGCTGGCGACCAGCGGCAGATCGAGACTTTCGCCCAGCATCAGGGCCATCTGGTTCCAGGCCTCTTCGCCGTCGCGATTGGTGCGCGTCAGCTCCAGGTACAGGCGCGCGGGAAACAGCGAAGCCAGAGGCGCGAGCTGTTGCGCGGCGTTGCTCATGTCGTGCGATTGGGCGGTGCGGCCGGCCTGGCTGCGAAAGCCGCACAGGGCGATCAGGCCGGCGGTGGCATCGGGCGTCAGCCAGGCTCCCTCGACCAACGCATGGCCGCCATGCTGGCCTTCGCGCCAGGCGCGCGAAACCAGCCTCGACAGGTTGAGATAGCCGTCGCGGTTCTGGCACAACAAAGTCAGCCGCCACGGGCGCGGATCATCCGGAGAAACCACCCACAGGTCGCATCCGGCGATGGGTTTGACGCCGGCAGCGGACGCCGCCTGGTAGAACTTGACCAGGGCGAACAGGTTGTTTTCGTCGGTGAGCGCCACGGCGGGCATGTCGTTCTGCACGCAGCCGCCGACCAGCGGCTTGATGCGCATCGTGGAATCGACCAGCGAAAATTCGCTGTGGACATGCAGGTGGACGAAACGGGCAGGCATGCGGCTAGTTTAGCCGGCTTGACAGCGCGCAGGGCGGGCACTGCCCGCCGTCGATGAAGCTCATTCGGCGGGCAGTGCCCGCCCTGCGTGTGGCGTTTCCAGGCAATCGCGTACGGGCGCAAAGCTGCGGCGATGTTCGGGACAGGGGCCAAGTTGTGCCAGAGCCTGCAGGTGCGCGGTCACGCCATAACCCTTGTGCTGGGCGAAACCGTAACCGGGGTAGCGCGTATCCAGTTCGACCATGTGGCGGTCGCGGGTTACCTTGGCCAGGATCGAGGCGGCGCTGATGCACGCATGCAGGCGGTCGCCGCCGATCACGGCGCGTGCCGGGCAGGGCAGCCCTTCGGGCAGGCGGTTGCCGTCGACGAGGGCATATTCGACGGTCGATGCGAGACCTTCCACGGCTTGGCGCATGCCCAGCATGGTGGCTTGCAGGATGTTGATGCGGTCGATTTCGGCGCACGTGACCATGACGACATGGAATGCCGAGGCGTGTTCCACGATTTGCTCGAACAGGGCTTCGCGACGGAGTGCGCTCAGGCGCTTGGAATCGTCCAGTCCGGCAATCGGTCGGGCGGGATCGAGGATGACGGCGGCCACGCAGACGGGTCCGGCGAGGGGGCCGCGGCCGGCTTCGTCGACGCCGGCGACGAGCGTCGGGATTTCGATGTCGAACGGCAGCGGCAGGCTCGCGTCAACCATGCTCGATCATCTCCGCGACGGCGTCGGCCGCCGGCCCGGCCGGGTGCCCCGGCTGCATGTCGCCCAGCAGCATGCGGTGCAGGTGCTCGAAAGTGGCGACGATCTCGCCGCGTCGCTCCGAATCGCGCAGCAGTGCGAGCACGGCATCGGCCAATTTGTCGGTGGTGCAGTCGTCCTGCATCAGTTCCGGCGCAGGCAGGGGCGTGTGCGGATTGTCGGCGCGGGCGAGGATGTTGGGCAGGGCGTAGATGTCGGTCTTGAGCATGCGCAGCATGCGCGCGATGCGATAGCTGGTCGGCGCCACGCGATAACCGACCACCATGGGCCGCTTGACCAGCATGGCTTCCAGCGTGGCGGTGCCCGAGGCCAGCAGGATGATGTCGGCGGCTTGCATGGCTTCGTGGGAGTGGCCATTCAACAGCACGGGGCCCGATACTTGCGACATGGTCGTGTGTCGATACTCCTCGGCGTTGTTTGAGCCGGAAGATGCGTCGCTTGCGAGGTTTCCGCTATTTGCGGGTTCCGGAACCATACCCTCCAGCAACTCCCGACACTTGGCATTCGCTACCGGCACCACCACCCGCAAGCCGGGAATCTCTTCGGCTACTTTTTTTGCGGCGTCGAGAAAAATGCGGCCCAAACGCTCGATTTCGCTGGGGCGGCTGCCAGGCAGCACGGCCAGTATCGGCTGATCCTGCGGCAGACCCAGAGTGTCGCGTGCGGCGACGCGATCGGACACCATGGGAAAACGCATGGCCAGAGGATGACCGACGAAGCGTGCGTCGATGTCATGGCGCGCGTAGATGGGCGGCTCCATCGGAAACAGGCAAAGCACGCGGTCGACGCTGCGGCCGATCTTTTCGGCGCGATTTTCGCGCCAGGCCCAGATCGAGGGGCTGACGTAGTGCGCGACGGGGATGCCGGCTTGTTTCAGCCTGTGCTCCAGTCCCAGGTTGAAATCGGGCGCGTCGATACCGATGAACACGTCGGGTTTCAGCGCCAACAGGCGTTGTTTCAGTTGTTTGCGCAGTGCCAGCAGACGCGGCAGGTGACCGATCACCTCGGCGAAACCCATCACCGACAATGCCTCGATGTCATGCCAGGCCTCGAAACCCTCGACCCCCATGCGCGGGCCGCCCACACCCACGAATCGGGCGGCGGGGAAGCGCTGTTTCAATGCCGAAATCAGATGTGCGCCAAGCTGGTCGCCCGAGGCTTCGCCCGCCACCATGGCGATGGTGGGCGCGCCGGAGTCCGGGGTTCTGGACCCGGAACCCGATGTGGCGGCTGCGGCGTTTCGCGGGGTTGGTGGCGTCACTTGGGGTTGCATGGCGGCGTGATGTTGTTTTCGTCATTCCGGGGCAAGCCGGGATCCATCGTGTACTTGCGGCAAGTCCGAAAATGGATTCCGGCTTGCGCCGGAATGACGGCAATGAGGTTTACGCTTTTCCCGAGTCCCGAGTCCCGAGTCCCGAGTCCCGAGTCCCGAGTCCCGAGTCCCGAGTCCCGAGTCCCGAGTCCCGAGTCCCTCAACGCACCAATGATCGCTCGCTGCGATCCAGGAACTCCAGCATCTGGCGCACGTCGTCATTGCCGTTCGCCAGTTCGGCCAGCTTTTCGCGGGCCTCGGCCAGTGGGCGCTTGCTCGTGTACAACGCGCGGTAGGCACGCTTTATGATCTTGATGCGCTCGGCATCGAAGCCGCGCCGTTTCAGGCCTTCGCTGTTGATGCCGCGCGGACGGCCGTGTTGTTCGTTGGCCATCATCACGAAAGGCGGCACGTCCGCGCCGACCAGGCAGCCCATGCCGATGAAGGCGTGCGCGCCAACTTTGCAGAACTGGTGCACGCCGGCGTAACCGGCCACGATGACCCAGTCGCCGACTTCGACATGACCGGCCAGTGCCGCATAGTTCGAGAAAATCGTGTGATTGCCGACGATGCAGTCGTGTGCGACGTGCACGTAGGCCAGAAACCAGTTGTCGTTGCCGATGCGGGTGATGCCGCCACCACCGCCGGTGCCGCGATGCACGGTGACGAATTCGCGGAACACGTTGTTGTCGCCGATCTCCAGATGGCTGGTTTCGCCGGCGTACTTCTGATCCTGCGCATCGGCGCCGATGGAGGCGAATTGCCAGATGCGGTTGTTCTTGCCGATGCGGGTCGGGCCCTGGATGACGACATGCGCGCCGATGGTGGTGCCGGCGCCGATATCGACGTCGGCGCCGATGATGCTGTACGGCCCGACTTCGACATCGTCGGCCAGGCGGGCTTGGGGATGGATTCGCGCGGTCGGATCGATCATGCCCACCTCAATCGCCGCGGCCGGCGCACATCAGTTCGCAACTTGCCACTTCGTTGCCGTCGACCAGCGCACGGGCTTCGAACAGGCCCATGCCGCGCAGCAGGCGCTTGAGGTTGACCTCCAGACGCAGCTGATCGCCCGGAACCACCATGGCGGTGAAACGCGCCTTGTCGATCTTGACCAGGTAATAGAGCGAGGAGCCGTTGTTGTCGTCGGAGCTGGCCGACAGCTGAAACAGCACGCCGGCGGCCTGCGCCAGGGCCTCCACGATCAGCACGCCCGGCATGACCGGGTGACCGGGGAAGTGGCCCTGGAAGAACGGCTCGTTGATGGTGACGTTCTTGATGGCGGCGATGCGCTTGCCCATTTCCAGTTCGATCACGCGGTCGACCAGCAGAAACGGGTAGCGGTGCGGCAGCAGCCGCTGGATATGTTCCACGTCGACCGGCAGGGTGACGGCGTTGTCAGTCATGCTTTTTCCTTTCCAGCGCCTTGAGGCGGCGCGCCATGTCATCCAGATGTTTGAAGCGTGCAGCGTTCCTGCGCCACGCGTGATTGTCCTGCAAGGGAACCCCTGAAGAATATTCGCCCGATTCGTGAATCGAGCGGGTGACCAGACTCTTGGCGGTGATCACCACGCGGTCGGCCACCTCGAGATGACCAAGGATACCGGCATTGCCGCCTACCATGCACCATCGTCCGATGCGGGCGCTGCCGGCCACGGCGCTGCAACCGGCCATGGCCGTGTGCGCGCCGATATGCACGTTGTGGGCAATCTGGATCTGGTTGTCCAGGCGCACGTCTTCTTCGAGCACGGTGTCTTCCAGCGCGCCGCGATCGATCGTGGTGTTGGCGCCGATTTCGCAATCGTCGCCGATGCGCACACCGCCCAATTGCGGCACCTTGATCCAATGATCGCGATCCACGGCCAGTCCGAAACCATCCGCGCCGATCACGGCGCCGGGATGGATCAGGACGCGTTGGCCCAGCGTGACATCGGCGACCAGCGTCACGCGCGCCACCAGATGCGATTGGGCTCCCACCGTGCAGCCACGCCCGATCACGCAATGCGGGCCAAGCACGACACCGTCGTCAATGCGGGCGCCGTCCTCGACGACGCACAGCGGCCCGATGCTGGCCGTCGGGCTGACCTTGGCGCCGACGGCAACCACGGCGCTGGAATGCACGCCGGGCGTGGCCGAGGGTTGATGCTGGAACAGTGCCGCGATCTTGGCGTAGGCAACGTAGGGGTCGGCGGCGATCAGTGCCGGAACCGGGCACGCTTCCGCCTGATCGGCCTTCAACACCACTGCGCCGGCGCCGGTGTTGTCCAGTTGCGAGGTGTAACGGGCGTTGGCCAGAAAGGCCAGTTGCGAAGTGCCGGCTCCCGCCAGGGTACCGACGCCACGAATGACGACACTGCCGTCGCCGCGAAGATCCAGGCCGAAACGTTCGGCCAATGATGTCAGGTCGTATTGTGGTGCGGATTCGGCCATGCATCGGGTCGTGGGAGCGAAGGGCTATCCATGATAGCCGCAACCCGGCAGGTTTGGGGTCTGGTGCTTAGGTGCGGGACGCTTTTCGGCATATCGGTTTGCGCCGACAGGCCGAAAAGCGGAAATCTTCCCGATTCCCGAAATCAGAAATTGCTGCCGAACGTGAACTGGAAGCGCTCTTCGTAATGCCTGTCGCCAGGCTGATCGCGGAACGGAATGGCGTAACTGATGACCAAAGGCCCGATGGGAGCCTGCCACTGCAACGAAACACCATAGGAAGCCCGCAGCTTGCTTGCGTCGAAGCTCTTGTAATCCTTGTAGACGTTGCCGACGTCGGTGAACAGGGCTACGCGTGCGGTATTGACGTTCTTGAGGCCCGGAATCGGCAGGAACACCTGCGCCGTGCCCAGCACCTTGAAAGAACCGCCGATGGGCGTGGGGTAATAGTAGTAGCCACTCTTTTCACGTGGGCCAAGGGTGTTGTCCTGGAAGCCGCGCACGTCACGGACACCGCCGGAGAAGTAGTTCTGCCAGAAGGGGAACCCGACTTTTTCACCAGCCTTGTTGGGGCCGAAGGTGCGGCTGTAGGTCTGGTTGCCATAGGTATCCCCGTAGCCTATTTCACCATTCAGATAGAGCACGAATCCGCCGCCGACAGGCCAGTAGTGGTTGCCGCGGTAGTAGAGCTTCCAGTACTCCACCGTGGAACCGGGCAGGGCCACATTCAGGCTCAGCGACTGCACGCCGCCCATGGTCGGCGCCCAGTAGGCGTTGCGCGTTTCATGGGTATAGGAAGTGTTGAAGGTCCAGCTGTGCGCGGTCTTGTAACCCAGAGCGTTCTGGTAGTCGAGATAGGACTGCGGGCTGTAAAACGGATACAGGTTGACGCGATTGCTTTCCAGCCCCAGACCGGCGGTAAGGCGATCGGACTCGCTGATGGGAATGCCGACAAACATGGAGAATGAACGCGTGCTGTTCTCGTAGTTGGCGAAATTGGTGTCGCCGAAGTCGGTCTTGCTGTAACTGAGGTTGTAGCCGACGCTGATGCCACTGTCGGTGGCATATGGGTTGACGTAGCGCAGGTTGAGCGCCTTGTAGTAACGACTGGTCTGCACGCCGACAGAGAACTTGTCGCCGGTGCCGAGAAAATTGTTCTGGGAAACCGAGGCGGTGAAAATGGTGCCCGAATACTGCGAATAGCCGACGCCGAACTGCAAGCTGCCGGCATTCTGTTCCTTGACGGTGACGGTGAGATCCACTTCATCGTCGGTGCCCGGCACGCGCTTGTGGTCGATCTTGACATCCTTGAAGTAGCCGAGCTGTTTCAGGCGGGTCTTGGAACGCTCGATGGCGGCATTGGAGTACCACGATCCTTCCAGCTGGCGCATTTCGCGACGCAGCACGTTGTCCTCGGTGCGGGTGTTGCCGCTGAAGGTGATGCGGCGCACGTATACGCGTTGGCCGGGCTTGACATAGAAAGTCAGGTCGACGGTGTGCTTGTCCTTGTCCAGCTTGGGAATCGGTTTGACATCTGCGAAGGCATAACCGATGTTGCCCAGGATATTTTTCATGGCCTTGGCGCTGGCCTGGATCCGCGCGCGGTTGAAGGTGTCGCCCTTGCCGATGAACACGAACTGCCGCATGGTTTTTTCCGGCAGGATCAGGTCGCCCAGCAGATGTATGTCGGAAATCTTGTAGACGTCGCCCTGCTTGATGCTGGCGGTAATGTACATGTCGCGCTTGGTGGGGTTGATCGCCACCTGCGTCGAAGTCACGGCAAAGTCCGCATAGCCGCGATCCATGTAGTAGGAACCCAGCTTTTCCATGTCGCCGGAAACTTTCTCGCGCGAGTACTGGTCGTCCTTGGTGTACCAGGAAAACAGGCCAGTGGTGTCCGATTCGAAATTGCTGCGGATCTGCTTGTCGGTGAACACGGTGTTGCCGACGATGTTGATGGCTTTGATGCGCGCGGTTTCGCCTTCACGGATCTCGATGTCGATGTTCACGCGATTGTTGGCCAGATGCACCACGTGCGGCTCGACCGACACGTTGTAGCGGCCGCGGTTGTAGTACTGCTGGATCAATTCCTTGCGCACGCGATCGAGCGCCAGGCGATCGAAGGTGGAGCCGGCGGACAGGCCGATGGATTTCAGGCCTTTCTTGAGGTCGTCGGTCTTGATGGCCTTGTTGCCGTGAAGGTCCAGCTTGGCGATGGAAGGCCGTTCGACCACCTTGACGATGAGAATATTGCCCTGGTGTTCCAGCTCGATGTCGCTGAAGAAGCCGGTGCGATAGAGCGCGCGGATGGCTTGCTGGGCGCTGGCATCGTTGAGCGTGTCGCCCTTTTCGATCGGCAGGTAACTGAACACGGTGCCGGCGGCAATACGCTGCAGGCCCTCCACGCGAATGTCGGAGACCACGAAAGGCGTCACGGCGAGCGCCTTGGCGCTCAGGGCGGATAACAGGATCAGGGCGGCGACACGCTTCATCGTCGATTCCATTGGGTATAACGTGAAGCTGCGGCCAGCGGCCACAGCGGGAAATAACAGCGACTCATGAAACCAGTCGCAGAATGTCGTTGTAGAAGGCCAGCCCCACCAGGGCAACGATCAACGCCATGCCGACGAATTGTCCGGCCACCATGGTGCGCTCGCTGACCGGGCGGCCTTTGACCAGCTCGATAAGGTAATACAGCAGATGTCCGCCGTCCAAGATGGGGATGGGCAACAGGTTGAGAACGGCCAGGCTGAGAGAGATCAGGCCGAGGAAGGACAGGAAGTAGGCAAAGCCCATTTGCGCCGATGTATTGGCCACCTGGGCGATGGTGATCACGCCCGACAGGTTGCGCGTGGAGGCGTGGCCGGTGAGCATCTTGCCGATCAGCTCGAACGTGGTGGCCGTCTTGTCCCAGGTGGTGGCGAAGGCCTTGCCCATGGCGCTCAGCGGCCCGTAGCGCACCGTCGCGGTGGGAGGACTCTGGGGCATCACGCCGATGATCCAGCGCGCGCCGCCGCCATCGCCCGGGTCGACCCAGGTCGGCTTGATCGACAAGGTCCGGCTGTGGTCGCCGCGACGGATCCGGAAATCCAGCGTGGGCGATTCGCCAGTCAGCGCCTTGATCTTGTCGCCGATGTCGTTGAAGCGCGAGATCTTCTGGCCATTGATGGCGATGATCCGGTCGCCGGCGCGCAGCCCGGCCAAAGCCGCCGGTCTGCCGGATTCGACCTTGCCCACCACCGGCTGGGGCGGTTGCGGCTTGAGACCGATCTTGTCGAAGGCCTTTTCGATCTGCACGTCCGTGGACAAATGCTGGAGCGGCAACCGCAAAGTGGCCATGTCGCCATCGTTGCGTTGAACCCGGATGTCCACCGCTTGTCGGGACAACGCTTCCGCGCCGAGGGCGTTCAATACGCCCGTCCAGGTGGACACTTTCTTGCCGTCGATGCTCCGGATGACGTCGCCCGCCTGAAAACCGGCTTCTGCCGCCAGTGTCTGTGCGGCCGGCGGGGCTACCACCGGAACCATGCCCGGACGCCCGACCATGAACATCACCCAGAATGCCAGCACGGCGAAGATCAGATTGAACCCCGGGCCGGCGGCGACGATGGCGATACGTTGCCACAACGGTTTGCCGGTGAACTCCATGCCGCGCTGGTCTTCCGGCACATCGCCCTCGCGGGCGTCGAGCATTTTCACGTAGCCGCCCAGGGGAATGGCGGCTACGCAGTATTCGGTGCCGTCGCGCGCGGTGCGGCTCCAGATGGCGCGCCCGAAGCCCACGGAAAAACGCAGCACTTTCACGCCGCAGCGGCGCGCCACCCAGAAATGGCCGAATTCGTGGAAGGTGACCAGCACGCCAAGCGTGACGGCCAACCACCAGATGGAACCCAGAAAATTGAGCATGTGTGCGGACGCGAGCCTCAGTGGTAACGGTGCATGATACGGCGCGCCACCTGGCGTGCGCCAATGTCGCGCTGAACGAGGGATGTCATATCGACCACGGGTTCGGGCGGCAGTTCCTGCAAAGTGGCATCAATGACCTCGGCAATGGCCATGAAGGGCAGGTTGTCGGACAAAAAGGCGGCCACGGCCACTTCGTTGGCGGCATTGAGGATGGCCGGGGCGTCGCCGCCTGCGCGCAATGCCTGGTAGGCCAACGCGAGGCAGCGGAAGGTGTCGGTGTCGGGGCGCTCGAAATCCAGACGGCCCAGGGCCGGCAGATCCAGCGGCGCGACACCGGCCTCGATGCGTTCGGGCCAGGCCAGCGCATGCGCCAGAGCCGTGCGCATGTCCGGATTGCCGAGCTGCGCCAGTACCGAACCGTCGACGTATTCGACCAGCGAATGCACCATCGACTGCGGATGCAGCACGACCTCGATGCGGTCTGCGGTAGCGCTAAAAAGGTGATGGGCTTCAATGACTTCCAGTCCCTTGTTCATCAGGGTTGCAGAATCGACCGAAATCTTGCGGCCCATCGACCAGACGGGGTGCGCACAGGCCTGATCGGGCGTGATGTCGGCCAGTTCGCTTCGCCTGCGACCCCGGAACGGCCCACCCGAGGCGGTCAGCAGCAGACGCCGGACGCCATTGCCCGATACGTTCGGATGGCCGTTGGGCAGGCACTGGAAAATGGCGTTGTGCTCGGAATCGACGGGCATCAGTTCGCCGCCGCCTTCGCGCAGCGCCGCCATCAGCAGCGGGCCGGCCATGACGATCGACTCCTTGTTGGCCAGCAGCAGGCGTTTGCCCGCCTGCGCCGCCGCCAGGGTGGACGCAAGGCCGGCAGCGCCGACGATGGCGGCGATCACGATGTCGACGCCGGCGTCGGTCGCGGCCATGGTCAGCGCCTCCGGACCGGCAGCCACCGCACACGCAAGCCCCGCATCCTTCAAGGCCGTGGCCAGCTCGTCCTTGCGCGTGGCGTCGGCGATGACGGCAAGATCGGGCCGATGACGGGCGCACAGTTCGACCAGTTTGCCCACGTTGTGGTGAGCCGTCAGTGCGCCGGCACGGAAACGCCCGGGATGTCTGGCGATGACATCCAGTGCGCTGGCTCCAATGGAGCCGGTGGCGCCAAGCACGGCGACGGTCTTCATGGCATGCGTTCCAGGTCGTGCATGGCGCGTTTACAGCCCCAGCACGAGCTTGCCCAGCACGAAGATCGGCAGCGCGGCAAACACGCTGTCCAGACGATCCAGCAGGCCACCGTGGCCGGGAAAAATGGCGCTGGAGTCCTTGATGTCGGCGTGACGCTTCATCAGGCTCTCGAACAGGTCGCCGACGATCGAGGCGACGACAGTCACCAGCCCCAGCGCGGCCATGCCGACCAGTCTGCCGCCACGAATGTCGAGCAGCCAGCCGCCGATCACGGCCACGAGCATGCCTGCGACCAACGCTCCCCAGGCGCCCGCACGGGTCTTGCCGGGGCTGATGCGGGGAGCCAGCTTGCGCTTGCCGAAGGCACGGCCGCTGAAAAAGGCGCCGATGTCGGCGGCCCAGACAATGCACAAGGCCAGCAATGTCCACCAGGGACCATGGGGCACGCTGCTGTGGAGGCGGGACAGGGCAACCCAGGCGGGCACCAGTATCAGCAGGCTGACCAACAATTTCAGCCAGCCGTGCTCGCGCGAGGGCGAGGCGGCGAAAGTATAGGTGCGCAGCCATGCAAGAGCGCTCAGCCACCAGGCAAATCCGATCACCAGCACGACAAGCCATGCATGAAAGGCGTCACGCTGCCACCACAGCAGGGCCATCGCGATCAGGGTCAGCACCGGCATCACGACGCGCGCCGCGGGAGCCTTCAGGCCGCACAGGCGCGTCCATTCCCATTGCGCACCAAGCAAAACGATGGCAACGATCAGCGCGAACAGCCAGGTCGGCGGGAACAGGATGATGACAACCGCCAGCGGCGTCAGGATCAGGGCGGTGAGAATGCGCTGAAGCAGCATGCGAAATCCGGTGTCAGTGGGAGGCGACGGCGGCCAGGATCTGCGATCCCGTGCGACCGAAACGCCGCTGGCGACTGGCAAAATCATCCATGGCGCGGGCCAGGCAGTCGGTGTCGACGTCTGGCCACAGGGTATCGGTGAAATACAGTTCCGTATAGGCAATCTGCCACAGCAGGAAATTGCTGATCCGGTAATCGCCGCCGGTGCGTATCAGCAGATCCGGCGGCGGCTGGTCGGCAAGGCACATGCGCGTGGCCAGCGAGGTTTCGTCGATGTCCTCGGCGGACAGCTCGCCGCGTCCGACAGCTTCGGCCAATTGCCGGGCGGCATGGGCGATATCCCAGCGGCCGCCGTAGTTGACGGCGACATTGAGGCTGAGCGCGGTGTTGTGCCGGGTCTTGTGCATTGCCGACTGCATGCGCTCGCGCAACGAGGCATCGAAGGCCGACAGGTCGCCGATGAAGGCGACGCACACATGCTGCTTGTGCAGTTCGGCGATCTCCTTGTCCAGCGCCTTGAGGAACAGTTGCATCAGCGCCTTCACTTCGGTGGCCGGGCGACGCCAGTTCTCGCTGGAAAAGGCGAACAGCGTCAGCGCCTCGATCTTGTTGCGCAGGCAGAATTCGACTGCACTGCGCACGGCTTTCTGGCCCGAGCTGTGGCCGAAACTGCGCGGGCGGTGGCGTTTTTCGGCCCAGCGCCCATTGCCGTCCATGACGATGGCAAGGTGGCGTAGCGTGCGTGGACTGTCACTGGTGGAAGGCATGAAAGGCGGCGCGAGGCTTCAGATGGCCAGCAGTTCGGTTTCTTTGGCCTTGACCACCTCATCGACCTGCTTGACGAAACCGTCGGTCAGCTTCTGGATTTCTTCCTCGCTGCGGCGCTCGTCGTCTTCGGTGATTTCCTTTTCCTTGAGCAGTTCCTTGACGTTCTGTATGGCATCGCGACGGATGTTGCGGATGGCGATCTTGGCGTTTTCGCCTTCATGCGACACGTGTTTGGCCAGCTCCTTGCGGCGCTCCTCGGTCAGGGCCGGCAGGTTGAGCCGGATCACGTTGCCGGCGGTCGTCGGCGTGACGCCGATGTCCGAGCCCAGCAGCGCCTTTTCGACCGGCGCGACCATGGTCTTTTCCCACGGGGTGATGGTCAGGGTGCGCGCGTCGGTCACGGTCACCGTTGCAACCTGGGGCAGCGGCATGTCCGAACCGTAGTAGGGCACCTTGACGCCCTCGACCAGGGCCGTGCTGGCGCGACCGGTACGCAGGCGGCGCAGCTCGTTTTCGAGCGCGTCGATGCTCTTGCCCATGCGGGTCTTGGCGTCTTGTTTGATATCGTCTAGCACGGGGAAACTCCGGAACGGCGTGTATCCGTTCGAGTATAGCAAGCCCGGAGGCGGATACCTCGGGCGAAAGGACGGAAGAGTGGATTTATTCGCCGTCGACCAGCGTGCCGATGGACTCGCCGCGCATGATGCGCATCAGGTTGCCGGGGCAGGTCATGTCGTAGATGCGCAGTGGCATGCCGTGATCGCGGCACAGGGCGATGGCGGCGGTGTCCATCACCGCCAGCTTGTTTTCGATGACCTGGTCGTAGGTGAGGTGCTCGTAACGCGTGGCGTTCCTGTCCTTGGCCGGATCGACGTTGTACACGCCGTCGACCTTGGTGGCCTTGAGCAGCAGGTCGGCGCCGATTTCGACTGCGCGCAATGCCGCGGCGGAATCGGTGGTGAAGAACGGATTGCCCGTGCCGGCGGCAAACAGGGCGATGCGGCCCTTCTCGATATGGCGCACGGCGCGCCGGCGGATGAAATCCTCGGCCACGTCGTGAATGGGAATGGCGCTCATCACGCGCGCGAAGCCGCCGCGTTTCTCGATGGCGTCGGCCATGGCCAGCGCGTTCATCACCGTGGCCAGCATGCCCATGTGGTCGCCGGTAACCCGATCCATGCCGGCCGCGGCCAATCCCGCGCCGCGAAAGATGTTGCCGCCGCCAATGACCACACCGACTTCGACCCCGGTTTCGCGCACCTCGATGATCTCGTCGGCCAACCGACCGATCACCTTGGGATCGATGCCGTAATCCTCTTCCCCCATCAAGGCCTCGCCGGAAAGTTTGAGCAGGATGCGCGGGAAGGTGGGGGCGTCGGTCATCGCATGGCTCCGGGGCAGGTTGTTGGCGTGCCGCATTGTAGCGGATTAGGGGTGAGGGACGAGGGACGAGTAGCGAGGGCGCACGATTGAAAGGTTGCGGATGAAGCTGCTTTCTTGGCGGAGACAGCGTTCCGCAACTGCCGGCCGCCTTAAGGTCGCCATGTGCGCCCTCGCTACTCGCCTCTCGTCCCTCACCCCTGTTAACAACAAAAAGGCCGCGATCTCTCGCGGCCCCCTTGCATTATCAAATGGCGACAAGACCTGCTTACGCCAGACCCGCCTGCTTCATCACTTCGGCGGCGAAGTCTTCTTCCTTCTTCTCGACGCCTTCGCCGACGGCCAGGCGGACGACCTGCTTGACCTTGGCGTTTTCCTTCTTGAGCACGTCGCCGACGCTGGAGCCCGTGTCCAGGACGTAGGGCTGGCCGGTCAGGGTCAGTTCGGAAACCACCTTGTTGACCTTGCCGGAGATGATCTTTTCCAGGATCTCGGCGGGCTTGGACTGATCCTTCTCGCTCATCTGGCCCTTGGCGATTTCCTTTTCCTTCTCGACGAACTCGGCCGGCACGTCCTCGACGCTGATGTACTGCGGGTTCATTGCGGCCACGTGCATGGCGATGCCCTTGGCCAGTTCGGCCGAGCCGCCCTCCAGCGCCACCAGCACGCCGATGCGGCCGCCGTGGATGTAGTTGCCGATCACGCCGTCGCTTTCCACGCGGACCATGCGGCGCACGTCGATCTTTTCGCCGATGGTGGCGACCAGGGCCTTGGCGGCCTCGTCAACGGTGCCGCCTTCGGGATAGCTGGCGGACTTGAGCGCGTCGACATCGGTGCTGCCGCTTTCCAGGGCCACCTTGGCCACGTTGTCGGCAAAGGCCAGGAAGCTCTTGTCCTTGGCCACGAAATCGGTTTCGCAGTTGATTTCCACCAGCGCCGCGCTGCCCTTGTCCTGGGCGCCGATGATGCGGCCTTCGGCGGCCACGCGGCTGGCTTTCTTGTCGGCCTTGGCCAGGCCCTGCTTGCGCAGCCATTCCATCGCGGTGTCGATGTTGCCCTCGTTCTCGACCAGGGCCTTTTTGCATTCCATCATGCCGGCGCCGGAACGCTGGCGCAGCTCCTTGACCAGTTGTGCACTGATTTGCATGGTAAACCTCAATTGTGTTGCTCGGGGCACGCGCTGACGGCGTGCCCCGGAAAGGGATTATTTGCTGGAAGTGGGAGCCTTTTCCTCGGCAACCTCGACCTGCTGGGGCTCGCTTGCGGCAGGCCCGGTCTTCTCGACGTTCTTGGCCTTTTCGGCCTCTTCGACCTTGGCCGGCTTGTCGGCGGACTTCTTGGCGGCGCGGCGCGGAGCCGGCTTGGCCTTGTCGGCCTTGGCGACGGGGTTGCCGTCGGCGTCCAGTTCGACGAAGTCCTCGGCGTTGCCCTGGTTGGCTGGCGCGGCGGCCTTGCCTTCCAGGATCGCGTCAGCGGCGGCACGCGTGTACAGCTGAATGGCGCGGATGGCGTCGTCGTTGCCCGGGATGGCGTAGTCGACCAGCGCCGGATCGTAGTTGGTATCGACCACGGCGATCACCGGGATACCCAGCTTGCGGGCTTCCTGCACGGCAATGTTCTCGTAGCCGATGTCGATGACGAACATGGCGTCCGGCAGCTTGTTCATGTCCTTGATGCCGCCCAGCGAATTTTCCAGCTTGTCGCGCTCGCGGCGCAAAGACAGCACTTCGTGCTTGACCAGCTTCTCGAAGGTGCCGTCGGTTTCGGCTGCTTCCAATTCCTTCAGGCGCGCCACGGACTGCTTGACGGTGCGGAAATTGGTGAGCATGCCGCCCAGCCAGCGTGCGGCCACGTAAGGCATGTTGCAGCGGGTGGCTTCCTCGATCAGGGTTTCGCGGGCGGCGCGCTTGGTGCCGACGAAAAGGATGGTCTTGCGCTTCTGCGCCAGGCCCGACACGAAGTTCATGGCGTCGGTGAACAGCGGCACGGTCTTTTCAAGATTGATGATGTGGATCTTGCCGCGCGCGCCGAAGATGTACGGCGCCATCTTCGGGTTCCAGTAACGGGTCTGGTGGCCGAAATGCACGCCAGCTTCGAGCATCTGACGCATGGTGACTTGAGGCATGTGGATCACTCCGATATGGGAACCTGCTCCGCTCGCGCGGTGGTGCGCATCCGCCATCGGGCGGGGTTGGCGCGACAGATTCCGGGGTTGGGCTTCCGCAGACCCCGCGGCAACGACCCCTTGCGGGGACCCCGGTGCCGGTTGACGGCCTGCGTGTGTATTCGTCGGTGACGTCCGACGTGGACGGTTTTGCTTTCGCAAAGCCCGCCCATTGTACAGAACGTCCGCAGGCCGAACAAGCATTGAAGGTCCGCATCTTCCGGCCTGCGTCGAAAACACATGGATTGCCCCCCGTGCTGCAAAGCGGGCCGGGATGAATGATAATGTCCCGGCTATGCCAGTCACTATCAAAACCCCCGAAGAAATCGAATCGATGCGCGTTGCCGGTCGCATGGCGGCTGAAGTGCTGGCGCTGCTCACCGAGCACATCAAGCCCGGCGTCACCACCGAGGAGATTGATCGCATCGCCTACGAGCACATCGTCAACGTGCAGAAGGCGATTCCCGCCAACATCGGCTACCACGGCTTTCCCAAGACGCTGTGTACCTCCGTCAACCATGTGATTTGCCACGGCATTCCGTCGCCGGGCAAGGTGCTCAAGGATGGCGACATCGTCAATTGCGACGTGACCGTCATCAAGGACGGCTGGCACGGCGATTGCAGCCGCATGTATTACGCCGGCACGCCGTCGGTTCGCGCCAAGCGTCTCGTGGATGTCGCTTACGAAGCCTGGATGAAAGGCATCGAGGCAGTGCGTCCCGGCGCCACATTGGGCGATATTGGTCATGCCATCCAGACTTGCGCCGAAGCGGCCGGTTTCAGCGTGGTACGCGAATATTGCGGTCACGGTATCGGCAAGGTCTATCACGACGAACCGCAGGTGCTGCATTACGGCAAACCGGGCACCGGAATGCGCCTTGAAAAGGGCATGACCTTCACCATCGAGCCGATGATCAACGCCGGCAAACGCCACACCCGGCAGTTGCCGGATGGTTGGACCGTGGTGACCAAGGACCATTCGTTGTCGGCGCAGTGGGAGCATACCCTGGCCGTCACCGACGACGGCTTCGAAATCCTGACGCCCTGGCCGGACGCCGCCTGATCCCTTCGAATTCGCGCAGGCTCATTGCCCCGCATCGAGGCAGGCGGCATCATCAAGCGACGATTCGAGCCGGCATCACCGATGCCGCATGTCGGACTTTGCCTGTTGCCGCCGGAATATCCCGTGACCGCTCTGACCCGCTTGCCGCCCTTGCCACGTCTGCCGCCCGCCGTGCCGCGTTCGGGCGTGTCGGCCGAGGCTCGGCAGGCGCTCAGGCAATTGCTGGAGGACGACAACCGGCTGCTGGCGACGTCGTTCGCCGCCGGCGCCGATGCCACCATGCTGGCGCGTCGCCGTGGCGACACGGTGACCCGGATCGTCGTGCATGTCTGGACGACCATGGTCGGCGATACGCCGGAAGCGGCGCTGTATGCCGTGGGCGGCTTCGGTCGTGGTCTGCTGTTTCCGTATTCGGACGTGGATCTGCTGGTGCTGGCCATGCCGGCCGCGACATCGGCGCACGAGCATGCCTTGCAGGCCTTTTTCGCCTGCCTGTGGGACATCGGCCTCAAGCCAGGACAGGCGGTGCGCGAGCCGGCGCAGTGCCGGGAATTGGCTGCCGGGGACGTCAGCGTGTTCACCAGTTTGCTTGATGCCCACAGGCTGGCCGGCGATCCCGCGATGGACGAGGCGCTCGAAGGTATCGTGAACGCGCCGGGCATGTGGCTGCCGCAGCCATACCTGGAGGCCAAGCTGGCCGACCAGCGCGAGCGCCACGCGCGGCACGACGACACCGCGCACAATCTTGAACCCAACCTCAAGGATGGCCCCGGCGGCCTGCGCACGCTGGACATGCTGCGCTGGCTGGGTCGGCGCGTGGCCGGCGCCGGCAGTTTCGACGCCATGGTGATCGAGGGGCTGCTGGATCCGGCCGAACGCGCGCATCTGGCCGAGGCCGAAGCCACGCTGCATCGCTATCGCTTTGCCCTGCATCTTGCGGCGGGGCGGGCCGAAGAGCGCCTGCTGTTCGATTTCCAGCGCGAGCTGGCGACACGCATGGGTTTCGAGGACGAGCATGCGCGCAACCTTGGCGTCGAACAGTTCATGCAGGCCTATTACCGCGCCGCCACCACCATCGAACGTCTGGGCGTGCAGCTGGGCGAACGCTTCGAGGAAATGCTGGAGCCGGCGGTCGATCCGCAACCCTTGAACGACGACTTCGTGCGTGTCGGCAGACGCATGGAGGCACGCGATCCGACACTGTTCGTGCAACGGCCCGCGGCGCTGGTGGAGGCGTTCGTCCTGCGCCTGGAGCATCCCGAGTTGATAGGTTTCAGCGCCGACACCATGCGCCACATCCACCAGACCGTGGCCCGCCACAGTGGGCACATTGCCGCCGACGAAGGCGTCCTTGGCGCTTTCCTGGCATTGCTGCGACGCGGCGCTCCGGCAGCCGAGGCATTGTGGCGCATGAATCGTTTCGGCCTGCTGGCCGCGATCATTCCCGGCTTCGGCCAGGTCGTGGGGCGCATGCAGTACGACCTGTTCCACGTCTACACCGTGGATGAGCACACCATCCGCGTCCTGCACAACGTGGCGCGCTTCGCCGATCCCGAGGCACGTCGGGAGTTTCCGCTCGGCTGCGAGATATTCACCAGTCTGGAGCATCCCGAACTGCTGCTGCTGGCGGCGCTGTTCCACGACATCGCCAAGGGCCGCGGCGGCGACCATTCCGTGCTGGGCGAAACCGAGGCGCGCACGTTCTGCACCCGTCTCGGACTCAACGCGGATGATGTCGAACTGGTCGCCTGGCTGGTGCGCTGGCACCTTTTGATGAGTACCACCGCGCAGCGGCAGGACATCACCGACCCAGACGTGGTGCACCGTTTCGCCACCGACATGGGCGACTGGGAGCACCTGGATTATCTCTACCTGCTCACTGTCGCCGACATCATCGGCACCAGCCCGAAACTCTGGAATGCCTGGAAGGATCGCCTTCTGGCCGATCTCTATGTTGCGGCGCGCTACGCCCTGCGCTCGGATCTGGCCTTGCCGCTGCGCACCGGCGCGCGCGTGCGGGTGTGCCGCGAGCGTGCGCTGGTCCTGCTGGCTGCGAATGGCTTCGATGCCGATCAGGTGGCGCGGGTGTGGAGCGATTTTCCCGATCTCAGCTTTCTGCGCCACCGTCCCGAGCAGATTGCCTGGCAGACGGCGGCGATCCTGCGCTCCGACGGCGCCTTGCCGCTGGTGGAAGTGCATCCGTTTTCCGTGCGCGGCACGACGGAAGTATTCGTGTACACCCCCGACCGCGACGGCCTGTTTGCCGACATCACGGCCACGCTCGACCGCCAGCGTTTCTCGGTGGTGGAGGCGCGCGTACTCAGCTCGCACACCGGCATGGCGTTGGACACGTTCCTGCTGCTGGAGTCCGATACCCAGGAGCCGGCCACGCTGGAGCGTGCCGAGGTATTACGTCAACGCCTGCTGCGCGCACTCAAGCGTTCCACGCGCGCACAACCGGCGCGACGCGGCCTGTCGCGCCAGTTGCGGCATTTCCAGATGCAGCCGCACGTGCAATTCACGCACGACGTCAACCAGGGACGTACCCAGGTGGCGCTGGTGTGCAGCGATCGTCCCGGCCTGCTGGCCTCGGCGGCGCAGGCTTTCCTGGAAACCGGCGTGCGCGTGCATGACGCGCGCATCGCCACCT
>DASSBH010000014.1:0-17124 GCA_035698945.1 Oleiagrimonas sp.
GCGCGCCGTGGACGCGACCGCGGTGGTGCGCAGCGTGACCGCCGGCCTGACCGAGGATTTCGATATCGATCTGGTCTGCCTGCTGTTGTTCCGCCCGGTCGCCGGGGTGACCGGGGCCGACTGGTTGCAGATCGAACCCGAGGGCAAGGCGGCGCTGCCCGAGTTTGCCGAATTCTTTGCGCGTACCGAACCGCAGGTCGGACGCCTGGCACCGGCCATGCTCACGCGCCTGTTCGGCATGCAGGCGAACAGTGTCGAATCGGCGGCACTGGTGCGCCTGGGCGATGCCGGCCTGATGGCCATCGGCAGCCGCGATGCCGACCGCTTTCACCCCGGCATGGGCGGCGCCTTTCTGCAGTTGATCGGCGAAGCCGTCACCATCGCGCTCGAACGTCATCAGGAAGGTGCATGAGCCATGATGCCAGCGGCAACCGTCGATGTCTGGTTGCAACGCATGGCCGCCGAGCGTGCGCCGTCGCCGCATACCCTGGCGGCGTACCGGCGTGATCTGGCCAAACTGACCGACTGGATGCAGACGCGGAGCATCGACGATTTTGCCCGCCTCACGCCCGATCAACTGCGCGGTTTCGTGGCCGCGCAGCATCGCGGCGGGCTGGCGCCGTCCAGCCTGCAACGCCTGCTGTCCTCGTGCCGCAGCCTGTTTTCGTGGCTGATCGCCGAAGGCCGCATCGAGCACGACCCGGCCGCCGGCGTGCGCGGCCCGCGCATGCGTCGCAAGTTGCCGCAGGTGCTCGATGCCGACGAGGCCGCCGCGCTGGTGGAAGTACCGACCGATGCCGATGCGCTTGGCGTGCGCGACCGCGCCATGCTGGAACTGTTCTATTCCTCGGGCCTGCGCCTGTCCGAACTGGTTGGTTTGACTTGGCGCGACCTGGAGCTGGATGAAGGGCTGGTGCGCGTATTCGGCAAAGGCTCGAAGACGCGCGTGTTGCCGGTGGGCCGATATGCCGTGACGGCGTTGCGCGAACTGGCCGCCGAAGTCGCCGCCACCGATCCGGGCGCACCGGTGTTCGCCGGTCGCCAGGGCCGCGCCATCAGCACGCGCGCGGTGCAAAAGCGCATGAAGCAACTGGCCCTGCGCCAGGGTATCGCGCGCAACGTGCACCCGCACTTGCTGCGCCACAGCTTCGCCAGCCACATGCTGGAATCCTCCGGCGACCTGCGCGCGGTGCAGGAACTGCTCGGCCACGCCGACATCGGCACCACGCAGATCTACACGCATCTGGATTTCCAGCATCTGGCCAAGGTCTACGACGGCGCGCACCCGCGCGCCAGACGCAAACACTCCAGCAAGCCGACCCATCATGACTGACGCCATCACCATTCGCGCCGCCACTTCCGCCGACATCCCGCACCTGGTGGCATGGAATGCCGCCATGGCCGCCGAAACCGAAGACAAGGCGCTCGATCGTGCCTTGCTGGAAAAAGGCGTACGCGGCATTTTCGCCAACGATCGGCGCGGCTTCTACCTGATCGCCGAGCGCGCCGGTGCGGTCGTCGGCAGCCTGCTGGTGACCTACGAGTGGAGCGACTGGCGCAACGGGGATTTCTGGTGGATCCAGAGCGTGTACGTGGCGCCTGAGGCGCGGCGTCAGGGCGTGTTCCGCGCCCTGTATGCCGAAACAGCCCGGCGTGCGCGGGATGCCGGTGCCGTCGGGCTGCGTCTGTATGTGGAACTGGAAAATACGCGGGCGCAGCAGACCTACGAGGATCTCGGCATGCATCGGTGCCGCTATCACATGTACGAAAGCCCGCTCGATTGAGGAGCACAAACTCGACGGCTTTGCCTTGAGCGGCTTTTTTGACATGGATCAACGCAGATAAAAGCGGATACAGAAAAACCATCTTGATCCGTGTCTGTCGTTCTTTGCTGTCATGCGCCGAAACTCGAAATGACGCGTAGGGTGGATGCGGCCAGAAACGACTTCCATGGCGGGCGGTGCCCGTCCTGCCCGCACCGTCTGTCCCATGTGCCAATCCATCATGTAATCAATAAGTTGCTG
This sequence comes from Oleiagrimonas sp., assembly GCA_035698945.1. Taxonomy (GTDB): domain Bacteria; phylum Pseudomonadota; class Gammaproteobacteria; order Xanthomonadales; family Rhodanobacteraceae; genus Oleiagrimonas. The sequence continues at coordinate 2,025 of DASSBH010000014.1, forward strand.
GACATAAATTAAAGTGTTGCATAAACTTTAATGCGCAACTAACATGTTGCCACTGGTTCAGCATTCAACCGTGCATGAACCGGTCATTTCCCTTCCGAATTGTTTCGGACTGCCCCGCGATGGGTTCCATCGCGGGGTTTTCTTTTTCCCGGGCACGCGACTGATTTCGTGACTCACGGGGCTTGTCCGGCATGCGCGCTGCACCTACGCTCTCGGTTCCCTACAAAGAAGCCTTCGACATGCGCAAATTTTCCGTACGTCTGCTGGTCATGCTGCTGGCGGCCCTGGCGCTGGCCGCGTGCCACAAAGACAAGCAGGAACAATTGACCACGGCGAGCAAAACTCCGCAGGCGGCGGTGCAGAGCCTGATCCAGGATCTCAAGGACGTAAATCTCGACCAGCTGGCCCAGCACGCGATGCCGCCGGACGCCTACAAGCAGCTCCGCGCCGACTGGGGCAAGGATCGCGACAAGGCCCTCGCCGAGATCACCGACGCCGATCGCGCACGCTTCAAGAAGCAGATGCAGGAATTCACCGAGCCGGACGCCAAGAAAAAACTGTTCGCGAAACTGCAGCCGACGCTTGAGAACTGGGAAACCAAGGGCAAACAGCGCCTGCCGATGATGGTGGGCATTTTCCGCATCATGGCCGGCACCAAGATCACCCAGGCCAAGAACATGACCGCCGAGCAGAAAAGCCAGGCACGCGGCGTGCTCGATGCGCTGGCCACATGGGCGCAGAACACCGACTGGGGCGATCCGGTCAAGGCCAAGCAGGCCGTCGGCATCGTCGTCGACAGCGCACGCGCGCTCGACCTGAAATCGCTGGATCAGGCCTACAGCCTGACCTACGAGCAGGCCATGCAGCGTTACGCCACGGCCTGGAAGGGCGCCGAGCAGTTGCTGGAGGTGTACGGCCTGTCGGTGGACACCATCCTCGATTCGGCCAAGATCAAGACGCTTGAGCAGAAAGGCGACACGGCCAAGGTCGAGGTGGACTACACCATTCTCGGCAAGCCCATGACCAGCAACCTGGAGATGGTGCGCAAGGACAAGCGCTGGTACTTGAAGGACGTCATCGAGAGCTGGCACAAGCGCCAGGCCAAGCTGGCCCATGCCGGCAGCGCGGCCGCGGCTGGCAGCGTCGCAGCGGCGACCAGCGCCCCGGCGGCGCCGGCCTCCGCCCCGGCGACGGGCGCCACGACGCATTGACGGATGACGACAGGGCCGACGCGCACCGCTTCCCGGTAGGCAGTGCGCGCGGCGCCTCGTTAAAATGAGCACCATGTCTACTTCGCATGTTCCGTCGGCGGCCTCGACGCCGGCCATTCCGGAGGCGCGTCCACATTGGTGGCGCGCCCTGACCGGCCGCCTGCTGCGGCCCTGGGTGCGCATCAAGCGCGATCCGGCCGAGCCGGCCACGCTGCTCAATCCGGACGTGCCGGTGTGCTATGTGGTCGAGCGTCGCGGCCTGTCCGACACGCTGATCCTGGAACGCGCCTGCCGCGAGGCAGGCCTGCCGTCGCCGTTTGCCGGCATGCCCGGCACGGGCCATCACCAGCACGCCATGTTCGCCCTCACCCGGCGTCCGGGCGGCGTGTTCGGGCGCACCCGGCGCGTCGCCATGCATGCGGAGTTGAAGCGCCTTCTGGAAGGGCTGGAAGCGATGCCCGACGAGGACGTGCAGCTGGTGCCGGTGGCCATCTACGTGGGCCGCGCGCCGGGCCGCGAATCGGGCTGGTTCCGGGTGCTGTTTTCCGAAGACTGGGTGGTGGTCGGTCGCTTCCGTCGCTTGCTCGCGCTGTTGCTCAACGGGCGTGGCACGGTGGTGCACTTTTCGCGTCCGGTGAGCCTGCGCGAAGTGCTGGAGGAGTCCGCCGGCGAACGCATCGAGCGCACCACACGCAAGGTGGCGCGGGTGCTGCGCACGCACTTCCGGCGTATCCGCGCGGCGGTGATCGGGCCGGATCTGTCGCATCGTCGCAACGTGGTGGACAGTGTGTTGCGCGCCGCACCGGTGCGCGAGGCCATCGCCTCGCTGGCGTCCAAGGAGAACATCTCGCGCGAGAAGGCGCACCGGCGCGCCGAAGCCATGATGCGCGAGATCGCCGCCGACTATTCGCATACCGTGGTGCGTTCGGCCTCGTTTGCACTGTCGTGGTTCTGGAACAAGGTCTACGACGGCATTTCCATGCACCACTTCGACAAGGCCCGCGCCGCCGCGCCCGGCCACGAAGTGATCTACGTGCCCTGCCACCGCAGCCATGCCGATTACCTGCTCATGAGCTACCAGTTGCAGTCGGCGGGTGTGGTGGTGCCGCACATCGCCGCGGGGGTCAACCTCAACCTGCCGGTGCTCGGTTCGTTCCTGCGCCGTGGCGGCGCGTTCTTCATGCGTCGCAGTTTCCGCGGCAGCGCGCTGTATTCCACCATCTTCAAGGAATACATGGCGCAGCTGATCGATCGCGGCGTGCCGGTGGAATATTTCATCGAAGGCGGGCGTTCGCGCACCGGGCGTCTGCTCAAGCCGCGCGCCGGCCTGTTGTCGATGACCGTGCGCGCATTTTTGCGTGCGCCGCGCCGGCCGGTGCTGTTCCAGCCGGTCTATATCGGCTACGAGAAGCTGATGGAGGGCAAGTCCTACATCGGCGAGTTGTCCGGCCAGGCCAAGGAAAAGGAATCGTGGCTGGCGCTGCTGCGTGGCGCACGCAAGGTGCTCAAGCAACATTACGGCCACGTCACGTTGAGCTTCGGCGAGCCGGTCGAACTCAACCGGGTGCTCGACGATTGCGCCGGCGACTGGCGCGAGCAGGCCGACATCGACCCGGAGACCAAGCCGGAGTGGCTGAGTCATGCCATCGACTCGCTGGCCGAGCGCATCCAGGTCAACATCAACGCCACCGCCGACGTCAACGCGGTCAACCTGCTGGCGCTGGTGATCCTGTCCACGCGCAAGCACGCCGTGGCCGAAGCGGATCTGCTGGCCCAGCTCGAACTGCTCAAGGCGCTGCTGACCGAGCGCCCGTACTCCGAGCGCGTCACCGTGACCGCCGAATCGCCGGCGGACATCATCGCCCACGGCGAGGCCATGGGCTGGATCCGGCGCATCCGCCACAAACAGGGCGACGTGCTGGTCACCGAGGGCGAACAGGCCGTGTTGCTGAGCTATTTCCGCAACAACGTGCTGCATCTGGTGGCCTGCGCGGCCTGGGTGGCCAGCTGCTTCCTCAACAACCGACGCATGTCGCGCGCCTCGATCCTGCGGCTGGGACGCGTGATCTATCCGTTCATCCAGGGCGAGCTGTTTTTGCGTTGGGACGAGGACGAGTTTGTCGCCGAGCTGTCGGCCACGCTGGACTTTTTCATCGCGCGCGGCCTGCTCGATGCGCGCGGCAACGGCCGTCTGCTGGAGCGCGCGCCGGGTCAGGACGATGGCGCTTTCCAGCTCAAGATCGTGGCGCGCAGCCTGATGCAGGTGTTCGAGCGCTACTACATCGTCATCGCCACCCTGGTCAGTCACGGCCAGGGCGCGCTCGGCGCGGGCGAACTGGAAGCGGCCTGCACGCTCACCGCCGAGCGCGTCAGCCTGCTGCACGAACTGAGCGCGCCGGAATTTTTCGACAAGGCGCTGTTCCGCGGCTTCATCCAGAAACTGCGCGAGCGCAAGGTCGTGTGGGGCAACGAGCATGGCAAGCTCGACTTCAACCCCACGCTGGCCGAAGTGGTCGAGGATGCGCGTGTGATCCTGTCGCGCGAACTGCGCCATTCGGTGCTGAAGATGACCGCCAGCGAACCGGCCCATTCCCCCTGATCCGCACCCGCACACGGATGTAGGAGTCTACCTGCAGGCGATGGCCTCAAGGCTTGAACATGCGCTGAGGCCATCGCCTGCAGGCAGGCTCCTACACACAGCGACGACGGCATATCCGGCAAGACAAACGAGCAACGACAACATGCATGTTTCCATCCGTTACGCCATTGGCCTCGCGGCTCTCTTTTCAAGCCTGGCCATCGCCGGCACGCCGCCCGGCGTTCCCGCCGGCAGCACCGCCAAACTGACGCTGCTGGAAACCACCGACATCCATGCGCACGTGCTGGGTTACGACTACTTCAAGCTCAAACCCAATCCGCACGTCGGCCTGACCCGCACCGCCACGCTGATCGAGCGCGCGCGCAAGCGTTACGCCAACACCCTGCTGTTCGATGCCGGCGACACCATCCAGGGCACGGTGCCGGCCGATTACCAGGCGCTGGTCAAGCCGCTGCCGTGCGGCAAGGAACTGGGCGTGTACAAGGCCATGGACGACATCGGCTACGACGCCGGCACGTTCGGCAATCACGAGTTCAATTACGGGCTGCCGTTCCTGGCGCAGGTCAGCGGTGAGTCGATGCAGGTCAAGGGCGTCAAGGCCGGGCATTGCGCGGGGCCGCATTATCCGCTGGTGCTGTCCAACGTCGTCAGCCTCGAAACCGGCAAGCCGCTGATCCGCCCCTGGCTGGTGCTCAAGCGCACCATCACGGCCACCACGCCCGACGGCAAGACCGTTCGCGCGCCTATCCGCATCGGCGTGCTCGGTTTTGCGCCGCCGCCGATCATGCAGTGGGACAAGCGTCATCTCGAAGGTCGCGTGCGCGTGATGGGCGTGGTCGAGGCGGCCAAAAAATATCTGCCGCAGCTTGAGGCGCAACATCCGGACATCATCGTCGCGCTGATGCATGGTGGCCTCGACACCGCGCCGTACACGCCGCAGATGGAAAACGCCGGTTGGTACCTGGCCAAGGTGCCCGGCATCGACGCCATGCTGCTGGGCCATTCGCACACCGATTTCCCCGGTCCGCGCTTTGCGCACATGAAGGCCGTCGACGATATCACCGGCCACGTCCACGGCGTGCCGGCGGTGATGGGCGGCTTCTTCGGCAGCGATCTCGGCATGATCCATCTCCGGCTGCACTACCGCGACGGTCGCTGGGTGTCCGATGCCGCAGCCGCACGCAGCGAGGTCGAACCGACCTGCCCGCGCAAGAACGACTGCGTGCCGGCCGATGCGCACATCGCCGCATTGATGGGGAATCTGCACCAGACCACCGTCGTCTACGTGCAAAAACCCATCGGCCATGCCGACTTCCGCATGAGCACGTATTTTGCCGATCTCGGCAACATGAGCGCGCTCAGCGTGGTCAACACGGCGCAGCGCGACTACGTCAAGCATTGGGTGGCCGAAAACCGCCCCGCGCTTGCCAACGTGCCGGTGCTGTCGGCGGCCGCCGCTTTCCGCACCGGCTACGGCGGCCCCGACGACTACACCAACGTCGCGCCGGGCGCGATCACCATCCGCAACGCCGCCGACCTTTATTACTACCCCAACCTGCTGGCGGCGGTGAAGATCGACGGCGCCACGCTCAAGGCCTGGCTGGAACGCTCGGCCGATCGTTTCAACCGCATCGATCCGCAGCAGCGCGCCGCGCAGCCGCTCATCAACACGCGCATGCCCGGCTTCAATTTCGACCAGATCCAGGGCCCCGGCCTTGCCTACATCATCGACGTCAGTCAGCCGCGCGGCCAGCGCATTGTCAGCCTCACCTGGCAGGGCAAGCCGGTCACGCCGGAACAAACCTTCATCGTTGCCACCAACAACTACCGCGCCGCCGGAGGGGGACATTTCCCCGGTCTGGATGGCGACCACACGCTGCTCAACGCGCCCGATGGCAACCGCGCCATCCTGATCCGCTGGCTGGAAAAGCGTCCGCACCTCACGCGCCGGAACGTGCCCGCGCGTTCATGGCATTTCGCGCCGCTCAAGACCGCCGGCCCGGTGACCGTGACGGCGCCTTCGGGCAAGCTGGATCTGGCCAAATCGCTGGGGTTGCCCTTGCGTCTGCTCAAGGATCACGGCGACGGCACCAGCACCTACGCCGTGACTTTCGCCGGCAAGTGAAAATTCACGAGACCTGAAACGCATCGCGCACATGCGCGATAATGCCCTGATTGATCCGGGAATCTCTCATGCCAGAATTGTCCGTGGTCGTGCCGGTTTTCAACGAGCGCGACAACATCCCGCCCCTGCTGGCCGAAATCGCCGCCGCCCTGCGTGGCCGTGTCGATTTCGAAATCATCTACATCGACGACGACAGCGACGACGACAGCCTGGCCGTGCTGACACGCGAAAAGGCCCGTTATCCGGAGTTGCGGGTGCTGCATCACGTTACCCGCAGCGGCCAGAGCACAGCGGTGTGGAACGGCATGCGCGCGGCGCGCGCGCCATGGGTCGCCACGCTGGATGGCGATGGCCAGAACGACCCGGCCGACATCCCCAGATTGCTCGCCGCACGCGATGCCGCCGGCGCCGATGTACGCCTGTTTGCCGGCTGGCGCACCACGCGCCGCGACAGTTTCAACAAGCGCATTTCCTCGAAAATCGCCAACGCGGTGCGTTCGCGCATGCTGAAAGACGCCACGCCCGATACCGGTTGCGGGCTGAAACTCGTCGAGCGCGAAGTATTCCTGCGCCTGCCTTATTTCGACCACATGCACCGCTACCTGCCGGCCCTGGTCAAACGCGCGGGCTTCGCCAGCCAGAGCGTGCCGGTGAGCCACCGCCCGCGCACACGCGGCACTTCCAAGTACGGCATGCTCGACCGCCTGTGGGTCGGCCTCTACGATCTGCGCGGTGTGGCCTGGCTGATGCGCCGCGCCAAGGTCACCGGCGTCGACGAAATCCGCTGACGGTGCCATCTTTCACCGGATGGCAACCGGCTTTTTTGCAGGAGCGAGCCTGCCCGCGAATGGATGAATCCATCGCCTGCAGGCAGGCTCCTACATCAAGAGTCAAGGAAATGTGTGGCGTATGCTGGTGCTGTCCGTTTCGGGAGAAACACCATGAGCATTGCCATCAAACGCATTTATGAAGATCCCGCCGCATCCGACGGCAAGCGTGTCCTGGTCGACCGCCTGTGGCCGCGCGGCGTGAGCAAGGACAAGGCGGCGCTGGACGAGTGGTGCAAGGATGTCGCGCCCTCGGACGACCTGCGCAAGTGGTTCGGGCACGATCCGGACAAGTGGAGCGAATTCCGCAAGCGTTTCCGCGCCGAGCTGGACGCCAACGAGGACGGCTGGAAACCGCTGCTCGACATGGCGCGCAAGAGCAAGAAACTGACACTGCTGTTCGGCGCCCGCGACGAGGCGCACAACAACGCCGTGGTGCTCAAGGCCTACCTCGAAAAACAGTTGTCCTGAACCGGTGGGCGCGGCGTTGCCTGCCGTGGATTTTTTGACGCGGATCAACGCCGATGAACGCGGATCAAAATGCCCTTTTCTGTATACGTGTCCGAATATCGCATTCGTAACCGAATACGTAGGGCGGGCACTGCCCGCCGTGGTTTTTGACACGGATCAACGCCGACAGGTGCAGAACCAAATGCGCTCTATCCGCTTTCATCGGCGTCAATCCGCGTCCAAAAGCTGTCACATCCACAGCCCACCCTACGCATGGTCGGGCGTGGTTTCCGGGCGCGGCTCCAATCGCTCCCAGCCATCCAGCGCCTCGCGCGCCTTGCTGCGCCCGCGCTCGATCAATTCGCGGGCGCGGTAGAACTGGTAGGAGGTGGCCATGTTGCGCGGCAGCTCGATCAGCAGGTCCGGTTGATAGGCGGCCAGGCGCAAGCTGGCGAGGTTGGCCTGCATCAGATCCATGGCCTGGTTCAGCAGCTCCAGCGCACCCGGTTCGCGCACTTTCGGCTCGCCGTGCGGCACCAGGCGCGCCACGAATTCGGCAATGCGTTGGCGATGGCCTGGCGGCGTGGCATCCTCAGGGTCCGCCGCCTGTTCCACCCGCAGCGGCGCCTTTTCGGCGGGACCGTCCACGCTGACGGCGACGATGTAATCGCTGTCGGTATTCAACAGCGGCATCACCGGCACCGGATTGAGCAGGCCGCCATCCACCAGCCGCCGGCCATTGCGCATGTGCGGGCGGAACACCGAAGGAATGGCAATGGAGGCGCGGATGGCGTCGAACAGCGGGCCGCGGTCGAGCCAGATTTCGCGCTGACGGTCGATGTCCGTTGCCACGGCGGTATAGGCGATGGGCAAATCCTCGATGTGCTCGTCGCCGATCAGTTCGCGCAGCGCGTCGATGATGCGCTCACCCTTGATCAGGCCGCCACCGGACAACGACCAGTCCACCAGCCTGAGCACGTCCAGCTTGGCCAGCGCCGACACCCAATCGCGATAGACGTCCAGCTTGCCGGCCGCGTAGATGCCGCCGATCAGTGCACCCATGGAACTGCCGGCAATGGCCACGATCTCGTAACCGCAAGCCTCGATTTCCTCGATCGCGCCAATGTAGGCCAAGCCCTTGGCGCCGCCGGCGCCCAGGGACAATGCCACGCGCGGGCGACGGGTTTCGGTCGGGGTTTCACTCATGAAGGAAAGTCACCTTGATGCATCGGAGGTCGGCGCAGGCTAGGGCCTGCTTTGGTACATGCCCTGCGCCAGCTGCAGCTGGATTTTCATCTTTTCGCGCAATTCCGTGGGCGCCACCACTTCGGCATCGGCGCCGTATTTGAGGACGTCGCGCAGCAGCTCGCTGGAGTTGGAATACGGCAGGCGCAGCTCATAGCGCCCGTCGGCGAGCCAACTGCCCTGCTGCTCGGAATGCCAATGCTCGTCGGCCACCCAGCGCGCCGCGTGCGACGAAAAACGCACCGTGGCCCAGGCGCGCGGCTTGCCGGCGAAGATGCCGTAACTGGATGCCAGCACCGCGTCGAGCTCATCGTTTTCCATATCGCGCGCGCGTTCGCTGCCGACGTGCGCCTCGCTGATGCGGTCGACGGCAAAGCTGCGCAGGGCATCGCGGTGGTGATCCCAGGCATCCAGATACCAGTTGTCGCGGTAATGCGTCAGCCGCTGCGGCGAGACATCGCGCCGGCTGTCGTCATCGGTGGTGCGGGCGCGGTAGTGGAAGGTCAGGCGTCGCCGCTCCAGCACCGCGCCGGCGACGATGCGGAAGGTGTGCTGGTCGAGCTTGCGCGCGCCATAGGGAATGACGCGGATACGCTCGATCGGCGGCGACTCGCCGCTGACCCGGTCGGCCAGCAGGTGCTGGATGCGCGACTTGAATGGTGCCAGGGCACCAGTCAATACGCCCGGATCGGATCGGCCGATCAATTCGTTGAGCGCCAGAATCGCCGCCAACTCCTCGCTGGTCAGCCACAGGCCGGGCAGCTCGAAGCGTTCGCCCTCCTCATCGGCATAACTGAACGCCGCCTCGTCGCCGCCGGCGCTTTCCACTGGAGCTCCCAGGGCATCGCGCAGAAAAGCGATATCGCGGTACAGCGTGGCGCGCGAACACGACAAATCGTCCAGCAGCTGCGCAAGCGGCACCGGATAGCGGGCGTTTTTCAACTTGCGATGCAGGGTGAGAATGCGCTCGTAACGGTCCATGGCCGCCCCATCGTCAGTCAATGTCGGCACAGCATGAGACGCCGCCGCCGCCCCTGCAAGAGGCAGACGGCACCCGCGCCCGCCTTTACATGAATGAATGCCAACCGCTTCGCCGGAACGCCCTTCCGCTTGCCCCGGTTCAACCCCCCGCTACACTGTGACAATCCTGTGATGCAGGTCTTGCCTGCCACGCTCCCATCACATCGTCCCCATCGACACCGAATGCCTATGAGACCTTCATCCCGACTGTTCGCCCTCGCCGCCGCCTTGACCCTGTGTCTGCCCATGGCCGCCATGGCCCAGGATGCCACCAGCCAGAGCAGCTGGTCTGGATCTGGCGAGTTCGGTTTCGCCATGTCGCGCGGCAACTCGCACACCGAAAACCTGAACGCCAAGCTCAACCTCAAGCAGGAAAACGAGATCTGGAAGAACAGCTTCTATTTGACCGGCATGCGCTCCAAGGGCGACGTCACGGTGATCGATCCGACTACCGGTGAATCGATCACCCAGTTCAGCACCACCGCCAACCGCTACGAAGGCGGCGCCTCGGTCGGCTACAAGTTCGACCCGCGCAGCTACATCGTCAGCGCCCTGCGCTACGAGCACGACGACTTCGGCTCCAACCTCTGGCAGGGCACCGTATCGGTCGGCTACGGCTACATCATGCTGAAAAACGCCAGTACCGAGCTGTCGTTCGAAATCGGCCCCGGTTACAAGCGCTACCAGCCGGCCTATTCCACCACCACCGTCAATGGCCAAGTCGTGACCGTCCGACCGCCGGTGCAGCACGAAGTGGTAGCGCGCGGCCTGGTCAACTGGACCTGGCAACTCACCGTCAACACCAAGCTGCAAAACACGCTGCTGGTCGAAGCCGGCTCCAAGAACAAGTACTACCAGAACGACCTTGGCCTGTCGGTCAGCATGACCAAGAAACTGGCGCTGAAACTGGGCTACCAGCTGCGCTACAACTCCAACACCCGGCCCGGGATCAAAAGTACGGATCAGCTTTATACGACCAATTTGGTGTACAACTTCAATTGACCAGCCATAGCCATACAGGGGCATTTGTGACAAGCGCGATATGGAGGTCATTGCAAAAACAGCGTCGCATGTCGCGCTGGCACGTATGGGTGCCGCTTGTGGTTCTTGCTGTCTTGGCCCTCGGTGCGGGTGGCTTGGTCTGGGCCGGACGTGATCTGCCGCCGCCGGAGTTCAAGCTTACCGATCATGGTCTGCTCGCACCGGTGAACTATCCGGCATGGCGTCGTGCGAGCGATTGGTTGGCGCATCGCAGATACATCATGCTCACGTTCGACGATGGGCCGTACGGCGACGGAGTGGACACAAAAATTCTCGCCATCCTGGCCAGGCACCATGCGCACGCGGTCTTCTTCGAAGTTTGCGCACACATCACTGTCGCGACCCGGCATGTTCCCAGGCGGATCCTCGCAACGGGCAACATGCTGGGCAATCACACGTACAACCATCGGCATCTGCCAAAGCTGGGTCCGGAGGCATTGAAGCGGCAAATCGCCGACTGCAGCGCCAAGCTCACGTCGGTTACCGGTCGTAGACCTACTCTGTTCCGCCCGCCGTGGGGACAACTTTCACCGGCGACAGTCAAAGCCATACAGGCGGCCGGGATGCATGTCGTGCTCTGGGATGCGAACAGCGAGGATACGTCGTCAAACTCCCCCGGCGAAATCATTCGCATGAGCCTGTATGAAACGTCCCTGGGCGGCCGCATCCTGCTGTTGCACAGCAGGCCGGCGACGGCGAAAGCACTCGATGCGTTGCTTGCAAAGCTGCAGCAGCGAGGGTTCCAGTTTGTGCTTCCGTCTGTCAGCAACCATCCAGCCAGGCATGGCTGACAGTTTGCCGTTTGGGAGAGATGCACTTGCATAAACGTACGTTGTGACGTACGTTATGAGCAAGGAGATACGCCATGACCATCCTCACTGCCAGCGACGCACGCGCAAACTTGTACCGGCTGATCGACCAGGCCGCAGAATCCCATGAGCCTGTCCTCATCTCGGGCAAGCGCACGAACGCCGTGCTGGTGTCCGAGGGAGACTGGGCGGCCATTCAAGAAACGTTGCACCTGCTGTCCGTTCCGGGGATGCGCGAGTCCATCAAGGCGGGCATGTCCGAGTCCGTCGATGCCTGCTCCACGGAGCTGGATTGGTGAGTTGGCGGGTGGTCTACACCAAGCACGCGCAAAAAGACGCAAAAAAGCTCGCTTCGAGTGGCCTCAAGGACAAGGCGCAGCAGCTTCTGGCCATTTTGGCTGTCGATCCGTTTCAAAATCCCCCGTCCTATGAAAAATTGGTTGGAGATTTGACCGGAGCCTACTCGCGCCGCATCAACATTCAGCACAGGCTTGTCTATCAAGTGCTTGAGTCTGAGCGGGTCGTGAAAGTCCTTCGCATGTGGACGCACTACGAGTAGGGGCAGCAGCTGACCGCTGGTTGTTTTTCGCGTTCGCGGCGCGCGTGGGTGATCAACGGATGGCCAGTGCCACCAGCAGGCCCAGCCACAGGGCGAAGCCGACCCAGTTGTTGTTGCGGAAGGCGGTCAGGCAGGGGCCGCGTTGGCGGTGGCGGATCAGCCATTGCTGGTAGACGAACAGGGCCATGGCGACCGCGAAACCGGCCCAGTACGGCCAGCCCAGGTGCGCGCGTTGGCCGACGAGGGCCATGGTCAGGGCGAAGGTCGCCATCAGCATGCCGATGATGACGCGGTCGAGTTCGCCGAACAGGATGGCGGTGGATTTGGCGCCGACCTTGAGGTCGTCTTCGCGGTCGACCATGGCGTATTCGGTGTCGTAGATGGTCGACCACAGCACGTTGCCGAGAAACAGCAGCCAGCCGAGCGGCGGCACGTGGTTGGTCACCGCCGCGAAGGCCATCGGGATCGACCAGCCGAAGGCCGCGCCCAGCACCACCTGCGGCAGGTGCGTGTAGCGTTTGGTGAAAGGGTAGATGGCCGCCAGCGCGGCGCCGGCGAAGGACAGCTTGACGGTCAGCGGGTTGGTCAGCAGCACCAGGCCGAAGGCGATCAGCAGCAGCACGACGAACACCGCCAGCGCCTCCCACGGCTTGACCCGGCCCGAGGCGATCGGGCGTCCGGCGGTGCGCTTGACCTGGGGATCGAGCTTGCGATCGGCGAAGTCGTTGATGGCGCAGCCGGCCGAACGCATCACGAACACGCCGATGGTGAAGATCACCAGCAGCGACCACGGCGGGAAATCGCCCGCCGCCAGCCACAGTGCCCACCAGCAAGCCCACAGCAGCAGCAGCGCGCCGATCGGGCGATCCATGCGCGTGAGCACCAGATAATCATTGGCCTTGGCGCGTGCTTTTGGCGGCAAGCGCAGCGTCTTGAGCAGCCAGGCCAGCACTTTCTCGGCGCGGGTGGAGCTGTCTTCCGGGCGCGCGCCGACACGTGCATCGGCCGGAATGCGCGGCGCCGGGATACGCCTGGAAACACGGGGAGATCTGCGCGGTGCACTCATGCGCACAGTTTAGTGGCTAAGGCGGCCCCGATTGAATGGGATTTCCGGAAAACCGCGTAGGGCGGGCACTGCCCGCCATGGAAGCTCCACGCAGGCCGGCGGCGGGCAGTGCCCGCCCTACGCATTCAGCACAGGCCGCCGTTGACCGACAGCACCTGACGCGTGATGTAGGCGGCGGCATCGCTGAACAGGAAGGCCACCAGGGCGGCGACTTCCTCGGGCTTGCCGGCGCGCCCGAGCGGCACGTGCTTGAGTATTTCCTCGACCGGCGCGCCTTCGATCATGCCCGTCTCGATGAGCCCCGGCGCGACGCAGTTGACGGTGATGCGGCGGCTGGCCAGCTCCACCGCCAGCGCCTTGGTGGCGCCGATCAGGCCGGCCTTGGCGGCGCTGTAGTTGGTCTGGCCGCGGTTGCCGATGAGGCCGGCGACCGAGGCGATGGTGACGATGCGTCCACCCTGGCGCTTGCGCACCAGTGGCATGACGAGCGGATGCAGCACGTTGTAGAAGCCGCCCAGACCGGTGTCGACGACGCGGTCCCAGTCATCGCCGGTGAGGGCCGGAAACGCGTTGTCGGCGCTGATGCCGGCGTTGAGCACCGCGCCCCAGAACGGGCCGTGGGCTTCGATGTCGGCTTCCAACGCTTGCCGTGCGCCTTCGCGGTCGGTGATGTCGAAACCCAGCGTGGCGGCCTTGCCGCCGCTGGCGCGCAAGGTGTCGGCCAGCGTCTCGGCGGCAGCGGCGTTGCGGCGGTAATGCAGCACCAGGTCGAAACCGTCCCCCGCCAAGGCCTGGGCGATGGCGCCGCCGATGCCACCGCTGGCACCGGTGACGAGCACGCGTCGGGATACGCTCATGCCGCGTTCTCCTCGATGATGATGATGGTGGCTTCGGCAAGCACCTCGCCGTCGCTGTCGATATGGCAGGCGCAGGCCGCCATGCCGCCTTCCTGGCCGAAAGTGGCCGCTGCATGGATGCTGAGCCGTGCGCCTTCGGCAAACCATGGCGCGTGGCCCTGGTAACGGCGCGTGCCCAGCAGCATGCCGCGTCGCGGAGTGCGCTGCGCGCGCCGCCCCACCAGCCCCGAATGCGCGGCGATGGCCTGCGCCATCAGTTCGATGCCAACCCAGACCGGCACACCGCGACCGGCAACAAAGAATGGATGCGTGGCCGTGATGGCGGCGGCGGCCACGATGCCGTCGTCGTCATCGGCAAGGATCTCGTCGATCAGTACGGCGCGACCCGAATGCGGCAACAGTTCGGCGGGGCTCGGAAAAGTCATCAGTGCGTGCCCTCCGTCAGCGGCTTCAATTGCAAGGTCAGATCGGCTGGCGGAATGCGGATGGAAAGCCGTGCGGTCGCCAACGTCGCGCCGCGTCGTTCAATGTGCGCGACCAGATGCCCGTGTTCGACAAGCTCGCGGGTTTCGACGCCGTTCTTGCGTTCCAGCGTGAGCTTCATGCCGTGGAGCCGCGGGCGCAGCACCGCCGGATCGGCCAGGGCCACTTCCAGCATCGCCACCATCAGCTTCGGGTGCATGTTCGGTTCGGGCGGCTGACTTGTCACCGTTTGGCCGTCCCAGGTGATGGTGAAAAGATGCGTGCCGAACAGGCTGGCGCCGGCCAGACGCAAGACCTTGTCGTCGATGCCGAGGCGGCCGAGAAAGGTATGCGACTGGCCCTGATGCGTGACCGTGACCAGATGGCTCGCCTCGACCTTCGGCAGGGCCGATGGTGGCAACGGGCAGATCGCGCCGGCCGGGCCGATCTTCACGCAGGTGGGCGGCAGTGGCGGCAGGCTGGCGCAGCCGGCGCAGGCCAGGCACAGCAGCAAACCAGCAAGGAGACGTGCTTTCATGATGTTTCCTCGTCCGCGCGCGTGGCCGGCAGCGACAGCGGCGCCAGCAGATAACTGGCGAAGATGCCGATCAGGGTCGCCAGGCCGAAAGCGTGCAATGCCGGGATGCGGCTCAGCGACAGCAGGCCGAAGGACAACAGCGTGGTCGTGGCCGACAGCGTCACCGCCAGCGCCGGCGAGCGTTCGCGCGCGCCGACCTCGCGCAGGAACACGGCGTAGTCGCGGCCCAGGCCCAGGATCAGGATCAGCGCCACCACCACGAACACGTTGACCGGCTCGCCCAGCCAGCCC
>DASSBH010000015.1:0-19414 GCA_035698945.1 Oleiagrimonas sp.
GGCGAAGGCACGGTTGCCGATGATGGTGACGCGCACGTCGTACGCGTTGTCGGGAAGAAACTGCTGGGCAAAGAAGTAGCCATGCTGCAATTCCGCATCGACGGTGGGGCCGTTGGGATGACGGCCTTCGACCACCTCGGCGGCGGCACGCAATCGGCGCAGCATGATCCGCGGCCGCCGAGCGGGGCGGTACCCCAGCGACACGAGGCCGCCGCCGAACATCTGGTCGACATAAAACAGCGCGTCCTTGCGGTTGCGCACGAGCCGCACATTGTTCGACTGGTAGCCGATGGCCAGCTTCAGCACAAAGGGATACGCGGCGTTGCGGCAAAACTGCTCCGCCTGCGCACGTGTCCACAGAATGTGCGTGGCAGGCGTCGGCACGCCGGCCGCCACCAGAAAATAATATTGGCCGATCTTGTCCTCGAAATGCCATGAGCTTTTGAGCGAGGGAAATACCGGCATGTCCATGCCGGCCTCGATGGCGTACAGCAGCCGCTTTGCGTACAGACGCGGGTGCGCGGACGGATCGCAGCGCCACATGAATGCATCGCATGCGGCGATCCGGGAAATGATGTCGGGCGAAAACACGTCCACGGGAACCACGTCGATATGGTGGCGATGCGCCAGCTCGCTCCAGCGTCTGGAAAACGACTGATACTCGCCGTTGTGGTGCACGACTTCATCGGGTTGAATCGCGATCTTGAACGTCATCGGCCAGATCCTCCCAGCGGCTGGTTTGCTTGCGCAGGTTTCTTATCATGGAGTCAATCTGATCCAGGTAGATGACCAGAGGCGAAATGCCGGGCTGGACATGGCCGTGCGTCATCACACCGGCCAGCAATTTGGTTCGAGGAATGACGTTGTTCAAAAGCGGCGAGGGTCGTCGCAACAGGAATCGGCGGGCGGCCTCGACCAGAAAACGCGCTTTTATATGTGTGTCGTCGGTGGGCGCCGCCGCCTTGTGGTTCGCGTAGGGGATATGTGCAAAATCGGGATAGGCGCGCGCTATCGCGTCGGTATGGAAAGTGCGGTCCATCAACATGCCGATCGGAAGCGTGGTCATGAAATCGAACAGGTCATGATCCAGATACGGCGCAAATACGCGGCGTATGCCTGTCAGCAGGCCGTAGGGCGCAAGCGCGATCATCCGGCGTGTGCGGTTCCAGAAGAAAAATGAAGCGATGGGGTTGGGCATGTCGGCATGTTTTTCCACTTCCCGCGCAATTCGATGGATGGCGATTTCCGGAGGGGTGGCCTTGTTGAGCCTGCCGCTCAACACCCGGCGCAGGCCCGCATACGAGGCGGCGTGTTTTTGCAGCAGGGCAATGGCCACGGTTTTTGCGTCGCGTCCCTCAAAGGCCGTCTTGATGTGCTGGTCGAGAAAGGCGCTCTGCGACCACACGTCGCCCGCGATGCCGTCATAGACGCCGTCAAAGCGCGCGCTCAGGAAATCGGCCAGCGCGAGATACCAGTCATGTGCGCTGGCACAAAATCCCGTCTCGCGGTTCTTGCGCAATTGCGCTGCCAGCAGCGACAACTGCTGATCGATGACGACATGCCTGAAGCCAAGCTCATGGCACAGCAGCCGTGCGATTTCCGGATCCTGGTTCGGATCCGGCGGGTTGTCCCTTGCCGCGACGCAAAGTGCAGGCTGATGCCCGGTTCGATGCAATTCCAGCAGGATGTGCCGGCAATCGCGGCCGCCGCTGACGGGGACGGCAAAGTTTTCGGACACGGCTGTCCGTTTTTCCATGGCCTGTGCAAACAAGGCGAGATAGGTGTCGATGGCGTCGTCGCGCGAAGCTTGCGTTGCGGCAGGTGTCGGCGGGTATCTGCCGCGACATTCGAGCTTGCCGTTTTCCCATGCGAATACGGCGTCGGGCGGCACGGCCTTGATGGCCGAGAATGGCGTGTCGTCGCCGATGAAGAATCCCAGCCTGAAGAAGACCGCGAGTGCCTCGTTGTCCAGTTCCACCGGCGCCCCCAGTTCGAGCAGGCGGGGCAGCGAAGGGGAGATGGCTATTCCGCCGCCGGACGTGCGGAACCAGAAAAGCGGGTGGAATCCATACCGGTCGTTGTGGACCACAAGGCGCGTGCCATCCCAATGCCAATGCGCGAAAATGCCGTCGTCGACGCGATGGCGGGTCGAGGGCAGCCGGTGGCCGCACTCCGCCTCGGTTTGTCCCCACGTTTCCCATGCGCCGCCACGTTGGGTCGCCATGAAATACGGTGCGTTCGCAGCGCGTGCGTGATTCGAGTCCGGGGGCATGCCCTGATCACTCCGATTTGCGTAGCAGGTGGATGATTTCCAGACACTCGGCCCGAAACGCGAACCACATGAACAACAGGTAGGCGAGCGCGCCGATGCCGATCAGAATGACCAGTCCGATCGCGCCATGCGCAAGGTGGACGGTCAACGTTTCGCGCGTGACGATCACGGCGAGATACATCACCGCCGCGCCCA
The DNA here is from genome assembly GCA_035698945.1 of Oleiagrimonas sp. GTDB lineage: Bacteria > Pseudomonadota > Gammaproteobacteria > Xanthomonadales > Rhodanobacteraceae > Oleiagrimonas. The sequence goes on from DASSBH010000015.1 coordinate 2,468, forward strand.
ATGCCGGACCGAGCATCGGCTGCAGGTAATCGCGCAGCCTCAGTCCCAGTTGCGGAAGCGCGATCAACAACTGGACGAAGCGCACCATGGGGTACGCCACCAGCCATACCATGGTGGCTCCCAGCAACCCGCCGTAATGCGTGCCGAAGTAAAACGAAGGCACCATGACAATCATGCAGACAAGCACATTGATCGTGCCGATGTGCGGCTTGCCTATCGCCGTCATGGCGCCGGTTCCGCTGTGCGAAATCATGCGGACCGGCATGACCAGGCTCAACAGCTGCAGCGGGATGATGGCCTTTTCCCAACGCTGTCCCAGAACGACGAGTACAAGATCCGGCGAAATGCTGGAAATGCCCCAGAAAATGGGAAACGACAGTACGCTGATGACGCGAACCGCCTTGCGGTAATGGGATCGCATGACCGCCATGTCATCCTGTACGGAAGAATAGGCCGCCAGACCCACTTGGCTCAGCAATTCGCTGACCTTGCGCATGGGCAGCGTGGCCAGTTCCATGGCGATCGAATAAAACCCCAGGCTGGCCTTGCCGAGCATCTTGCCGATAATGAAAACATCGGCCTGCGAATACACATACCAGAGCAACCGGCTGGTCGTGACGAAACCGCCGAAACGGATCATGTCGGCCACTTCCGCACGCGGCAGCCGCGGTCGGCACGGATAGCGCGCGGCCATCATCAATCCGACGGGACGTATGATGGATCCCGCAAGGCTGCCGCCAACCAGTGCCCACACGCCCGCGCCGGACAACGCCAGCGCCAGTGTCGTGAAGCCATTGCCCAGGGTCACCGCGAGATTCACGATCGACTTGCGCTTGAAATGCATGCGTCGGCTGAGCATGGCGTCCTGCACCACACCGATGGATGCAAGGGGAAACTGGACACCGAGAACGCGGATCATGTTGGTCAGGCGCGAATCGCCGAAGTAGACGGCAAGCAGCGGCGCGGCGAAGAACACCGCCACGTACATCGCGGTGTTGACGATGATGAGAAACCCGAACGCCTGCTCGACCTGGCGGGACGTGATGTCCTGTTTCTGCACCATGGCCGCATACAGGCCCATCTCGCGGAACAGGGCGGCAAAGCCGATCATCATGCCCGCGATGGCCATCAAACCATAATCGGATGGCCGCAGAATGCGGATCACCACAAGCGTGATCATCCATGCAATGAACTGGCCGACGAAGCGTGCGCCGGTCAGCCATTTCAGCGAATGCAGGACGCTGTTGCGCAGATTCGCGTGATGCTGATCCGGGGATTTGCGTGAGAAGGCCTGGCTGTTCATGGGCAGCGTCCAAATCCCGCGCGGCTCACGAGCCGAGCCGGTATCACCGCGCCGCAAATCCCGTTGTTCCATCTCGACGTCATCCCGGCGAAGGCCGGGATCCATTTTCCAGACTTGCCAAAGTGCTGAAATCGCAGGCCTTTTTCTCCGGACGCAATGGATCCCGGCTCGCGCGAAGCGCGGTCTGCCCTGAGCCTGTCGAAGGGTCGGGATGACGGTGCGGCGAGAACAAGCAGACAGAAGATTTCGAGTTGATCCTTGCTGGAAACGCCACAAAGCCAGGCAACTCGCGCGAAGCGCGGTCTGCCCTGAGCCAGCCGAAGGGCCGGGGCGACGGAACGGCGGCAGCGAAACGAATCGTCGATTTCGACGGCGAACGTGCGGACAAGCAAATCAACCCGACATTCAGGCTGAGCACAAGTTGCAGTGTCATGATGGGTGGAAAATCGCAAATACGTGCGTAATTGACATGTCTTTGACCGCGAGTGCCGTCCATGGGAATTCTGGTTGTACAAGCACTGGTTCTGCTTGCGCTGATGGTCGCAGTGGGCTTGTGGCTTTTCTGGTTTCCTTACCCCTCGCCGCTGTTGCGGCGCTGGTTGCCGCCCCGCAAGCGTTGGCCGGAGGCGCAAATCCGCGGCTGGTTGAAACGGGGTCGGTTCGAGCGCGCCTTCGTGCGCTATTTTTGTCGCGATCCGGAGCGTGTGCCTCCGCCGGGAACCAGCCTGCTGGCGCCGGCGGATGGCCTGGTGACCGGCACGGAAGAGCGCGCCGGCATCCGCTATCTGGTGATCGCGCTGAGCTTCTGGGACATGCATGTGCAACGTTGTCCATTGTCCGGCAAGGTGGTGAGCGTGGAGTCCAGGGGCGACGACTTCATGGATGGCGAGGGGCGCGAGTTCGCCTTTCTCAGGGAAAAGGCCTGTCCGGTGCAGAAGCGTCTGGTCGTTGCGACCGAAGCAGGGCAAGTTGCCGTGCGCCTGATTACCAGCATCACGGCGCGCCGGATCGAGACCTGGGTGCGTGAGGGCGACCAGATAGAGCGCGGCCAGAGGATCGGCAGGATTCTCCTCGGCAGCACCGTGGTGCTCGAACTCCCGGCCGCAGCCGGGTTGCTGGTGCGCAAGGGCGAGCGCGTCTGGGCAGGACAAACACCTGTCGCCCAAATATCGCAGACGCCATGAACGGCTTTCTGTGGGCATACGATCACCTGGGCTGGGGCATATTTTCGGTAACCGTTTTCACGGTGCTGTGGTGGCTGCTGGGCGACCTGGTCTGGCGACTGAAGAACATCGGGTTCGGCCGATTCCTCGCCGCCATGTTTTCCGGCTGGCTCGTCGGCGTCGGGCTGATCGTGCTGGGTTTCTTCCTCGGCAGCCGGTAGACGGTCTGCCGAGAGCTCCGCATGGCGCCGGCCATCATTGCGACACGGTACGCGGCAGTACCGCAAAGTTCGGAAAATTCCTGTAGGCGTGCGGCGGCTGGGGTTTGACGCTGCGCGACTGGAAAATCCGCCATGCCTCCCTGGCCTTTGGCAGGCCACTGTCGGCCGCCGCGGCAAGGCCGATCTGGAAATTGGCCGGAAATCCGGTGGCCGAGTCGGGGTAACCGGCCATTCTCCCGATTTGCCACGGTTTTTTTGTCAGTTTTTCCAGGGCGGCAACCATGTTGGGCGAATTGCAGGCAAGGCCCACCAGCGTCGGAACCGTTGCCGCGTAAACGGCGGTGTACGACGGCAACCAGTGCCCGGATGCGTCCTTGACCTGGATGTTGTAGGCCGACGCTTCCAGCCAGCAGTAGCCATGTTTCGGATCATTCTGCCAATCGGTCATCAGGCCGATTTCAAACCGTGCCAGCCAGTCCCGGAACGCCGCCGCACCGGCAAAGCCCAGCTCCGCGGCATGACCTGCCGACCATGTCAGAAAGTTGTGTTGCCACGGCGCGATGCCGTTGCGCTTGCCGCCGTTGAGGTCGTAGATCGCGCCGCCGTCCATCAGCGCCAGCGGATTGGCTTTCGGGTTGTGCGTGTATTTCTTGTTCCAGTACTTGAGCGAATCGACGACGTTGGCATTGAACTCGGCCTTGAGCGGGTAATCGTCGGGAAGCAGCCAGGCGGCGTCCGCCATTTCGCGCAGCACCCATGCCTTGCCGCGCACCTGTCCATGGCTGGGGCCGATCAGTCCCTTGGAGTAGTGGCGGTAGCGCTCGTTCGGCCAGATGTTGTTGTGCGATGCGCCGAACGCCAGCTCCGACAGGTAGTAGTAATCGCCCGTCACCATGTAGGGAACGTAGGATTCCGCCGGTTGGTGCGCGTTGTCCCAGTGGTTCGGATTTTCGGTGTTGTACCAGGGATGATCGCAGCCCTTGACGACCGCGTTGTTGGTGCACTTTTGCAGCAGGTCGGCCTTGTACTTCGCCGCCTTCTTGCCGCTCTGGCCTGCCAGGCGGGTGGCGGATACCGTATTGATGATGGTGGCATAGGGGTGCTTGCGAATGCTGACCGGCCAACCGGTTTGCATGTCGCGGTAATGGATGCTGTAGGCGCCCAGCGCGTCCGTGTTGGCCAGCATCCAGCGGTATGCGCGCACGTCGGGGTCGACGATGTACACGCTGGTCCAGCGCGGCAACGGTCCGATGGCCGGCTGCGCGCCGGTGTTCTGCATGGTCTGGGTCTGGTCGCAGTGTTCGAGCGGCGGGCAGGACTGGCGTACTTCGCTCAGGAATTTCTCGTCGGGCTCGAGCTTCATGTAACGCGACACCGCCTTGCTGGCCTGGATGTAGCCGGTGTCCTGACGCAGATATGCCTGCGGCTGGTTCTGGTTCCACCAGAGCACATGATGCCAGCGGGTGTACGCGTATTGCGTGAGCTTCGGGCTGGCGTAGCCGGCGCTCCCCGAGCTCAGGCTGGCGCTGTATTGCGGTTGCGTCTGCGGTGCGAAGGCGTCCGAGTTTTCCACGATGATGTCGGTGCGCACCGGTCCGATCGTGCCGGGCCTGGAGCCGGCGTAGGCGCGCACCACAAAATACACGCGCAAGTCCGGCGCGGCATCGCCGTTCACGGCTTTCAGGTCGCCATGGACGACCCACGCACTGGCCAGCGGGCCGGACAACCACACATTGCACTGCCGATTCCAGGCTTTGCAGGCATGCGTATCGGCGGCTTTTTGCAAAAGTTTGCGCGCGTCCACGGTGTAATTGGCCGAAGCGAACTTGAAGGACGCCTTGGCGTCGTAACCGGTGGTCAGCAGTTGCGACAAGGTGACTGGTTGGTTTCGTTGCGGCGTGGCGGGTCCGGCGCGCGTGGAAAGCTTCAGCGGCAGATCGGCGTCGTCCGCCAGTGATGGAACCATCACGGTCAGCACCGCATGCTTGAGACTTCCATCCGGATAGGTGGCCTTGGCATCCACCTGCAACGTCACGGGCCGACCATCGAGGGTGGCGGTCAAGGTTGCGCCATGAGGCACGTCGCCAGCCTTGAAGACCTGGCCGAAGGTGACGGGCACGTGGGTTTGCCCTTTGCGGGCCTGGCTGACCACCCGGTTGGTTACCACGGTTGCCGCCTGTGCGGTCATGGCCGTGAGCAGCAAAAGACATGTCGCACAGCGACAGAGGGTTTTTGTCAGGGCCGGATTGAATCGATGCGTTTGATGAGGCGTTGAGGATGGCTTGCACATACCTGCGTATCTGATTCCTTGGCAAATGTGCGAGGAACCCTATACCCGCGTTCATGAACCTCCATTGCATGGGAATTTTTATTTTGTGTCCCGTTCACGGCGCCATGCCTTTCCATTGTCGGATTTCTTTACATTTTCAAATGCGAAACACAAGGCGTATTATCAAATCATCATGGTTATCAAGCGCTTGTAATTTTGGCATTGGACTTGCTTATGCCCATGGCGAAGTTCAGAAAAATGGAAATGACGTCATGGGCAAATTCAAGTACGAAAACCGGACGTGCGTGGCACGACCGGCTTGCATCTGCTGATGATCGAAGTTCATGATCTGGCGTCGGCACGATTCTGGGGACAGGTGCTGGTGTCAGTCATCGATTTCAGGCGGGCAGCTCCGAAACCGGGAGTTGCCGTTTCACGTATCCGAACAAAGGAAAACGTTGCATATGCAGCCAATACGGATTGATCTGATTGCCGCGGCACGGCCGAATTTCATGAAGGTCGCGCCCTTGTTTCACGCGCTTCGCGACCAGTCTTGGTGTTGCCTCAGGCTGGTTCATACGGGCCAGCATTACGATGCCAACATGTCCGATGCGTTTTTTCGGGATCTCGACTTGCCATGGCCCGATCTGCATCTGGGTGTCGGCAGCGGCAGCCATGCCGTGCAGACGGCCGGCGTGATGATGGCTTACGAGAATGCCTGCGAGAACGACCGGCCGGATCTGATCGTGGTAGTGGGCGATGTCAACTCGACGCTGGCGTGCGCGCTGGTGGGCGCGAAGCGCTGGATCACGGTGGCGCATCTCGAGGCCGGGCTGCGCAGTGGCGACCGGCGCATGCCCGAGGAGCTCAACCGCCTGGTGACGGACACGCTGGCCGACATCCTGTGGACGCCATCGCCGGATGCGGACGAGAACCTTGTGGCCGAGGGTGTGCCGATGGACAAGATCACCCACGTCGGCAACATCATGATCGATTCGTACGAACTGATGCGCGAGCGCATTCGGGCCAGCGGTGAGCGGGAACGTTTGGGGTTGAACGAGCGCGGTTATGCGGTGGCGACCTTGCATCGCCCGTCCAATGTGGATACGCAGGCGACGCTCGCGGCGCTGGTCGGGAAACTGAAGGCCATGGCGGCCCGGTTGCCGCTGGTGTTTCCCGTGCATCCGCGCACACGCAAGAATCTCGAAGCCTTCGGCCTGTGGGAAAGCCTGTCCGAGGCTCCCGGCCTGACCGTCACCGAGCCGCTGGGTTATGTGGATTTCATGAATCTGGCATGCGGCGCGCGCCTGGTTGTCACCGACTCGGGCGGCATCCAGGAAGAAACCACCTACCTCGACATTCCCTGCCTGACCTTGCGCACGACCACCGAGCGTCCGATCACGCTGACCCAGGGCAGCAATCGGCTGGTGAGCATTGCCGAACTCGATTCAGCCGTGGACACCATTCTCGCGGGCGACTGGCCGCACGGGCGTCGGCCGGCCCTGTGGGACGGGCACACCGCCGAGCGCGTGGTGGCCGACATCCGTCGCCGGCTGTTGCCTGCCAAAGCCGATGCCGATATCGAGGCTTCGGCGGCGTAGGCCTGCCTCGAAAAACCACCGTTTTTTGCAGGAGCCAGCCCTGCTGGCGATGGCCGGCGCAGCCGCAAGGTCGGACCATCGCCAGCAGGGCTGGCTCCTGCATTACAGATACGTTGCATCCCCCCACGGGAAACTCCGATGACCGGCGGTTTCGGAGGCCACCTGCTGTCGCTTCCATCGTCACGCAACGTTGCCATAGCCTTCCGGCGCATGAACTCGATGAGCATTGTCGGGTCGGGCTTCAGCCCCGGCTACGTTGTGCCCGATGACAATTGACAATATTACGACGGGGATTGTCTGATCATGCATGTCATCATCATCGGCAGCTACCTGGCTGCAGCCGCGATGTTCCTGGTGGCAACCGTGTTGCTGGCGGTGGGCTGGCGGGGACAGCGGATCGGCGCTTTGCTGATTCTGGCTACGGCGGTGTCGTTGTTGTGGGCCACGTTTGTCGCCTACGCGGAATGGCGGCAAACGCTGGCGACGCATTGGCTGTTGCTGGCGGAGGTGCTGCGCTACGGCACCTGGCTGGTATTCGTGAGCGCGCTGTTCGGCGCGGCCAAGGTATGGCGTGGTCTGCGCACCGCGGCGCATGGGCTGTGGGTGTTGCTTGCGCTTTATTGTCTTTGGCCCGCGAGCGGATTGGCCGCAGTGCAGATGCCGTTTCGGGTCGACGTGCTGCTGGTGGGCGTGCTGCTGCTGGCGCTGATCGGCGTGGTGCTGCTGGAGCAGATCCTGCGCAACACCGACCCGGAGCGGCGCTGGGCGCTGAAGTTTCTGCTGATCGCACTGGTCGGGATGTTCGCTTACGACATCTTCATGTACTCCTACGCGATCCTGTATCACCAGTTCAATCCGAGCGCATGGGCGGCGCGCGGTTTCGTCAATGCGCTGCTCGCGCCGCTGCTGCTGGTCGCGGCCGCGCGCAACCGCAAATGGTCGCTGGACGTGGGCGTGTCGCGGCAAATGGTGTTCTATTCCACCAGCCTTGTGGTGGTGGCCTGCTACATCATCGCCATCGCGGCAGGCGGCTATTACGTACGCATGTACGGCGGCAACTGGGGACGCGTGGCGGAAATCGCCTTCGTGTGCCTGGCGTTGCTGCTCGTGCTGATGATCGCCAGTTCGGGCCAGGCGCGCTCGCGTTTGAAGTCGTTCCTGCACAAGAATTTTTTCAGTTTTCGTCACGACTACCGTGAGCAGTGGCTGCGCCTCACGGCCACGCTTGCGGCCAGCGACAGCGACACCGAGCTGCCGTTGCGCGCGGTGCGCGCCGTGGCGCAAATCATGGACAGCCCCGCCGGCGCATTGCTCACGCGCGACGAGTCGGACAACTTCGTGCCGCAGGCCGACTGGAACATGCCGATACCCACCGACCTGAAGCTTGCGGCCACCGCGCCGGTCTTCGAGTTCATGTGCGAACGCCGCTGGATCTACGATCTGGGCAGCACGCCGCCGCTGCGCGACCGGCGTTTGCGCGCGCCGGCAGCATTGAGCGCATTGCCGCACGCGTGGCTGCTGGTGCCGTTGGTGCTGGAGGATCGGCTGATCGGCCTGGTGGTGCTGGCGCACGCGCGTGCGCGCCGTGCCGTCGACTGGGAAGACATCGACTTGCTGCGCACCGCGGGCAGCCAGATTGCCGGCACGCTGATGCAGGCGATCAATGCGCGCGACCTGGCCGAGGCGCGCCAGTTCGAAGGCTTCAACAGGCTCACCGCCTTTCTCATGCATGATTTGAAGAACGTCGCGGCGCAGCAGTCGCTGCTGCTGCAGAACGCTCCGCGGCACAAGCGCAACCCGGCGTTCGTGGACGACATGCTGGCGACGGTGGACAACTCGGTGCACCGCATCACCCGGCTGCTTGACCAACTGCGCGGCGAATCGAAGCCGGCGGTTCGGGGGCGGGTGCGCCTGTCGACGGTCATCGACAGGGCGCTGGACGAGTGCCGCACGCATTTGCCCTTGCCCGGCCGCCAGCTGCCCGTGAGCGAATCGTGGGTGCGCGCGGACGCCGAGCAGTTGACTACCGTGCTGGTGCATCTGATTCGCAATGCACAGGATGCGGCAACCATCGGAGGCCACGTCACGTTGCGGCTGAAGCAGGCGGACGGGCAGGTCGCCATCGACATTGCCGACGATGGCAACGGCATGGACGACGAGTTCATCCGCCACCGTCTGTTCAAGCCGTTTTTCACCACCAAGGGAAGCCGGGGCATGGGTATCGGCGCCTATCAGGCCCGCGAATATGTGCGCCTTCTGGGCGGGGCGCTTTACGTGGACAGCACGCCGGGGCAGGGCACGGTGTTCACGATCATGCTGCCACTGGCCGAGCCGGTGGCTGATGACTGCACGATCGAAAAGTTGAAGGTGACATCATGAGTGAGTCTTCGCGTTGCCTGCTGGTTGTCGAAGACGACACGGGACTGCAGAGCCAGTTGCGCTGGAGTCTGGACGACTACAACGTGGTCGTGGCCGGCGACCGGACATCCGCGCTCAAGAAACTGGATCGGCATCAGCCGGCGGTCGTGTTGCAGGATCTGGGCCTGCCGCCCGACGCATCCGGCACCGACGAAGGTTTCGCCACCATTGCCGATATTCTGCAGCAGGCGCCCCACACCAAGATCATCGTGGTCACCGGCAACGGCGACCGCGACAACGCGGTCAAGTCCATCGGCAGCGGCGCGTACGATTTCTGCTCCAAGCCGCTGGATCTGGACGTGCTGCACATGATCGTGGATCGCGCCTTCCGCGTGTACGAACTGGAGGCGGAAAACCGCAAGCTGCGAAGCCAGTCCCAACCGGCGCTGGAAGGCATCATCGGTACCAGCCAGGCCATGCTTCAAGCCTTTCGCATGGTGGAAAAAGTCGGCGCCACCGATGCCGTGGTGCTGCTGCTTGGCGAAACCGGCACCGGCAAGGAATTGTTTGCGCGGGCGTTGCATCGCCTCAGCCCGCGTTGCGACGGGCCGTTCGTGGCGATCAATTGCGCGGCCATTCCGGACAATCTTCTGGAAGCGGAATTGTTCGGCTACGAGAAGGGCGCCTACACGGGTGCCCACAAGCAGACCAAGGGCAAGATCGAGCTGGCCTCGGGCGGCACCTTGCTGCTGGACGAAATCGGCGACATGCCCATCGCGCTGCAGGCCAAGTTGTTGCGCTTTTTCCAGGAGCGGGTCATCGAGCGTGTCGGCGGACGCGAACCGATCCCGGTGGATGTGCGCATCATTGGCGCCACGCATCAGGATCTCCGGGCGCGGATCGAGGAGAGTTTGTTCCGCGAGGATCTTTATTACCGCCTCGGCGAAGTGACCATCCGCCTGCCGCCGTTGCGCGAACGGGCGAGCGATGTGACAGCGCTGGCACGGCACTTTCTTGATCGTGCTGCCGAACGCCATGGACGCGCCGGGTGCAGGTTTACCGCCAAGGCGCTCAAGGTGATCCAGGCGCATCCGTGGCGGGGCAATGTGCGCGAGCTGGAAAACGCCATCAACAGCGCCGTCATCATGGCCGACAGCAAGCAGATCGGACCGGAAGCATTGCATCTGGACGCGGGCGGCGACCCCGACACCTTGAGTTTGCATGCCATACGCGACAACGCCGAAAAGCATGCCATTCAAAGAGCATTGACCAAAGCCGGCGGCAACCTGTCGCGCGTTGCGACGCTGCTCGGCATCAGCCGACCGACGCTTTACGACCTGATGAACAAGCGTGGCTTGAAGAAACCGGGCAACTCCGGCTGACATCCAGTCGACCGTTTGCCCTCGGAGGAAATATCTATGTGCAAAATCATGTTCCATTCCCGAACGATGCGTTACTTGCTTGTTGTCGTTTGCGCCGGCCTTGTGCTGACAGCCTGCGGGCTGGTCAATGGACACGGCAGCCTGAGCGAGGGCACCCGGTACCAGACCGAAGGAAAGTATCGCGCGGCTTCCATCGAAGCCAAGAAGGTTCTGCAGCGCGATCAGAAAAACGGCAATGCCTGGCTGCTGCTTGGCGAATCGTCGCTGATGCTCGGCAAGCCGAAGGACGCCATCAGCGACTTCGACAAGGCACATGCGAACGGCGTCGCGGCCGAGCATTGGGCCGTGCCGATGGGACAGGCGCTGCGTGCGACGCGCCAGTTCGAAAAGCTGCTGAAAACCCTGCCTTCCGATGCGTCGTTTGCACCCGACATCAAGGCCCGTCTGGCCGTGTTGCGAGGCGATGCGTTGCGCGGCTTGAACAAGCCCATGCAAGCCAAAAAGGCGTACGAGAGCGCATTGAAACTGGATGCCGACAATGCCTCCGCGTTGATGGGGCTGGCCTGGGTGGCAGTATCCGCCGATGATCCGGATGCCGTGCGGGAGCATGTCCAGAAGGCTCTGGCCGTCGCGCCCGACAGCCCGGAAGTATGGGCGGGCAAGGGTGATCTGGCTTTCGGGAATGGTGCTCTGGCGGATGCCGAATCGTCCTACCGGAAGGCGCTGGATATGCATGGGCAGGGCTGGCTGCCGCAAGACCGTTTCGCCACGCGGTTGAAACTGGCCACGGTCCAGATGCGTCGCATGGAGCACGACAAGGCACTGGCCAACATTCAGACGCTGGAAAAAATGTCGCCGCGGCAGCCGCAACCGCACTATCTGCATGCGGCGTTGCTGTATCGGCAGGGGCACCTGGACGATGCCGTGGCGCAGCTGCAGAAGGTGCTCAAGGTCAGCCCGGACAATGTCCAGGCGCAGCTCCTGATGGGAGCGGTCAACTACGCCATGGGCAACGATGGCCAGAGCGAGATGTACCTGAGCAACGTGCTGGGCATGGATCGCGACAATGTCGCCGCCCGCAAGTTGCTGGCCCTTACCTATTATCGCGAAGGTCGTTCGGATCAGGCACTGGACACGCTGCGAACGGTGGCGCCCGCGCAGATGTCCGACGCCGCGCTGCTGGCACAGTTGCAACGGGCGGTGGCCAAGCACGATGACATGCCGAAGTCGGCAGGTGGCGATGCCATTGCGGACACCGTGCCGACGATGACCAACGTCACAAGCGTTGCGAACCATGCGCACGACCGTCGGTTCGACGATGTCCGCAAGGCATTGACGAACGGCTATATCGACAAGGCGATCGACCTGTTGAAGGCGATGCCCAAAGGCGACGCATCCACCGAGGCCCAGCGCGTCACGCTTCTGGTCATGGCCTACATCCACGACAAGCATGCCGACGACGCGGTCAAGACCGCGGCCGCCCATGCCGCCGCCAATCCCCGCGACAGTGACGCCCAGTTGCTGTATGGCACCGCGCTGGTGGCCGACCATCAATACGACAAGGCGCGTACCCAATACGAAAAGGCGCACACGCTGGATGCCGGAAATCTTGCGGCGATGATCAATCTGGGCAGTCTGGATGTGCATGAACATCATTACGCGCAGGCTAAAAAACAATTCAAGACCGTGCTTGAAACGCACCCGGACAACGGTGACGCGCTGACGGCGCTCGGAAAACTCGCCGCGCTGCAACACGACCGCACCCAGGCCATCTTCTGGTTCAAGAAAGCCATCGACGCCGCGCCGAAATCCAGCGAAAGCTATGTCGGGCTGATCATGCTCTACAGCCAAAGCGGCCAGCCCGACCAGGCGGTCGACATTGCCGAAAAACTGGCCAAGGCCGTGCCGGACGATCCGGCCATCCTCAACACCGTCGGCGCAACCAGGCTCAGCGCCCATCATGCCGACGCGGCGCTCAAGCCGCTCATGCGAGCGGTGAAGCTTGCGCCCGGCAAGACGCTTTATCGCATCAATCTGGCGCGCGCCCAGATCGTCCTCAAGGACACGAAATCGGCCGAGGCCAATCTTGAAAAAGTGTTCAAGACCGACCCGGCGGACGTGTCGGCGGTGCGCTTGCTGACAGCGCTGAAACTGCACGATCACAATTTCCCGGCCGCCATGGCGCTGGTGCAATCGCTGCAACATCGATCGACCACGAAGGCGGCGGGAGTCATGCTGGAGGGCGACTTGTACATGACGAACAAGTCCTACCAGAAGGCCGCCGAAGCCTATCAGAAGGGTTTGAAAGTGGATGCCAGCCGTCCGCTGGTGATCAAGCATTTCCTGGCGCTCAAGGCCGCCGGCGACAAGACGCCGGAGAAAGGTTTGCGCGACTGGCTGGACAAGCATGCCGACGATGGCGCCATGCGCATGTTGCTGGCCCAGTACTACATGAACAGTTCGCACAACGAGCTGGCGACGCGCCAGTACGAGCGGGTGCTGAAGGCTTATCCCTCCAATCTTGCCGCGCTCAACAACCTTGCCTGGTTGTACGTCGGGCAGCACGATCCCAAGGGCCTGGTGCTGGCCGAACGCGCCTACAGCCTGTCGCCCGATTCGCCCGCCATCGGCGACACCTACGGTTGGGCGCTGCTGAAATCGGGCCAACTCAAGCAAGCCTTGCCGGTTCTGCGGAAAGCCGCAAAGGCGGCGCCGAATGCGCCGACCATTCGCTATCACCTGGCCATGGCCCAGTCCCAAAGCGGCAACAACGAAGGCGCGCGCGCGACGCTTGCCGCGCTCAGAAAAACGGACACCGCATTTCCGGAACGGCTGGCGGCGGAAAAGCTGTACCGGAAACTGGACGGCGCAGCCGGGAGTGGCGCGACGAACTGATCACGCAACGAGGATTTGTCAGGGGGATTCATTACGAGGACATATCATGAGTCAACCCGAGACACGGCAACATGGCACCATCCTGGTCACCGGCGGAGCCGGCTACATCGGCAGTCATGTCGTGCTGCAACTCGTCGAGGCCGGCGAGCGAGTGGTGGTGCTGGACAATCTGAGCACCGGATTTCGCGAGGCGGTGATGGGCGCGGAGCTGATTGTCGGCAATGTCGGCGATCAGCTGCTGGTGACGCAAATACTTTGCGAGTACAACATCGACACGGTGATGCATTTCGCCGCACATACCATCGTTCCGGAATCGGTAAGCGATCCGTTGCGCTACTACGGCAACAACACCTGCGCCACGCGCAACCTGCTGGCTTGTTGCAACCGGGTCGGCGTCAGGAACATCGTGTTTTCCTCGAGCGCCGCCGTCTACGGCATGCCGGATGTCGGGCTGGCCAGCGAAGACACGGCGACCGTTCCGATCAATCCTTACGGAACCTCCAAGCTGATGAGCGAATGGATGCTGCGCGATCTGGCCGCCGCCGGCGGCCCGCATTACGTCGCATTGCGCTATTTCAACGTGGCCGGATGCGATCCGGCGGGGCGTCTGGGCCAATCGACCAAGCACGCCACGCTGCTGGTGAAAGTGGCCTGCGAAGCCGCCTTGGGCAAGCGCGAGCAATTGTATGTTTTTGGTACCGACTACCCGACCCCGGATGGCACCGGCGTGCGCGACTACATCCACGTGACGGATCTTGCGCGCGCGCACCTCGATGCCCTGGAGTATCTGCGCGATGGCGGCGCGTCGACCGTTTTCAACTGCGGCTACGGCCACGGTTATTCGGTGCGTGATGTTCTGGAAGCGGTCGGACGCGCGAGCGGTGCGCCGGTTCCGTGCATCGAGGCCCCGCGTCGCGCAGGCGATCCGCCGTCGCTGGTCGCGGTGGCCGACCGCATCCGTGCCACGCTCGGTTGGCGACCGCGTCACGACGATCTGGATCTCATCGCCAGCACGGCGCTGGCGTGGGAGCGCAAGATGGCCATGCATGTGCATTGAGCGCATGGACGTCCATTCATACGCATGACTTGCCGTGAATCGCTGCTTCTGCTTGCCCTCTCCCGCCGGGAGAGGGTGCCCCGAAGGGGCGGGTGAGGGTTCGCTTTCGCGTGATCGTGGCATGTCGCCACGACCATCATTATTCATGGTGCCGGACCCTCATCCGGCGCTTCGCGCCACCTTCTCCCGAGGGGAGAAGGGACAAGGTGGCCGAAGCGCACGGCCCATCAAAACGACATCGCGTAAATCATTCTCGCCGCGCACTTGCCATCCCATATAGGCTTGTACATATCACCTTCGAACCGGGCCATCCAGCCCGATGGGAACAAATGTATGGGCCTGATGTTGGCGTTGTTTACCGGCGTGATCTGGCTTTATCTCGCATGGCGTTTCGTTTACCCGATGCCGGGCGGACGATGGCCGAAAGGGGTGCTGGCATTGTGTCTGCTGCTGGCCGCCGAGTATCGGCTGGTGATTCATTGGATTTTCGGCGGCGTGCCGTCCCAGGTGCTGCCACGAGACGCGCTGATCGTGCTGGCCTGGGCGTTCGGCACTGTCCTGTTGCTGGCGTTGCTGTTGCTCGTTCGCGATGTGCTTGGCGTTCTGATATTCATCGTCCGACGCGCGGCGGGGCGCGCGGTACTGGCTGGCGGCAGACGCCTGGTCGTTTTTGGTTTGCTGGTGGCCCTGCTGGCCGGGTGGGGCGTTTGGCAGGCGGTGAAGGTGCCGGCGGTCAAGACGGTGGATATCCATGTGGCGGGCTTGCCGGCGGCGTTCGACGGCTACCGGATCGCGCAACTGTCCGATATCCACGCGACACGATTGTTGCCGGCATCCTGGGTCGCGGCGGTGGTGGACAAAACCAACGCCCTGCATCCGAACCTGATCGTCGTCACCGGCGATCTGCAGGACGGCATGCCCGCCGCGCGCGCAGCGGATGTGCGGCCGTTGCGTCACCTGCATGCGCCCGACGGCGTGCTGGTGATACCCGGCAACCACGAGTACTACTCCGACTATCGCGGCTGGATGGCCATGTTCCGGCATCTGGGCCTGGATGTGCTGGAAAACGCGCATGTGCTGATCCGTCACGATGGCGCGACATTGGCCGTGGCGGGGCTGACCGATCGCGCGGCCGATCGTTTTGGTCTGCCCGGTCCGAATCTGCCGAAGGCGCTCGCGGGCATTCCGTCAGGCGTGCCGGTCATGGTGCTCAGCCATCGTCCCGATACGGCGCGCAGCATCGCGCGATCCGGTGCGGTGCTGGAACTGGCGGGGCACACCCATGGCGGCCAGATCCTCGGCCCGAGTCTTTTGAGCCGGTGGGCCAACAACGGCTTCGTGTCGGGTCTGTACCAGATCGGCGCCATGCCTTTGTATGTTTCCAACGGCACAGGCTTGTGGGCCGGGCTGGCCCTGCGCCTGGGGCGGCCATCGGAAATCACGCAAATCATTCTGCATGCCGGGCCTTGATCGCGTTGCCCTTGAAGAAAGCCCGATCGGCTCAAACTGTTGAGATATCGACGTCGAACATGCAGGTCGAGCGGCTGTTCGACGTCCGCGATTTTGCGTGGCGCAGGCAGCAACCACCATCTTGCGCCGGTTCTTGACGTTCCAATCGGGAGATATCCATGAGTACTTCGTACGTTCCGCCCAGAATCTGGAAGTGGGAACCCAAAGACGACAACCAGTTTGCGAGCATCAACCGACCCACCGCGGGCACGCGTTTCGAGCGCGAGTTGCCGGTGGGCAAGCATCCGCTGCAGCTGTATTCCCTGGCCACGCCGAATGGCCAGAAGGTGAGCATTCTTCTGGAAGAACTTCTGGAGCGCGGGGTGACCGCAGCGGAATACGATGCCTGGCTGATCGACATCGGCGAGGGCGACCAGTTCGGCAGTGGCTTCGTGGCGATCAACCCCAATTCCAAGATTCCCGCCCTGGTCGATCACAGCGTGGAACCGGCGCTTCCGATATTCGAGTCGGGCGCGATTCTGCTGTACCTGGCCGAAAAGTTCGGTGCTTTCTTGCCGACAGCGCCGGCGGCGCGCACGGCCTGCCTGTCGTGGCTGTTCTGGCAGGTGGGATCGGCTCCCTACCTGGGCGGCGGGTTTGGCCATTTTTACTCCTACGCCAGCGAAAAACACCGCTACCCCATCGACCGCTTCGCGCTCGAGGTCAAGCGTCAGCTGGATGTTCTCGACAAGCAACTGGCGGAAAACGAATTCATCGCCGGTGCGGAATATTCCATTGCCGACATGGCCATCTGGCCCTGGTACGGCGGCCTTGTGACCAACCAGGTTTATGACGCCGCCGAGTTTCTGGATGCCGGCTCGTACACGCATTTGCTGCGTTGGCAGAAGCAGATGGCCGAGCGTCCGGGCGTGCGCCGTGGCCGGCTGGTCAACCGCAGCAGGGATGGCCTGCGTGAACGCCACGCCGCAAGCGATTTCGACAACCTGACGTAGGGCGGGCACTGCCCGCCGCCAAGCGCGCGCAAAAGTTTTCCTGATTGGCTTCGGTTGTCGGGTTTTCTCAAGCTTGAAAACCATCCCCACCCAACCCTCCCCTTGAAGGGGAGGGCTTTTGCTTGAGGCGAGTGTGGTATCGGGGCTCCTTCCCCTTCAAGGGGAAGGCTGGGATGGGGATGGTTTTGCTCTTGCCGCAACGCCCAGGTCCAGCCGCTCCCTCAAATCAGGAAATT
>DASSBH010000016.1:0-2439 GCA_035698945.1 Oleiagrimonas sp.
CGATCACGGTGTCGAAACCGTTGCCCAGGAAGAAGCCCTTCATGTTGTCGAAGTGCGCCTCGCCCCCGTAGATGAAGCGCGAGTGATAGCCGAACTGCCCCAGCAGCCCGGCCAGGGTGAAAAAATCGCGCTGGCTGCGCGGCAGCTTCACCACGGCATCGGCGGGTGTGGGCAGGAAGCCCGACACGATCGCCTCCAGACCGCGCACCGAACGCGTGCCGGTGGCATAGTTGCGCGCCAGCAACCAGCCTTGCCCGGCCAGTTCGTCGAGGCATGGCGTGAGGTTGCGTCCGCCCAGGCAACCCACGAACTGGGCTCCCAGGCTTTCCTCGACAATGACGACGATGTGTTTGGGGTGCGCTGTGGTCGCCGAGGCCGGCGCCCAATGCTGGCTCGGCATGTCGGCATCCATCGGCGGCCCCGAGAGATGCATGCCGCGCCGCACCAGCTCATGCATGCACGCCTCGTCCATGCGCCCGTAGACCACAGAGGCCGGCTTGTCGTCGCGCATGTCGCGAATGGCGTTGGCCACCACGAAAGTCGAATTGAGCGGCAGCATGTTGACCATGGCGTCGCTGCAGAACGCCACCTGCGCCGCATTCAGGGGACGATGGCCGAGCGTGCCTCGCCCGACAAGAAACAGCGCCACGAACAGGCCGAGAGTCAGCCCCAGGCATGTCCAGATGTCGAGATCGAGCGGCGCGAAAGGCACCGAGATCCAGGTCGCGCCGGCCCAGCTCAGCAAAACCCAGATCGACACTCCCGCGATCAGCAAGAGCTTGTAGCCGCGCCACAGCATGCAGCCCACCTCGCGCGGGCTGCCGAGATACGCCACGAACAGACGATTGGGGCGGCTGTCGTATTCGATGATGAATTGCGGCGTCGCTATTTCCAGCAATATCAGGACGCACCACCAGATGGCAAACCAGCACTGCGTGATGGTGTGCATCATCGCGAATTCGCCGAGCCATGGCGTCAGCAGCAGCGGAAAACCGGCCACCATGGCCAGAAAGCTGGCATCGATGCGCAGGCCGCCGCGCAATACCGGCCACAAGCCGCCAGCCGCGCGCACGCGCGGGTACTGCCAAAGACAAAGCGCCACGCGGCTGACCAGCAGCGACAGCATGGCAGCCAGAAGGAAACGCCACCCCAATTCCAGCATGTCGGTTTCTCAAAAAGCCGAAACTATCGGACAACGCCCATCCCCTGACGACGCATGCTGCCCCCCGTTGCAGTTCGAGAATCATTCGGACTGCGTATATCCATGGTATTGCGCCACATTCACCGACGCCACCTCGGAACCCCAAAAAGAAAAAGCCGCGACATCCCGCGGCTTTTTCGTGTTCAGATATCGGCGTGTCGATCAGGCTTTGACGCGCTCGATGATGGCGTCGGCAAAACCGTCGGTGCTGCCCTTGCCGCCCAGATCCGGCGTGGTGCGATCGCCGGCGGTGATGACCTCGCGGATGGCGGTGCGGATCTTCGTGCCCTTTTCGACCATGTCCAGGTGATCGAGCATGTCCGCCGCGGCCAGCAGCAGCGCGCACGGGTTGGCCACGCCCTTGCCGGCAATGTCGGGAGCCGAACCGTGCACGGCTTCGAAAATGGCCGCGTGCTCGCCGATGTTCGCGCCCGGAGCCAAGCCCAAACCACCGACCAGACCGGCGCACAGATCGGACAGGATGTCGCCGAACAGGTTGGTGGTGACAATCACGTCGAACTGCTCCGGGTTCATCACCAGCTGCATGCAGGTGTTGTCCACGATCATCTCGTTGTACTGGATCTGCGGGTAGCCCTTGGACACCTCGCGCGCCACATCCAGGAACAGGCCCGAGGCGGTCTTGATGATGTTGGCCTTGTGCACCGCCGTGACCTTTTTGCGGCCCTTCTGCACGGCCATCTCGAAGGCGTAACGCACGATGCGGGTGGCGCCCTTGCGGGTGTTGCGCACCATCGACTGTGCGACTTCGCCATCCTCGGAAATGGTCTGGCCCTCGGCCAGGTACGCGCCTTCGGTGTTTTCGCGCACGGTGATGATGTCAATGTTGTCGTAGCGCGAGCGCGTGCCGGGAAAGGTCACCGCCGGGCGCACGTTGGCGTACAGGTCGAAATGCCGGCGCAACTGCACGTTGATGGAGCTGAAACCCTTGCCGATCGGCGTGGTCAGCGGGCTTTTCAGCGCCACCTTGTGCCTGGCGATGGCGTCCAGCGTCGCCTGCGGCAGCAGTTCGCCCTGGGCTTCCAGCGCGCTCGTTCCGGCTTCCACGAAGTCGTAGTCGAGACCGCAATCGAGGGCGTCCAGCACGCGCAACGTGGCGGACATGATTTCGGGGCCGATGCCGTCCCCGCGAATCACGGCGATGGTCTTGCTCATGGGAACTCCTCAAGGCGGCTCGCGGCACGCCAAATCAATGACAACAGCCGCCCATTATATCGTGA
>DASSBH010000017.1:0-2954 GCA_035698945.1 Oleiagrimonas sp.
GATGGCGCGCTGGTAATACTGTTGCGCCTTGAAGTAGTCCGGGCGGGTGCGGCGCTCGGCGTAATAGCGCCCTTGCAGCATGGCGTCGTAAGCATCGAGGTTGCCATTGGGCGGCTTGTCGGTTGCCTCGATGGATTGCCCGAAGACGCCAGCCTTCAGCGCATTCGCCACCGAGGTGGCGATATCGCCCTGCATCGCGAAGACGTCCTTGAGTTGTCGCTCGTAAGTCTGCGACCAGATCTGGCTGCCATCGGCGGCCCTGATCAGCGATGCCACGATGCGCACCTGGTCACCCTGTTTGCGCACGGTGCCTTCGAGCAAGGTCGCGACGCCGAGCTTGGCACCGATCCCCGCACTGTCGTTCTGGGCGTCGCCGCGGAACTGGAACGAGGAATTGCGTCCGATCACCTTGAGATCGTGCACCTGTCCCAGCGCGGAAATCATCTCTTCCGACAGGCCATCGGAAAAGTATTGCTGATTCTTGTCGGCGCTTTCGTTGGTCAGTGGCAGCACGGCGATGGATTTGGCCGGCACCTTGGCCAGCGCGGCGGCGACTTCGGCCGCCGCATGGTGGTCCGCCACATCCGTCGCGTCATGACGCAGCACGAACTGGTTGGTCACCAGCAACACCACCGCGATGCACAGGACGCCGATAATCCAGCGGTCCAGCTTGCGACCGGTGCGGTGCGCCATCGAATCGCCCGGGTCGATCTCGCTCTCGCGCTTGAGTCCGTTCGGTGTGAACTCGTAGAACCACGCGAACGCGAGCCAGAACGGAAAGCCGATGATGCCGGCGATCACGAACCAGCGAGTGATCCAGTCTGGCGCATCGAATGATGGCCCCAGCTGTGCGATGCCTTGCGCCAACGCCCATACCGTGCCGGCATACAGCACGCCCGCGCGCAGCACGTTGCGACGTTTCAATTCGGCGAAGAACGAGGGCCGGGTACTCATGGCTGTTGCGTCGCCGCTCCCGGCAGCGTCACCGTGAACTGGATCTTCGCCAGTTGCTCTGGCGCGTAGCCGCTTTTGCGCTGCGACCAGTCGAAGCGTGAGGCAATGATGTCCAGTACCGGAATCAGCGCGAACGACACGGCCACGTAGCCGAGTGTCCACTGCACCGTCTTGTGTTCTTTCAGCCGTGCGAAAAACTCTTCCACCGACAAGCCCCCTCAAGCCTGCGGCGAGTATACCGGCAGCCGCGCGTGGGGAGTGCGCCGCCCGGGCTGCACTTTCCGTAAGCCATATAAGGGGACGGAGTGGACTACCCCTGATTTCTCGGACACCACAAAGCGAGGACAATCCTCGCACGGAGGTGTTCGAGAAATCAGGGGTAGTCCAGAGGGAATTAACGTTCCGTGATGGCCATCGCCGCTCGTCGGCGGCAGGCGTTTGCGGCTTAATGCCCTCCGTCCCCTTTGCGCTTTGCGACGTCGCTAAAATCGTCCCTGACTGCATTATTCGTTCTCAAGAGGGTAAGACATGAATGCGACGCTGCAGCCGAGTCGGTTGTTGTTTGCCGCCGCGATGGTGGCCTTGGGTATTACGGGCCTCGTCAATGGCGATTTTGCCCTCGTCTGGCAGAACGTTCCGCTCGATCACGTGCCGGGACGGACCGTGATTGCGTATGCCTGCGCGATCATCGAAGTGGCGACAGGTATCGGCCTTCTGCTTGGACGCGCATTGACGCCGACTTGCCGCGTGCTGTTTGCGTACTTGGTGCTCTGGCTCGTGCTGCTGGAAGTCCCGGCCGTGGTCCGGTCGCCGCTGGACACGGGCTCATGGGGCAGCGTGGGCGAGATCGGCATCGTGACGGCCGGGGCCTGGCGCCTGTTTGCCAACCATGCCGGGGCTTGGGAATCGCGGCACCTGAAGTTCGCTGTCGGATCGACCGGCATTCGCGCCGCACGATGGCTGTTGGTTGTCACGCTTCCCATGATCGGCGTGGAAGTCATCGTGGATGCGCTGAACGCCGGCAACAATGTCATGCAGCCATGGTTGCAGTGGTTGCCTTACCCCGCGGCTTGGGCCTGCCTGACCGGGGTCGGGAGCATCGCGACCTGCCTGGCCTTGCTGTTCGGGGTCTGGCCGCGTCTCGCTGCAACGATTGAAGCGGCCATGCTGGCGCTCATCGCCGTCGCCTATTGGGGACCCGATCTATACACGGGTCGGACGGCTACCACGGCTTTCATCATCTCGTTCCTGATTGCCGCTGGCGTCTGGCTGGTGGCCGACACCTACCGCAACGCGCCATGGTTCGCCACTGGACGCGGAAGGCGTCAGGGACAATTCTGACGCTGTAGTGTGAAGAACCGGGTCAGTCCCGAATAACGCCGATCGTCCGCAGCCATGCCTCGACCAGCCGAGGCCAACCGGTAATCGGAAGCTGGGTCCGCCGCAAGCCAAACGCGTGGCTGCCGTGCGCGTACAGGTGCATCTCCGCGGGCACACCGGCTTTCGCCAGCGCGGTGTAATAGACCAGCGACTGGTTCACGCCATCCACGTAGTCGTCTTCTGCCTGCACCAGGAACGTGGGCGGCGTTTCGCGGGAGACCGCAACATTGGGATTCAATGTGTCGTCATCGGTCGCCAGATGCCCCGGATAAACCGCCACGGCAAAATCCGGACGGCTGCTTTGCTTGTCGGCCGCGTCGACCGGCGCATACAAGCGGCGCTTGAAGTTCGTACTGACTTCCGCGACCAGGTAGCCGCCCGCCGAGAACCCGAGCACGCCGACCTTGTGGGGATCGATGTGCCATTGCGCAGCGTGCGAACGCACCAGCCTCAGTGCCCGCTGGGCATCTTCCAACGATGGCACGGATAACGCGAAATCGTGCGGACGGCAATCGCAGTGCCAGTCATAAGGCTTGCTCGGAACGCGATACTTCAAGAGGACGCAGGTGATGCCCCTGGGTGTGAGCCAGTCGCAGACATCGGTGCCCTCGAGGTCCATG
>DASSBH010000018.1:0-8282 GCA_035698945.1 Oleiagrimonas sp.
ACGATGCTGACCGCCAGCGTGCGCCCGAGCCCCCAGCGTTCCAGGCGATCGGCCAGCGGATCGGCCATGTAGGCCAGCAAGGCGCCGATCATGAATGGCGTCAGCACCGGCGACAGCAGCCAGATCACGAAGCCCAGAACGATGATGATGGCCAGCCACTGCCAGCGTCGCGATATTTCAGGATTCATCCCGCCCCCTCGACCGGCGACGTTGCGCCAGTTCCCGGTGGGCCATCCAGCCCCACCGCACGATGTAGTCCAGCCCGCTGGCCAGCGTCAACGCCGCCACCAACCAGATCCAGGGCGCCATGGGCAGCCGCAGCCAGCCGGCTTCGCCCACCAGCACCGCCAGCACATAAAGAATCTGCATGGCGGTGCAACATTTGGAGATCCAGCTCGGACTGGATCGGAAATGGCCGATGACGCGATGCCAGGCCCATGCCCCCACGGCAATGATGAGGTCGCGGCCCAGCACCAGCGCGGTCAACCCCACGGGAACCTTGCCCATGTGGGTCAGCACCACGAAGCAGGCCACCAGCAACAACTTGTCGGCCACCGGATCGAGCACGCTGCCAAGACGGCTGCGCCAATGGAAATGCCGCGCCAGCCAGCCATCCAGACCATCGGATACGCCGGCCACCACCGCCAAAATCAAGGCCAGGTGAAAACTGCGCGCCTCGATGGCCACGATCACCGGCGCTACCAGGGCGATCCGCAACATCGAAATGACATTGGGCAGGTGTCGCCATGGCGACAAGGCACGCGTGCGGGAGTCGGGCGCGAGCGGCGCCATGACGGTTCACTTCACCCAACGCAGGCTCGCCGTGGCACCTGCGTGCATGGTGTCGGTTTCGGAGGCAACGAGGCGACCGTCGCCCTCCACGCTGGCCAGCACCTGCTCCAGCGGTATCGAAGTGCGCACTTTGAGCAGCATGCCGTCGTGGTCCGCCCGCTGCACCGCGGCGGCGTCCACCCCCGGAGTGGAGCGCAGGGCGGCCAGCGCCCCGGCAAAATCCAGCGCCGAGTGCAGGTTCGAGACCCACACCGTGCTTTCCAAGGGCGCCGCCAGACCCGGTGACGACGCGGCGGCGCCCGGAACCGCGGAGGCGCTTGCCACGCTCAGGCTGTCGATCAGATGCCGAATCGAGGAAGGCGCGAAATCGACGGTCAGCAGGAACGGCTCGGCTGCGCCGGCGGGAGCCCGCTGGTACTGGTATTGCTGGACAAAAGTGGCGGCGTCGGCGTTGACCTTGGCGTAGTCCAGCGGATGCCCCGCCACCCGTGTCAGCACGTGATCGAGTGCTGCGGCAAAGGCATCGCCGCGCGCGTCGCTCGAGGTGTCCGCCACCGGCACCGTGGCCTGATACGTGGCGTCCTGGGCCGCTACCGGCCATGCCACGGCCCATGCCAGCGCAAACAGCACCAGCCATCCCGTCATGTTTCGCAAACGCATCGGCCTGTCCATCATCAGCAACCTCAACTACTTTCGCCCGCCCGGCAAACGCCCGGACCGGGAGCGAGAGCGGCACGATGGCGCGCATCGTGCGCCGTTTCAAGGGCAGAGTCTGCCCAATCTTCACGCAAACGTCTATCATGGGCGGTCAAGAAGCCCGGGCAACGGAAGCCGTCCGGGCCGCAAAACCCGCTGAGCCAGGACCTAATTCCACCGATTCTCGACCCATAGGCACGCGATTCGGCGAAAATCCGTCCGCGCTCGACAAACCCTCCTGCCGCGGGCGTTGCATCGCCCAGGCTCCAAGCACACGCCGGATTGACGCATGTCCTCGCCAGACAACGACGCCCTCACCTATCGCGCCGCCGGAGTCGACATCGACGCCGGCAACCACCTTGTCGAACGCATAAAACCCGCCGTCAAGCGCACCTTCCGGCCCGAGGTGATGGGCGGACTGGGCGGTTTCGGCGCCCTGTTCGACATGTCCGGCAAATACCGCGAGCCGGTGCTCGTGTCCGGCACCGACGGTGTCGGCACCAAGCTCAAGCTGGCCCAGCAGTTGGGCCGCCACGACACCATCGGTATCGATCTGGTTGGCATGTGCGTCAACGACGTGCTGGTGCAGGGGGCCGAGCCGCTGTTTTTCCTGGATTATTTCGCCACCGGCAAGCTGGACGTGGACACCGCCGCCAGTGTGGTCGGCGGCATCGCGCACGGCTGCGAACTGGCCGGCTGCGCGCTGATCGGCGGCGAAACCGCGGAAATGCCCGACATGTACCCGCCCGGCGAATACGACCTGGCCGGTTTCACCGTCGGCGCGGTGGAAAAATCGCAGTTGCTCGACGGCAGCCGCATCCGGGCCGGCGACGTGATCGTGGGCGTGGCTTCCAGCGGCCCGCACTCCAACGGCTATTCGCTGATCCGGCGCATCCTGGAGCGCGCCGGCAATCCCTTCGATCTGAATATCGACGGCACGCCGCTGGCCGACGCCCTGATGGCGCCGACCACCATTTACGTCAAACCGATCCTCGAATTGCTGGACGGCGCCCAGACAATCCACGGCATGGCCCACATCACCGGCGGCGGCCTTACCGAAAACATCATCCGCGTGGTGCCCGAGGGTCTCGGCATCCATCTCGACAGCAGCCAGTGGCGCATGCCGGCGGTATTCGAGTGGTTGCAGCGCGAAGGCAATGTCGCGCGTGAGGAAATGTGGCGCACTTTCAACTGCGGCATCGGTTTCACATTGATCCTGCCGCCCGACCAGGCCGACGCGGTCATCGATTGCCTCAAGCGGCATCAACTGGCGGCATGGCGCATCGGCAACGTGGTCGCCGCCGATGCCGGCTCACGTGTCGACATCCGCTGACCGGGAAAGTTTGCATGACTTCGGCACTTCCCGTTGCCGTGCTGGTTTCCGGCCGCGGCAGCAATCTTGAAGCACTGATCCACGCACGCGAAGCAGGCTCGCTGCCTGTCGATTTCGTGCTGGTGGCCAGCGACAAGGCCGATGCGCCGGCATTGCGCATGGCCGAAAGCCACGGTATCGCCACGCTGGCGCTGGATCCGCGCGGCTACGGCAATCGCCGCGCCTACGACATGGATCTGTTCGGCCGCATTGCCGCCAGCGGCGCGCAACTGGTTGTATTGGCCGGTTTCATGCGCATCATCGACGCCGACGCCGTGGCACCGTGGCATGGCCGCATGATCAACATCCACCCTTCGCTGCTGCCGAAATATCGCGGCCTGCACACGCACCGCAAGGCGCTGGCCGCCGGCGACCGCGAGCACGGCGCCAGCGTGCATTTCGTCACCGCCGAGCTGGATGGAGGCCCGGTGATCGCCCAGGCGATCGTCGACATCCACGCCGACGACACCGAAGACACGCTCGCCGCGCGCCTGCTGGCCTGCGAGCACCAGTTGTTGCCGGCCACGCTGGCCATGATTGCCGAAGGGCGTGTCCGCCTGGAAGATGCGGGCATCACCTGCGACGGCAAGCCGCTTGAGGCGCCCCTGCGTTTGGTTGACAAGCGTCTCGCACCTGCGTGAAGCGCGATTCAGCCAGCGTCGGAGACACTGTGCGAATGAAATTTCACGGCAAACTCACCCTCCTGCTCAGTCTGGTTCCGCTGGTCGCGCTGGCTTCCGGCACGCCCCCTGCTGCTGCGCCGCCGCAACCCTTCACGGCCACCTACAAGGTGCTGCGCAAAGGCTCGCCGCTGGGCGTCAGCACCCTGACCCTGAAAAAGCAGGCCGACGGCACTTGGGTGTATCGATCGAGCCTGAAGGCCGAACACGGTCTGGCCGCCCTGCTTGGGGGACATCTCGACGAAAGCTCGCATTTTCGTCTGCACGATGGCCGGATCGAGTCGCTGGGTTACGACTACGACCTGCACACGTCGCTGGCCAGCAAGCAGCGCCGCGTACGCGTGGACTGGCGCGCCGGCACGGTCAACGTGCACACCGGGGACGACGGCGATTTCAGCTACAAGCCGAAACCGGGTCTGGTGGAGCGGCATCTGCTGGTATTGGCGCTGGGCCGCGCCGTCGCCGAGGGCAAGACCGAGATCGCGCTGCCGGTGGCGGTCAAGGACCGCGTGCAGATCCAGACCTTTGTCGTGCGCGGCCGCGAAAATGTCACGGTGCCGGCGGGCCGGTTCGACGCCATCCACGTCGCGCGCACGCACGATGACAAGGGTTACAGCGTCTGGTTCGCACCGAAGCGTTACGGCAGCGTGCCGGTCAAGCTGCATCAGCAGTCCGGCGGCGACATCACCATGCTGCTGAAAAGCGTCGACGCAAACGCGCCGTAGACGTTCTGTTTCCCGTCGCCAGTCGCTGACAAGCTGATTTTTGGGCGCGGATCAACGCCGATGAACGCGGATAAAGAAAAATCCTTCCGAAAAACCTTGATCCGTATTTATCGGTGTTGATCCGCGTCCACCGTCTTTTGATTCAATGAACCAAAAAATCGGCCATGGCGTCTGTTACACCGCCGCCATCTGCTTGGGAATGGAGCGGTTGGTGTGATGCACGCGATTGTCGGCGTCCACGTACACGCAGGTTGGCTGAAACTTCTCCAGCTCGGCCTCGCTCAATTGCACGAACGCGGCGATGATGATGATGTCGCCCACCTGGGCGCTACGCGCGGCGCTGCCGTTGACGGAGATGATGCCGGAGCCTTCCTCGGCACGCAGCGCATAGGTGACGAAACGCTGGCCGCTGTCCACGTTCCACGCGTGGATCTGCTCATACTCGCGGATGCCGGAGGCGTCCAGCAGGTTGCCGTCGATGGCGATGGAGCCTTCGTAATGAAGCTCGGCATGGGTCACCGTGGCACGGTGGATCTTGGCTTTGAGCATGTTCAGTTGCATGACGTGACTCGTGGGGATCGAGGCAAAAGCCCATTATACCGGTATCGGATTATGTGTAGGGCGGGCACTGCCCGCCGCATCTGCCTGTGAATCGTTCAGGCTGGAACCACGAGCGCAGGAAGCGGCAAACGTGGATGAGCGCAAACAAAGAAAAAACCGATCAGCGTCAAAGTTCGGCATGAGGCACCCCTTTTCCGGCCGGGAGAGGCGGTTGTCGCTGAACTTCGATGCCAATCGAGAAGAAAAATGCATTTCGATCCGTGCCTATCCGCGTTGATCCGTATCAAAAACCAGGCTGGCCCGACAAGGAGATTCAACTTGCCTGTTGAACGATCGAGCGATGTTCGGCGGGCAACACCCCTCACGCTTGTCAGCCGAACGGGAGGTTGTCGATCAGACGGGTGTTGCCCAAACGGGCAGCGGCCAGGGCGATCAGGCCTTCGTTCTCATCGGCGCCAGGTTCGGCGAGGTCGTCGGCACGGCGAATGACGATATAGTCGACATGGAAACCGGCGCGCTCCAAACGCGCCGCTGCCGCCTGCTCGATGGCCTGGCGCGCATGCCCCTGCAAATGCAGTTCGCGCATCTGGCGCAAGGTGGTGAACAACTGCGGCGCCTGCCGGCGTTCGTCGGCGGACAGATACTGGTTGCGCGAACTGAGCGCCAGGCCGTCGGCGTCGCGACGGGTCGGCGCGCCCACCACGCGCACCGGCAGCGACAAGTCCTTCACCATGCGCTCGATCACACGCAGTTGCTGGTAGTCCTTCTGCCCGAACACGGCCACGTCCGGCTGCACCAGATGGAACAGTTTGGCCACGACCGTGGCCACGCCGTCGAAATGTCCCGGCCGGTGCGCCCCCTCCAGAACTTCGGTCACGCCGGGCACATGCACGCTGACCGAATGCTCGGATCCGAACGGGTACATGACGTCCACCGACGGCGCGAACAGCAGGTCGCATTCGTTGTCGGCAAGGGCGGATTGATCCTGCTCCAGGGTGCGCGGGTAGCGCGCGTAATCCTCGTTGGGGCCGAACTGGGTGGGGTTGACGAAAATGCTGGTCACGACCTGCTCGCAGCGCGAGCGCGCCAGCTTGAGCAAGGCCAGGTGTCCTGCATGCAGGTTGCCCATGGTGGGCACTAGGCCCACGGTGCGGCCCTGCCCCCGCCATGTGCGGACAACGGCACGCAGGCGAGCAGCATCAGTGACGGTTTGCATGCGCGATCCTCAATCGAAAGCGTGATCGGCATCCGGGAAACGGCCCTCGCGCACGTCCCTTGCATAGGCCGCGATGGCTTCGGCCACCGAGCCGCGCCCAGCCAGAAAATCCTTGCTGAATTTCGGCCGCTTGCCGGGCGTGATGCCCAGCATGTCGTAAATCACCAGCACCTGGCCGTCGCAACCGGCGCCGGCGCCGATGCCGATCACCGGGATGTCCAGCTCGTCGGCGATACGCGCGGCCAGTGCCGACGGCACGCATTCGAGCACCAGCATGCCCGCGCCGGCATCGGCCACGGCATGCCCATCGGCAAGCAACTGGTCGGCGACATCTTGCTCGCGCCCCTGCACCTTGTAGCCGCCCAGTCGATGCACCGACTGCGGCGTCAGGCCGAGGTGCGCGCACACCGGGATATTGCGCGCGGTCACCGCCGCGATCACCTCGAGGACATGCCCTGCCCCTTCGACCTTGACCATGGCGGCCCCGCCCTCGGCCACCAGTCGATGGGCCGCGTCCAGCGCATGCGGCACATCGCGGTCGGTCATGAACGGCAGGTCGGCCACCAGCAAAGTCGTGGACAGGCCGCGCGCCACGGCCTGGCAGTGGTAAACCATGTGATCGAGCGTGACCGGCAAGGTACTGGCATGGCCTTGCACCACGTTGCCCAGCGAATCGCCGACCAGCGCCACATCCACGCCGGCCATTTCCAGCTGTGCGGCCAGGCTGGCGTCATAGGCGGTCAACATGACGATCTTGCGGCCCTCGGACTTCATCTTCCGCAGGGACGGAGCGGTGACCGGTTTGCGATCGGGTGCCTGAACGTACACAACACTTTCCGTGGCGGGAAAGGATCCATTATCCGGTCATAGGCCCATCGGACTCAAGCTGCCGCACGGGCAGGCTGCAATGAATCGGCCCGGATTTCACCGGAGGCTAGGATACCGCGCGCACGGATCGCTTCGCGACGCCGTCCGCCGTCAGCACCTTTTCCGGTTCGCGCAGGAAATTGCCCTGGACAAAGTCGACGCCGCAGGCAAACAGGATTGAGGTGCTGGCCGCATCCTCCACCCATTCGGCCACGGTGATCTTGCCCAATTCGCGCGCCTGTTCGCAAATGTCGGCAATCTTGGCGCGATTGTCCTCGTGCTGCGGCAGTTCGGCCATGAAATTGCGGTCGATCTTGAGGTAATCGGCATCCACATGCCTGAGCAACTGGAACGAGTTGAGCCCGGAGCCAAACTGCTCCAACGCAAAAGCCACACCCAGCGGCTTGAGTTGTGACACGAACTCCTGCGCCGGCTTCAGGCTGGTCAGCACCTTGCTCTCGGGCATCTCCAGCACCAGTGCGCCCTGCTTCAACTGGTTCGCCTTGAGCTGTTCACGCAACCATGTCACAAGAGTGGGGTCGGTCAGCGATTGGGCCGACAGCTTGACGAACATGTTGAAGGCCTGCGCCTCGTTTTTGCGCTCGGCCAGCATGTTGATGGCACGCTGGATGACCCAGCGGTCGACGGCCGACATCAGGCCGTTGCGTTCGGCCACCGGCAGGAAATAGCCCGGCGTCACCTCGCCGTTGGGGCCTTCCATGCGCAGCAGGATTTCGGAGTAATCGCCATCGGCATCCTGCAGGCTGATGATCTGCTGCTGGTACAGCACGAACCCTTCTTCGGTCAGCGCGCGCTGAACCAGCTCCAGCCACTGCCGCTCGCGCTCGGCTTCGGCCTTGTCGCGTGCCGCCGGGTCATGAATCTGGCTAGCGCCGACGCCGCAGCTTTGCGCGCTGCGCAGCGCCTCGTCGGCTTGTTCGAGCAGCAGTTGTGTGCTGGCATTTCTTTCGCCCAGCAGGCTGCCGCCGATGCCGAAGGTCAGGGTGATGGAATGGGCGCCGGCCTCGAACACGCCGGTAGCCAGTTTGTGCAGAGCGTCCACCCGCGCGTTGACCTGCTCGTCGCTGTGATGATCGAGCAGGATGCCGATGGTGCGCTCGCCAAGGCGGCCGGCCACCGCGTGCTCGCCCAGGTTTTCGGTGATGCGCGTGGCAATGGTTGCCATCAGGTTGTCGGTATTGGCCATGCCGATGTTGCCGATCACGGTCTTCCAGTTGTCCGGCTCCACCAGCAATATCGCCTGTCCGGCCTTGCCGTCGGCGGCGGTGCTGACGGCATCATCGATCAGCTTGAGCATGTGCGTGCGGTGGAACAATCCGG
This sequence comes from Oleiagrimonas sp., assembly GCA_035698945.1. Classification (GTDB taxonomy): domain Bacteria; phylum Pseudomonadota; class Gammaproteobacteria; order Xanthomonadales; family Rhodanobacteraceae; genus Oleiagrimonas. The sequence continues at coordinate 8,251 of DASSBH010000018.1, forward strand.
TGGCCGGATCTCGCAGCAATTGTTCCTTGAGT
>DASSBH010000019.1:0-30611 GCA_035698945.1 Oleiagrimonas sp.
TTTGGCCGTGCACGACGACCTGCGCGGCGAATCGCTGCTGACCACGGCTTTCGTGCCGCATGCGCCCTACACCGTGTCCGACGAGAGCTTCGAACGCATCCGCATGCTGTCCGACCAGCTCGACCTGCCGGTTCATCTGCACCTGATGGAAACCGCGCAGGAGGTTGCCGACAGCAAGCGCGACCACGGCCTGCGCCCGATGCAACGGCTGCAAAAGCTGGGCTTGGTCAACGACCATCTGGTGGCCGTGCACATGACCGCCGTCAGCGACGCCGAAATCGCCACCTGTGCCGAAGCCGGCGCGTCGATGGTGCACTGTCCCGAATCCAATCTCAAACTGGCTTCGGGCTTCTGCCCCGTGGAAAAATTCCATCAGGCCGGCGTCAATGTGGCCATCGGCACCGACGGTTGCGCCTCCAACAACGATCTGGACATGTTCGGCGAAATGCGCACCGCCGCCTTGCTGGCCAAGGCCGTGGCGGGCCGCGCGGATGCCTTCAGCGCCGGCACCGCATTGCGTGCCGCCACCCTCGGCGGCGCACGCGCCATGGGCCTGGACGACCGCATCGGTTCCATCGAGCCGGGCAAGCATGCCGACCTCACCGCCGTGCGCATGACGGGGCTGGAGACCATGCCGCTTTACGACATCGTCTCGCAACTGGTGTACGCCGGCGGACGCCACCTGGTCAGCGACACCTGGATCGCCGGGCGTCGCCTGCTCGCCGATCGCGAGCTGACCGGCATGGACGTCGACGCGCTGAAAACGAAAACCCGCGCCTGGCGCGAGCGCATCGCCAAGCTGGAGCATGCATGAAACGCTATCTGGTCACGGTGATGCGTTCCCCGCGTTTCGACGCCAGCCTGGTTCCCGCCCACGGCGCGTTCCTCGACGGCCTGCGCGAACGCCGGCAACTCGAACTGGCCGGCCCGTTCACCGACGCCAGCGGCGGCGCCTATCTGCTGCTTGCCGATGATCTGCAAGCCGCCGAGGCGCTGGCTTTCACCGACCCCCTGCACGTTTCCGGTTCTTCCATCGTCAGCGTGCACGAATGGAACGCGCGATAATGACCGCCATGACCGATACCACCACCAATGTCAGCCCGCGCGAAATCGCCCGCTTCGAGGAGCTGGCCGCGCGCTGGTGGGATCCCGACGGCGAATCGCGCCCGCTGCACGACCTCAACCCCGTGCGTTCCGCCTACGTGGCTGCCCGCGTGGATCTGTCCGGCGCGCGCGTGGCCGATGTCGGCTGCGGCGGCGGCCTGCTCAGCGAGGCTCTGGCACGCGCAGGCGCCGACGTGGTCGGCATCGACATGGGCGAAGCCGTGATCGACGTGGCGCGCCTGCACCTGCACGAATCCGGATTGAAAGTGGATTACCGCGTGCAATCCTCGGCCGACCTTGCCGCCACCGAACCGGCGAGCTTCGATGTCGTGTGCTGCATGGAACTGGTCGAACACGTGCCCGATCCGGCTGCGCTGGTGATCGACCTGGCCGCCATGCTGAAACCGGGCGGGCAGCTTTTCATGTCCACGCTCAACCGCACGCCGGCCGCCTTCGGTGCAGCCATCCTCGGCGCCGAATACCTGATGCGCATGCTCCCGCGCGGCACCCATCACTACCGCCAGTTCATCAAGCCCTCGGAGCTGGCGCGCCTGTTGCGCCGCCAAGGGCTGGAACTGACCGACGTCAGCGGCATGGCCTACAACCCGCTCACACGCAAGGCCCGGCTGACGCGAAACACCGCCATCAATTACCTGCTGAGCGCGCGCAAACCGGCATGAATCTTTTGCCCCTGCCTCCCTCCGGCGTGCTGTTCGACCTGGATGGCACCCTGCTCGACAGCGCCCCCGGCCTGTACGCCGCCCTCGAAGCCCTCGCCGCCGAATCCGGCGTCGTCATTCCGCCCTACGACACGATCCGCGATGTCGTCTCGCGCGGCGCCGGTGCGGTGCTCAGGGCGGCATGGCCGGATGTCGATCTGGACACGCTAAAGGCGCGCACGCCGCGTTTCCTGGAGTTGTACGCCGCCATCATGGGCGACATGTCCCGCCCCTTCGAAGGCGTGGATCCGCTGCTCGACGCCCTCGAAGCCGCCGGCATTCCCTGGGGCATCGTCACCAACAAGGCCGGCTATCTTGCCCAGCCCCTGCTCGAACAACTGGGGCTGTGGCAGCGCATGGCCACCATGGTGGCCGGCGACACTCTGGCGCAGCGCAAACCCGACCCCGCGCCGGTACTGCATGCATGCAAGGAAGCCGGCATCAAGCCCGGACGCGGCATCTTCGTCGGCGACGATCTTCGCGACATCCAGTCCGGCCGCGATGCCGGCCTGTACACCGTCGCCGCCGCATGGGGCTACCTCGACGGCGGCGACCCGCATGCCTGGGGCGCCGACACGGTCATCGATCGGCCGGATCAACTGACCGACCTGCTCAAACTCGACATCCTGGCATGACCGATCCGACGCTCCACAGCTACATCGACAAATGGCTGGCGGCGCGCCCCGCGCGTCATCAGGCCATGCCGTTCCTGCACGCCGCGCGGCGCGACACCGTGCTGGCATTCGGCGCACTGGAGCACGAGTTGATGACGGCCACCTACGGCATCGGCGAGCCACAGGTAGCGGCCACCAAACTCAACTGGTGGGGCGAGGAACTGGGCGGTGCCGTCGCCAGCGGCGGTCGTCATCCGCTGACCAAGACACTGTTTGCCGACCCGGGCGTGCGCAACATCGACCCGGCCCTGTGGCTGACGCCGATCACGTCGGCGCTGGCCCGCCTCGATCAGTCCACGCCACCGGACTTTGCCACCCAGCTCGAACGCACCGAAGCCTTCCACGGCAGCCTCGCGGCACTCGAAACCCGCATCGTCTTCGGCCCCGATGCCGACCTGGCCCGCGCCAGCCGCTTCGCCAGTCTGGATTACCTGCTGCAGGCCATCAGCGTGGTCGAGGAAAACGCCACCATCGAACGCCTGCCGCTGCCGATGGACCGTCTGGCGCGCCATCACCTCGATCGCGATGCGCTGGCCCGGGATTGCCCCGAACGCCGCGCCGCCGTGGCCGAACACCTGCGCGACATCCTCGCCCCATGGCGACAGGCATGGCAATTGCCCGGCCCGCTGAGCCTGTTCCGCGGCCTCGACGCCCGTCTCGGCCAGCGCTGGACCCGGCGCGCGCTGCGTTCCCGCCAGCCACTGGCCCGCCTGCGCCACGAACAGAAGCGCCAGACCGGTATCGCCACCCTGCATCTGGCCTGGCTCGCAGCCCGCGCGGCACGGGCCGGCCAAGTTGATTAAACTGTCGCCAACCCCCAGATAAACGGCACTCCCTCGCACCGACACACCCATGGCTGCTGATTCCAATACCGCTCGCGACTTGCCCGACGTGGCCCACCAGGCACAACCGCACCTGGACGGCACACTGGACTGGGTCGGCATGAGCCACATCCAGGTACCGGTTCTGGTCGGCGGTGGCGACGAGGTTCCGCAGCGCGTGAGCGCGCGCGTGGACGCGCACGTCAGCCTGGAACGCACCGACGCACGCGGTATCCATATGTCGCGCCTGTACCTGATGGTGGAAAAGGCCCTCGCCAGCGAGCCGCTGACGCCATGCCTGCTGCGCCGGCTGCTGCGCGATTTCCTGACATCGCAGGATGGACTTGCCAGCCAGGCACGCATCCGCATCCACTTCGAGCAGCTGATCCGCCGCGCGGCCCTCAAAAGCGACCACAGCGGCTGGCGCGCCTATCCCATCCGCATCGAAGCGCGCATGCACGACAAGGATTTTCAGGTCGAACTGGCCACCGAGGTGATGTATTCCTCGACCTGCCCGGCCTCGGCGGCCCTGTCGCGCCAATTGATCCAGCAACAGTTCGCGCACGACTTCGGCCCCGGCGCGACACTCGACCGCGACGCCATCCTGACCTGGCTCGGCAGCGAACAGGGCATCGTCGCCACACCGCACGCCCAACGCAGCATCGCCAGCTTGCGCGTGCGTCCCGAACCCTCGTTCGGTTTCGATCCGACCGCGCTGATCGACCGTGTCGAAACCGCCCTTGGCACGCCGGTGCAGACCGCCGTCAAGCGCGAGGACGAGCAGGCCTTCGCCCTGGCCAACGGCGGCAACCTGATGTTCTGCGAAGATGCCGCGCGACGCATCCAGAGCGCATTGCGCGAGGACGAAACCATCGCCGACTTCGCCGTGCGCGTCAGCCGTGAGGAAAGCCTGCATCCGCATGATGCCGTGGCCTATGCCAGCAAGGGCGTCGCTGGTGGCTATGACGCTGACGCGTTCGCGTGAGTGGTGGATTTTTCCCGCCGTGCGGCGGGGTATCGCGCCTTTCGGGCGCTTGTTTCGCCTGACGGCGGTATCGCGCCCTGCGGGCGCTCGTTCATTTTCTTTTGCTGCCAAAAGAAAACGAACCAAAAGAAAACCACCCCGGCAGACAGCGCCCTTCGGGTGCGCTCCCGGGTTCCGGGGTTTTTCCGAAGGGCCTTCTTGGCCCTCGGAAAAAGGCCGGCATCCCTGCCGGCCCCCTGCGGGCCTGATCCTCCACCCGTCCGCCGCTGTCTGAAGGGGAGGTCACCAGCGCCTTGCGCTGCCGCTTCCGCGAACTCGTGAAGATGTCGATTGTTTGCCGAATGCTGAAACTTGGACTTCTCCCTCACCGTTCGCCCTGAGCGTAGCTTGCCTATGGCAAGCGAAGTCGAAGGGCTGTCGGACAGTCCTTCGACTTCGCCCCTGCGGGGCTACGCCCAGGACGAACGGGAATGCTTTGCTTTTCGCATGAAGCCAACGGGCTTGCCGAAGATCCCCTCGGTAGGCGGTGGAGCGCGGAGGATCAGGCCCGAAGGGTGACTCATTTTCCCGCGGGCCAGGAAGGCCCGTCGGGAAAACCCCGCAGCGCGGAACGCACCCGTAGGGCGCCGGACGGGGGTGCCCTTTCTTTTACTCCGGGCTTCCTGCCCTCCGCCCTTCGGGCCGGCTTCGCCGTTCAAACGCGTTCCTGACGCGTTTGTGGTTCGTTTTCTTTGGGCAAGCAAAGAAAATGAACGAGCGCCGACAGGCGCGATACGCCGCCGCACGGCGGCAAAAAACCCACCACAATAAAGACAAGCACGCAAAAGCCGCGTGGGAATCCCACGCGGCTTTTCGTCACAACGCGCGATGTGGTGAAGCTTATTCGGCGGCGTCGGCAGCCGGAGCTTCGGCCTTCTTTGCCTTGGCGGCCGGCTTCTTTTCGGCAGCCTTCTTGGCGGCCTTGGCCTCGGCGGCAGCGGCGATGTCTTCCTTGATGCGGGCGGCCTTGCCTTCCAGACCACGCAGGTAGTACAGCTTGGCGCCGCGCACCTTGCCCTTGCGCTTGACCTCGACCGAATCGATGGTCGAGCTGTGGCTCTGGAACACGCGCTCCACGCCGGTGCCATGCGAAATCTTGCGCACGGTGAAGGCCGAATGCAGACCGCGGCTGCGCTTGGCGATGACGACACCCTCGAACGCCTGTACGCGCTCGCGATTGCCTTCCTTCACTTTCACGTTGACCACAACCGTGTCGCCCGGGCCGAAGTCCGGCAGCTGGCGGGTCATCTGCTCGGTTTCGAACTGTTCAATGATCTTGTTCATGGCACACCTGTAGGTTTGCGTTCAACCCTGACCGCGAGTAGCTGAGACGACCTTCCGTGATCGCACTTTTCAATTTTTTCTGGCCGCGAGGTATTCGCGGCGAAATTCGTCCAGCAAGGCGCGGGATTCGTCATCCAGCACGCATTGCGCCAGCAGGTCGGGACGCCTGAGCCAGGTCCGCCCCAGCGATTGCTTCCGGCGCCAGCGGCGGATGGCCGCGTGATCGCCCGATTGCAACACCGGAGGTACCGACCCCAATGCATCGTCCACCGGACGCGTGTAGTGGGGGCAGTCCAGCAGGCCGTTTTCAAACGAATCCTGCTCGGCCGACTGTGCATCGTTCAACGCACCGTCCTGCAAGCGGCCGACAGCGTCGATCACGACCGCCGCGGCCAGTTCGCCGCCGGACAGCACGTAGTCGCCGATGGAAAGTTCCTCGTCGATTTCATGCGCCAGCAGACGTTCGTCCACTCCTTCGTATCGCCCGCAAAGCAGGGTCAGTCGCGGCATGGCTGCCAGCTTGCGTACCCTGTCCTGCGTCAGCCTGGCTCCCTGCGGGCTGAGATAAACCACATGCGCCGGCTCGTCCGACGCCTGCCGTGCCGCAGCCAAGGTGGCGCGCAACGGCTCGATCATCATCACCATGCCGGGGCCGCCGCCAAAGGGGCGTGCATCCACGGTGCGGTAATTGTCCCGGGCGAAGTCGCGCGGATTCCAGGTTTGCACCTCGAGCAACCCGCGTTGCCGCGCCCGTCCCACTACGCCGACATCGACGCATTGGGACATGAAATCGGGGACCAGCGTCACGACATCGATGCGCATGATTCCCTCTTTACTTTCCCGGTGGCGACCGAAGCCGCCTGAATCAGAAGTCCGGATCCCAGTCGACGACGATGCGTCCGGCGGGGATGTCCACTTCCTTGACGTAATGCTCCATCACGAACGGCAACAAATGTTCCTTGCCGCCGTCGCGTACCACCAGTACATCATTGGCGCCGGTGGCAACCAGATGGCTGACACGACCCAGCGATGCGCCTTCCGTGGTGAACACTTCCAAGCCTTCCAGATCGGCCCAGTAGTACTCGCCCTTGGCCGGCGCCGGAAGTTGCTCACGATCGACCAGGATATCCTTGCCGACCAGCAATGCCGCCTGATCGCGGTCTTCCACACCGGGCAGGCTCGCCACCAGGCCTTTGCCCTGCTTCCTGCCGCGCACCTCGTCCACCGTGTCGATCTTGCCCGGCGCTGATTCGAGCAGCCAGGGCTGGTAGTCGAAGATGCGCTCGCGCGGCTCGGCCCAGGATTCCAGCTTGACCTCGCCACGCACACCGAAAACCCCGACGATGCGTCCCATGGGAACGCGCCGACCGGCTTCGGTCATGCTCAGGCCGCCTGTTCCTGCGAAGCGGCCTGCTGCTTGCCGGCTTCCTTGACCAGTGCACGCACCTTGTCACTCATCTGCGCGCCCTTGGCGACCCAGGCGTTGACCTTTTCCACGTCCACCAGCAGGCGCTTGTCGGCGCCCGAAGCCACCGGATTGAAGTAACCCAGGCGCTCGATGTTGCGGCCGTCGCGACGGCTGCGCTGGTCGGCGACCACGATGTGATAGAACGGACGGCCCTTGGCGCCGCCACGAGCCAGACGAATTCGAACCATTTTCTTGAACTCCGATGTGCCGCGAATGCGGCCGCTGCATGTCGATGCATGCATAGGGAACGGGGCATTTTAGCGGATTTGTGGCAAAAAGAAAGGGGTGAGTGACGAGGGACGAGTAGCGAGGACGCCTGCCGCAGGGGACAGGGGTAGGTGGCGCGGGGCATGAGGCCAGCGCCCCCGAGTTCCCGTTTACCGCATGGGCGGCATGCCACCCATGCCGCCCATGCCCTTCATCGCGCCGCGCATCTGGCGCATCAGGCCCTTGCTGCCGCCCTTGCCCAGCTTGGACATCATCTTGGACATCTGCTTGTACTGCTTGAGCACGCGGTTGACGTCGGCCGGTTGCGTGCCCGAACCACGCGCCACGCGGGCGCGGCGCGAGCCGTTCAGCAGATCCGGGTGGCGGCGCTCCTTCTTGGTCATCGAATTGATGATGGCGACCTGACGTTTGAGTTCCTTGTCGTTGACACGCGACTTGACCGAATCCGGCACGCCGGACATGCCAGGCAACTTGTCCATCAGTCCAGCCAGACCACCCATGTTCATCATCTGCTCGATCTGGTCGCGCATGTCGTTCAAATCGAAACGCTTGCCCTTGATGACCTTCTTGGCCAGCTTTTGCGCCTTTTCCTGATCGACCTTGCGCTCGACCTCCTCGACCAGCGACAGCACGTCGCCCATGCCGAGGATGCGCTGGGCCACGCGATCGGGATAAAACGGTTCCAGCGCATCGGTCTTTTCGCCGGCGCCGAGAAACTTGATCGGCTTGCCGGTGATGTGACGCACCGATAGCGCGGCGCCGCCGCGCGCGTCGCCGTCGGTCTTGGTCAGCACCACACCGGTCAACGGCAATGCCTCGGCGAAGACCTTGGCGGTGTTGGCCGCGTCCTGGCCGGTCATGGCGTCGACCGTGAACAGGGTTTCGGCCGGATCGAGCGCCGCATTGAGCGCCTTGATCTCGGTCATCATCGCCTCGTCCACGTGCAGACGACCGGCGGTGTCGACGATCAGCACGTCGGCCAATTCGCGGCGTGCGGCGGCCACGGCATCATTGGCAATGTCGACCGGATCGGTGCCCGCTTTCGACGGGAAGAAGCTCACGCCGACCTGGCTGGCCAGCGTCTGCAGCTGGTCGATGGCGGCCGGACGATACACATCGCAACTCACCACCATGACCTTTTTCTTTTCGCGCTCCTTGAGCAAGCGCGCCAGCTTGGCCACGGTGGTGGTCTTGCCGGCGCCCTGCAGGCCCGCCATCAGGATCACCGCGGGCGCCTGCACGGCCAGATTCAGGGCGGCGTTGGATTCGCCCATCACCGCCGTCAGCTCGTCGCTGACCACCTTGACCAGCGCCTGTCCCGGCGTGAGGCTTTTCAGCACTTCCTGGCCGACGGCACGCGTCTTGACGCGCTCGATCAGCGCCTGCACCACCGGCAGGGCGACGTCGGCCTCAAGCAAAGCGATGCGCACTTCGCGCAGCGATTCCTGGATGTTTTCCTCAGTCAGGCGACCGCGCCCGCGCAAGCGGGTGACGGTGCCGGAAAGACGTTGGCTGAGCGATTCGAACATGGACGATCAACGCGTAAACAGTAAACGCGTGATTATAGCGGATACGCCGGATGCAAGCCGCTTTCCGCGCGCGCTCTTGATGTAGGAGCCAGCCTGCTGGCGATTGGGGGAATCGCCCCATTTCCCCGCCCGTCGAGCGCCTGCTTCCATTTGTCAAAATCCTTGTCCGGCGACACCTGGAAATCACCGCCGCCCTGCAGGACAAGCAGGGGGCGCGACAGCGATTTGGCCACGGCCACCTGATGATAGTCGTGCAGGCTCAACCACCAGGTTTGCGGCGCGTTGCCGAATGTTCCTTGCGGCGGGTGCTGCGGATCGGCCTTGTCGAGCAGAGCCTGTTCCGCGGCGATGGCCTTTAGGTTTGCCTCGATCTGGAACTTGGGCAGCCCCAGTTTGGCTCCCTGCTCACGCGCCTGATCTTCCAACACCGTCAGCAACGACCTTGCCGGAGCCGCCAGCATGATGCCGCCCGCCGCCTGCGGATCGCGCTTGAGCATGCGCGGCACCAGCAGCGCACCCTCGCTATGCCCCAACACGAACACGTGATGCGGATCGACGGATTGCTGCTTCGCCAGCAGTCGCAACGCGGCGAGCGCGTCGTCGGTCACTTCGTCGTCCACCGTGAAATGTTTGTTGCCGGCGGCCTTGTCCGGATAAACGAAACCGCGCTTGTCATAACGCAACGTCGCCACGCCGGCCCTGGCCAGACCCTCGGCAATGTCGCGGAACGGCTTGTTTGATCCGATCGTTTCGTCCATGTCGCTTTGACCGGAGCCCTGAACCAGCACGACCGCCGGAAACGGCCCCTTGCCGGCGGGCAAGGTCAGTGCGCCGGGCAGCGGTCCGAAAGGCGAAGACACCGCCAGCGGCACGATGCGCACACCGTCCGGTTCGACCCGCGCCTTCACTTGCTGGTGCGGCTTGTACTCGTGCTTTCTGGTCAAAGCCTGCAACTGCGCCATAGCCGACGTCCCGCCCTGCTTCGATTTGCCTTCAAGCGAGTCCAACATCGACGGCGGCACGAAGCTGAAGGAGGTCAGCTGGTTTTTGTCGTTGCATGCAGTCACCGCATCCAGCTCGCCTTTGGCAAAAGTGAGCGGCGCCAGCAGCGCCGCCTGGCCCTTTACCGTGTGCGGCGTCAGCTCGCCCAATTCGCGAAAATCCCCGAATCGGGTTTCGAGGGCGCCCCATACGCCCTTGAGTTTGTCCGGCGTGACCGCATCGGCAATGCTGGGCGCAAAGTGCTCGACGGTCTGCTTGTACTGTCCATGCGTGAATGCCTCCAACGCCGCCTGCGCATGGGTTTTGCACTGCGTGTCCGGCGTGGCCGCCTGCGCGGCGCCGAATCCCAGGAGTGCACTCGCGCCAGCCATGAAACACACGGCACTCCACACCATCAATTGCATGTTCATCTTCTCCTCCATGTTTACGTGTGGCGCCCTTCAAGACGCCGATAAATGACGAACGAATACACCATGGGTATCACCGCCGCGATCACGACGGCGACGATCACCGGCCACAGCATGCCGCCGGCCAGGGCACCGACGATCAGTACCACGCCACCCAGCATGAATGTCCAACCGCCCAGGCGATGCGTGCGTTCCCACACGGCATCGCTGGCCAGCGTCCACGGCGTGCGGATACCCATGAAGAAGTTCTTGCGCAGCTTGCCCATGTAGTTGCCCAGCACCATGAGCAGCACACCCACCGCCAGCATGGCGATCAGCGGTACCGGTACGGCGTAACCGGCCCCGGCCAGCAGCACGGTCACGCCGACGACCAGCATGAATGCCTGAACCACCAGCATGACAAGGACATAAATGCGCCCGAAAGGAGTGATTGCGAATCGGCGTGGCGAGATCAGTGGCAAGACCACCATCAGGATGGCTCCACCAAGAATCATCAGCGCGGGCATGACCGCGGCCCAGAAACGCGGCATGTAACGATCCACCTGCCCATGCACGTTCCAATGACTCGGAACACGGGCCGGCAGTTCCGGATACAGCCATACCGCCATGCCAACCGCGATCAGGATGAAGATGGCCGAAACCATCAGGCTGCGCGTGAATTTCATTTTTTGCCCCCTCCCAGGTTCGGGAAAAAGTCGATCAGCATCCGCGCCAGATCCTCGAACACGGTGCTGTTGAGCGAATACACGATGAACTGGCCACGCCGCTCGGTGCGCACCAGATCGGCCTGCCTGAGCACGGCGAAATGATGTGAGAGCGAAGCCGGCGTGATATCGAAGCCCTCGCCGATTTCGCCCGCCGTCAATGCACCGCCCTGAAGACGCTTGAGGATGGCCCGCCGCGTCGGGTCGGCCATGGCCTTGAACACATCCTGCTGTTTCATGAATACATCGCCGGATCGCACATGATTAGATTATTAGATATTTATCTAAATATTGCAATACCTCGCATCCGATGAGAACCATTCCCGTTTGCCCAGCGGCTGTGCCACACTTGCCCGGCCATGCCGACCACCACGCTCGCCATCATCGCCATCGTGCTGTATTCCGGCGCCGCCGCCTTGCTGGCGGCGCCCATGACCGGCTGCCCGCGCACGCCGCAACGCATGGGACTGACCGCCGCCACCGTGGCCGTGCTGGCGCACGCCGCCATCCTTTTCGGCATCCACGGCGGACGCGTGGACCTGCATTTCTTTGCCGCGCTTTCGCTGGTGGCCGCCGTCGTGGCCGCCCTGACCCTGGTGGTCAATCTCTGGCGACCGGTGGCCGGGCTGGGCGTGATCGTGTTTCCGCTGGCTGCCCTGCTGCTGGCGCTGGATGTCTTCGTGGCGCCACCGACCATGCCGCATCCGCTGGGCTGGCGAATTTCGCTGCATGTCGCCATCGCCCTGCTCGCCTACAGCGTGTTGTCCATCAGCGCCGTGCTGGCCATCCTGCTGGCCTTGCAGGAACGCGCGCTGCGCAGCCACCAACCGGCCCGGCTGGTGCGTTCGCTGCCGCCGCTGACGCAGACCGAAGCCCTGCTGTTCCGCCTGATCGGCACCGGCTTCGTCCTGCTCACGCTGACCCTGCTCACGGGCGCGCTTTTCGTGCACAACATGCTCGCCCAGCACCTGACGCACATCATCGTGCTGAGCGTGATCGCCTGGATCATCTTCGGCATCCTGCTGCTCGGCCGCTGGCGCTACGGCTGGCGTGGTGCGCGCGCGGTCAACCTGACGCTGATCGGCATGGCGGTGCTGGCGCTGGGTTTCTTCGGTTCCAAGTTCGTGCTGGAACTGATTCTTCAGCGCCCGGTCTGAACCGCCGAAAGCCGCCTCCACGGTGCTGATCTGGATCATTGAAGGTTTTTCATCGCAAGTGCATGCTGAACTGCAGCTCGCACGCAACGAAACCTGACCATGGCCACACGCTATACCGCCCCGTCGAAGAACATTCTGGACGCCATCCACGACACGCCGTTGCTGGAAATCGAAGGCGTGTTCGCCAAGTGCGAATTTCTCAATCCGTCCGGTTCGATCAAGGCGCGCATCGCCAAATACATGATCGAAAAGGCCGAGGCGAACGGGCAGCTCAAGCCCGGCGACACCATTGTCGAAGCCACCAGCGGCAACACCGGCAACGCCCTGTCGTTGGTGGCCGCCGTCAAGGGTTACCGCATGGTGGTCGTCATGCCCGAAGGCTTGTCCAGCGAGCGCGTGGCCATTTCGCGCGCCTACGGCGCCGAGGTGATGTTGTGCGGCAATTTTCATGTCGACCAGGCGCTCAAGCGCGCCCATGAACTGGGGCGGCAGCCTGGCTGGTTTTGCCCCAGCCAGTTCGAGTCGGAATGGAACATCGAAGAAAACCGCGAAGTGCTGGGGCCGGAAATCCTTGCGCAACTCCCCGACGGACGAAAACCCGATGCGCTGGTGCTCGGGGTAGGCACCGGCGGCACGCTGATCGGTGTCGGCCAGGCCTTCCGCAAGGTCAACCCGGACGTGCGGCTGTTTGCCATGGAACCGTCCGAATCGTGCACGCTGCTCTGCGGCGAGGTGGCCATGCACGACATCGAAGGCATTTCCGATGGTTTCGTGCCTGGCATTTTTCAGCGCAACGCCAACCAGGTGAACGATTATCTGAGCGTCGGCAACGAGGATGCCATTGCCAGCATGCGCCAGCTGGCGCGTCGTTACGGTCTGCTGTGCGGCCCCAGTTCCGGCGCTCATCTGGTCGCCGCCAAACGCGTCCGCGAGCAATTTCCGGAATTGAAAACCGTGGTCACCGCGTTTTGCGACGAAGGCGAAAAATACCTGCACGATTACTACATGCAGGCCGCGCCGACGCCAGATGTGGGGCCGCAGCACTTCGGCTGACCGGCCTGGCGATACCGGCACCGGTTTTTTTCGGCTCCGGATGCGCGCTGCAAATCACCCCGCAACGACCAAGTGAATCAAATCATCGCGTAGGGCGGACACTGCCCATCTTGCGTATCAGCCGCAGGCATCCAGCGCCTCGACCAGGCGCTCGACGCCGATGATTTCGAGATCGCCGAGGCGTTTTTTCTTCGGCGCATTCGCCTTGGGCACGATGGCGTGCCGGAAGCCGTGATGCGCGGCCTCCTTGAGGCGCTCCTCGCCGTTCGGCACCGGGCGGATTTCGCCGGACAAGCCGACCTCACCGAAGGCAATGGTCTTTTCCGGCAAGGGCCGATCACGCAATGACGAGCGGATCGCCAGCAGCACGGGCAAATCGGCCGCGGTTTCCTGCACGCGAATGCCGCCGACGACATTGACGAAAACATCCTGATCGTAAGCCGCCACGCCGCCATGGCGATGCAATACCGCCAGCAGCATGGCCAAGCGGTTCTGCTCCAGGCCCAGCGCCACGCGACGCGGGTTGCCCAAGGAACTCTGGTCGACCAGCGCCTGCACCTCCACCAGCAGCGGGCGCGTACCCTCGCGCGTGACCATCACCGCGCTGCCGGCCGTAGGTTCGGCATGCGCCGACAGGAAGATCGCCGACGGATTCGGCACTTCGCGCAGGCCCTTGTCGGACATGGCGAACACGCCCAATTCGTTGACCGCCCCGAAACGGTTCTTGAACGCGCGCAGCACGCGAAAACGGCTGCCCGATTCGCCCTCGAAATACAGCACCGCATCGACCATGTGTTCCAGCACGCGCGGCCCGGCAATGCCGCCCTCCTTGGTAACGTGACCAACCAGCAACACCGACGTGCCCGTCTCCTTGGCGAAACGCGTCAGCTTGGCGGCCGACTCGCGCACCTGCGACACCGACCCCGGCGCGGCGGTCAGAAGTTCCGTCCAGATGGTCTGGATGGAATCGACGATCAGCACACGCGGCTTCGCTTCCACCGCCTGCTCCAGAATGCGCTCGATGCAGGTTTCGGCCAGCGCCTGCAAAGGCTCCAGCGGCAAGTCCAGGCGCTGCGCCCGCGCGGCCACCTGCGCCAGCGATTCCTCGCCGGTAACATACACGCCCGGCAACTGCTGGCCGATGCGGCCCAGCATCTGCAACAGCAACGTGGATTTGCCGATGCCCGGATCGCCGCCGATCAGCACCACCGAACCATCCACCAGCCCGCCACCCAGCACGCGGTCGAACTCGCCAATGCCGGTCAGCGTGCGCGTCTCGGTTTCCGCCGCCACGCCAGCCAGCGCCGTCACCTTCGGCGCCTCGCCGGAACGCCCGGCATACCCCGCATTGCGCGCCCCGCCCGGCGCCGGCCCACTGCCCTTGGCCGCCGGCTGCACCACGAACTCACTGAGCGTGTTCCACGCCCCGCATGCCGCGCACGAGCCCTGCCACTTGTTGTATTCGGCGCCGCAATCGGCGCACACGTAGGCGGTTTTTGCCTTGGCCATGAACGTTCCCTTGAAAATTTGCGGCCAGCATAGTCCCGGCCAGTCTCGATCACTGAGATGGTAGCCAAGCCGGTAATCCTTGTGTCGATTCACCGGTCTCGCACGGCGGCAAATGCACCGCTGGACAGCCAATCCACACCAATGTATAACATACGTTATAACACAAACTCAGGCATCGTCATGAAACTCAAAATCACCGGCATCGGCAATTCCGCCGGCGTCATCCTGCCCAAGGAACTGCTGGCCCGCCTTCGCCTGGAAAAAGGCGACGAGTTGTACGCACTGGAAACCCCGGATGGCATCCGCCTGACGGCGTTCGATCCCGAGCTGGCCGCACAGATGGAGGTAGCCGAGGAGGTCATGCGCAAGGATCGCGTGCTCTTGCGCAAATTGGCCCAATCATGACCGTCTGGATTTCCAAGGCGACGGCACTGGCCATACACGATCGCCAACTGGCCGAACATGCTGGCAGCGAAGGTATACGCGATGAAACACTGCTGGAATCCGCCTTGGCTCGCCCGCGGCGGGGTCAGGCCTATGGAGACTCACCACCCGATCATGCCGATCTGGCGGCCAGCCTTGCCTTCGGCTTGACACGAAATCTTCCCTTCGTAGATGGCAACAAACGCACTGCTCATGTCTGTTACCGCGTCTTCCTTGCCCTGAACGATGCCAAGTTCGACGCCAGCGAGGAAGCCAAGTACGCGCAGATGATCGGCTTGGCCGAAGACCGCCTCGACGAAGCCGAGTTCGCCGCCTGGCTGCGCGCGCGTACACACCAAAACCGATGGTGCGGTGCATGAGCCGCGCAAGGCCTGCCGAAGCTGAAACGGGCTCGGGAGAAAAAGCTCAACCATCATCCTCGACGAACAACACCCACCGCGTCACGCGCAGTGCGAGGTTCCACCTCACCAGCTACCGTCAAGCACCATGACTGCGTGTTTCTTCCACTACCTGCAAATGGACATCTTCCAGTGTCTTTCACTGGAGCAACACGATGTCCGACCTCAACCAGCGCAGCGACCGTAACCCGGCCGGCAAGCTTTTGCGTGACAAGTATCGCTGCCACCATGGCATACGGTGTCCATCCGGCACACCGAAATGGTGGCGCCGCCTGCACATGACCCGACCACGGCGGCATGCCAATGCAGCCGGCTGCGCGCGTATCGTCAAAGGCGCCGACCCCGACGGTCTGGTGTTCCCGCTCGGCAACCACAAACCGCACGTTTATTACTGGTGACCCGCCTGAACGGACGTTCAGGCGTAATCGCCGGCAAACCTGCCCGCATAAAGCTCGCTCGCGCTGACGGCTTTCGCGGTCGCCTCCCGCACATCACCGCGGGTCATGTCCAGCACCCGCACCTTGCCGCCGACTTCCGCAACAGCCTCGATCCGGCGATAGGCGTGTCCGTGGGTTGCCGCGTAATCGGCCAGGCCACGCAACTTGAACAGTGCATCGGCCAGATGCACGCCATGCGGGTCAACGATGTCGGCGACAACCTCTCCGTCCTGCCCCGCGAAAAAGACGAAATCCGGCCGCATGATCTTCGTGTCGTTGCCTTCGCGATAAGCGATGCCCAATGAATCCTGACTGGCGCGATCAGGGTTGCGATACCAGAATCGGAACCCGTCCCGTCGAGCTTCCGCGTCCAGTACCTTGCGCTCCCAACTTTTCAGCTCGGCGGGATACATGCCCTTGTCATCGCAAAGCAGATGTTTCGGATAGGCGGGCAGCTTCGATTCCGCGCCGTCTCTTTCACGAACCGCCGTCGGCACATACCGCGACACCGGCCGTGCCAGGTCCACGTCCTGCGGTTCGGTACTCAACGCGATGACTTGGCGATAGGCTTCCTGCCGGTCGTCGGGCAACTGCTTGATCTTGTCCTTGTATCGGGCCAGCCACGCATCGGCCAGCTTCACCGCCTCGGCATCGAACACGATCTGCAGGTTCTCCAGCAGATACAGCGCGGCCACGTCTTCGCGCGCCTCGATCAAGGCATCGTCGAAATCGTCTTCGTCTTTGCGCTTGGCCCGTTCGATGGTGTACGTCCGCGCAATGTCGGGGCTGAGGATGCGCGCGCTGCGGCGGAAGGCATCGCCGACGACCGCGTCGTCGGCCCCGGTCTCGAAGGCGTCATCGCGAATCTGATGTTTGCGCAGGTCGGCGATGATGGTGCGCCCTTCGACGGTCAGCACCGATGCACGCCTGGCCGCGAATTGCCTGGCGGGATCGGCAATGACGGCATCCAATACCGCATGCATCGCCGCGTGCGCCTTGCCGCCGGCACCCGGCAGCAGGCCATCGGAAGCCAGCTCGTGGGCCAGCGCCGTCAGGCGCACCGCCGGCTTCGCGCCACGTTGCGGGCGCGTTTGCGAAGGCAAGGAAATCAGCTTGTCCCATACCGAATCGGGCACGTCCGGATTCGGCTTCATTTCCACCGGATTGACGAGGACCCGGCCCGTCTGCGGAATGTCGCCACCACCTTCACGCAGCGATGCCACCACCTGCTCGACCGTTTCCTTGTCGAAGAACGGCAGCAGGCAGTCCACCGAGTTCAGGCGATCGTTGCCGGGAATGCGCCGCGCCAACGGCGTGCGCACCATGCGGCCCAGCAACTGCGCGATGTGCGTGGGGTCGCTGGCCGGGCGAAACGACGCCATCACCTCGGCGCGCGGGCAATCCCAGCCGGTGCTGATGGCATCCTTGGCAACCAGCACGCGAACGGAGGTGTCGTCCTGCACGCGCTGCGGCTCGATGTAGGGCACGCTGTACTGGCCGAATTTCTGCGTCTTGTGCTCGCCCAGCACATGCGCAACAGCCGTTTCCGGCAGGTCGGGCCATTGCTGAAAAATGGTATCCAGCCACTGGCCCACCCGATTCGGACTCGGCTTGTTCGGCACCTGCAGCACCATCAGCGGCGTCACGCTTTCATCGCTACCCTGTTGCGTGGCGTAAGCTGCCCACTCCGCGCTGGATTCGCGCAGCTTGTCGGTCGCGCGGCGCAGCAACACCGTATCGAAGCGGCCCGCCTCGTCGGGAATGTCCAGCGCGATGGTGTCCTTGAGCAGACCGGACTCCTGTACGCGGCTGGCATCCACGGTCACGCCCGGCAGGGTACTCCGGCCTTGCGCACCTTCCATCGCCTTGTTGAAACGATCGACCGTGGCGGAAATGCCCCACACCACCGGCATGCCCGGCACACCGCCTTGGCCGTTGATCAGACGCTGCACGATGGTCGAGCGCTCGCGATTCTCGCGGCCCATGCCGCGATGCGCTTCGTCCAGTACCAGGTACAACGTCAAGTCCGGGTCTTCAATGGTGCCGCGAAGGGTGTCCCAGATCGTGAACGCCTGCGCGTCGGGACGCGCCAACAGGTCGTCTTCGCCTTCGAAACCGCGCACCAGCAAGCTCTTCTTGCCCAGTTTCTGGGTGTTGAGAAAGTAGATTTTCCCGGCCTCGAACTTCGGCAGGCTGAAAGGAGGCTCCACCACTTTCAGGTCAGTGTGCCGCAAGCGATCCGAGGCTTCCATCAGGCGGAAACGTGTCTGCTCGTTGAGCGAAGGGTCGTCACTGAACCAGATCACCACCGCGCCGGGATCGCGATCGAACTCGAAGCCGTCATCACCATGAAACAGCGCCTCGAACACCGCCGCCGCCATCACCGTCTTGCCGGCACCAGTGGCGGCGGTCAGCGAGAAGGCATGCTTGTCGCCGTCCTCGTGCCAGCGCCTGCGCGCCTTGCGCAGGTTCGCCAGCACGTCGCGGACGGCTTCGTCCTGATAATCCTTGAGCGTGAATTTCATGCCTCGTCTCCGTTGGCGAAACCGAAATTGGTCAGATACGACTCGTACAGCCGCACCGCCTCCACGCCTTCGGGCAGGCGCCGCGCCAGGGTCTGGAAGCGGCGCTGGTCGTCGGTGACGATGTAGGCCACGCGCAGGTCATCGGCCTTGCGCACCGCCTTGAGGAAATCCGTGCCACTATCCAGATCGACCAGCAAGCCATAAGCTTCGGCCACGTCCCAACCAGCGGCCGGCAACCGTTCGATGCAGCGTCCGCGACTGCCTGCGCGCAGCCACAACAACGGCGCGATGTGCGCGAACGCGGTCTGATAGTTCACCGCCAGCGGCGACTCATAGGTCAGGGTGAAGAATTCGGCGTTCTCCTGGAAACCTTCCGCCATCGGGAAGGTATCGGTGAACTTGTAATCACCCTTGATCGGCTTGCCGTCGGGCGTCTTGCCGGTGATGGCGGCGGCCACGCGCGGCTTGGTGATGTAGTCGCAGATGCCCAGTGCCTCCCACTCGGCATCGCCCGGGCGCAAGCCCTGTTCGCGCAGCTTTTTCTGCTCGTCCGCGCCGACTTCGTTGTTGGTGACGCTGATGCACTGGCGATTGCCGCCGTCCTGCTTGTTCAGGCGCATCACAGCGTGGGCAGTGGTGCCGGAGCCGGAGAAGAAGTCGAGGATGACGGCGTTCGTTTTGTTCCGAACCACAACATCGAGACTCTCTTGCGTTGCATACAGCGATTTGGGGAAAGGAAAGGATCGATCGAGCAACAAGGATGCAACAACCTGCGTGCCGTATGTGCTCGCATCAAAGCGGGTTGCCTGCCAAACGGTCTTTTGCTTGGCTTCATCCTTCGCGATTTGAACTTCGATTTCTCCCTTTTGCAGCCCCCGACGCAAGGTCTTTACAACCAACAAGTGCCGAACACCCTCTACGGTTTGTCTCGCATAGCGCCACTTGCGCTCAATTCCCTTTCCATCAATAGGCCATACGGCCACGGAGCCATCAGGACCTGACTCGTTATGGCTGGGGTGAATTGAGTCGTCATTGGTCATATCATCTCCGAAGCCAACTATTTCGCCCTCCTTTACGTAGATGGGATAAAAGCAGTTGGCAGCATCGAGGCGCTCGGATTCGCCACCCCAGTTCCGGAGATTGCTCGTGCCATCGGCGATTTCTTCCTGCGTCAGTACCCGTGGTGCAATTACCTTCCTTCCGCGTGGAATCACGAAGAAGGCCGTCTCGTGAACGAAGGAAAAATTGTCTCCTTGGACTCCACGCGGGTTATGAACGATGTGAACCGGCGATACTTCGTACTCGGGAAATACCTGCTCAAGAAGCAACCCCAAGCGGTTTGCTTCGTTCTCGTCAATCGTGACAACCAAAACGCCGTCAATCGGATTCAGCAATTCCCTGGCAACCTTCAAGCGACGCTCCATCATCGCCAGCCACTTGCTGTGGCGGTACAGGTCGTCGCCTTCGACGTAGTCGTTGTTGTATTTCCAGTCCTTCGCGCCGGTGTTGTACGGCGGATCGATGTAGATGGCATCGACCTTGCCCCGATGGGTCCAGGTCAGCGCCTTGAGGACGTGGTAGTTCTCGCCGTTGATGACGGTGTGGCAGGGCTTGTCGCCGCCGCGCAAAACGCGGCCGGTATGTTTCAGGCCCGGATAGATGGTGTCGCGGAACTCTGCGACGACAACGAGGTCGTCAATGCGTGCGTGCGTGCGTGCGTCGGCGGCTTCGACCGGCTCAAGCTCGGCCAGCTTCGATTCGCCGTCTTTCACGATGCGCTTGACCACCCACAGCGCCGGATCGCCCTTCGCCGTCGTGCCGCGTGCGGGCAGGATACGCACCTTGTCGCCCTTGCGCACCCGTCGCTGCGGCAATTCCACCGCTTCGGGCCGGTGCCGCTCGAATTGCAGGCCGAAACGGGTTTTTTCCAGAATCGCATGAACCTCGCGTTCCAGATCCGCGCCCATCTGCGCATCGGCGGCCTTGGCCTGGGCCAACAGGTCGGTCAAACGTGACACATCAACGCTCCCACACGTACCCGCGTTTGACGGCATCCGGCCCTGTTGCTCCATCGCCACCCGCGTTTTCCAGTCATCATCACGGCCTGTCCCCTGCAGTCATTTTCCCAAGTGTAACGTCTTATCCAACCTGGCTCGCTATGCAGGCGACCCGCAGCATGATTACGCCGGACGCGCCACGCAAACCGACAATGGCGACCATGCGTTGGTTGCATCCACGCCATCGAGCGTGGCCGCCAGCGCGACACCGGCATCAAGCAGGCGGGCGATGGGCGTGTTGGCCTGGCGCGGCAGATAGCCAAGTTTGTACCCGTGCCAGTCGATACGCACGGCGGACGCATCGTGCGGATTGACCGGCTCGCGCACCAGTTGCAGGTGTTCACCAGCGGCCAACCGCGGCAGGCAATGCGGGCCCTCGGCGTAGTGGAACCCGGCGATCGGGCCGGCGTACAACGTCGCGTTGCGCGCTTGCCAATCAGTCTGCGCCGCCGCGTAGGCCAGCACACGTGGCAAGCGTGCGCGTGCACAGGCCTCCAGCGGGCGCGTGAACCGTGCGCCGCCGGCGCGGGTCGCGGCTCGCGTCCGATGCGCCTCGTCGACGGCCTGAACACGGGCCGCCCGCGTGGCTTCGGCGTCGAACCGGCGGTCGACGTCCCGCGCCAACCGCTGCATGGCCGGGGATACATCCTCGTTGCAGGAACCACGCAGATCCTGGCGTACGAAGCGTGGGTCATCCGCTGAACCGTTGCATGTGTACAGCGCGGTGGCGGTCTCGCCGTCGAACCGTTGCAAGTGCACGACGCGCGCGGGATCACGCACGCACTGGCTCCAGTAGCCGCCGATGCAGTGGTGCATGGTTTCGCCTTCGTCGTGCAGGGCCTGGCGCGTGACCAGCTCGGTGGCGCGGCCACGCGTATTTTTCATCTCGCCAACGACGGGTGAAACAGCGTCAGGCAGGCCGTCGGCGACCATGGATTCACGCAACGGCTGGTCATGCCAGCGCCGCGAAGCTTCCAGCAGCGAATGCAGGCCGCAACGGGCGATCCACGCCAGCGCCAGCGTTTCCATGTCCAGCCAAGCCAGCGTGTCGGGCCGCGGGTATTGCTCCAGCGCGGCATGCAGAAAATCGCGAGTGTCGCGCATGGGGTTTTCGAGCACGCCGAAATCCCGCTCCAACGCCCGCCAGGTACGCCGCCAGCCGGTGGCGAACGCACGAGCCAGACGGGCCGTGTCGTGATCCCCGCGCAAGCGCAGCGGCAGGATCCGAAGCGTGTCCAGACGCTGCTCCAGGTGCGCATGCTGACGGGGGCGCGCGTGTGCCGGGATGGCGCCAAGCAGGCGCAAGGCATCGATGCTTGCCAAGGCGCGAACCCACGGCACCCGCATGGGCGGCGAGCGCACCAAGGCACGATCCACGCGGTAATGCGCGGCCAGCGCACCGGTCAGGTCGCGGCCGCGGTCGATGGCATCGAGCACCGGCGCGCGAGCCCGACCAGCTGGAGGCGCCCGGTGCACGGGCTCGTCTTCGTCGGTATCGAACAGGTCGGGACGGCCATGCACATCCAGCAGCAACGGCACCAGCAGCGGAGGAAACTGCTCCAGCGCCTGCAGTCGATGGCGGCGCTGGCGTGCTGGCAGGGTAGCCAGGCGGTTGTAGTTGTCCGCGGTACCAAGAAACGGCCCCGGCTCCTCCAACCGCCCCAAGGTGGCCAGCACCTCATCATCCAGACGCACGGCAAAATCGCGGATGGCCTGTTGCAAGGGATGTCCCCAGGACACCGCCCAGCGCGGCACCGGCACCACCGGCGCGCCCGACAGCCGCCGCGCGATGCCACCTAACGGTGTGTCGCACAAAGTGTGCTCGGTCTCGTCGGCGAAGTGCCCGGCCAGCACGGGCAACTGGTCGTCGCGCTCCAGCCAGTTCGCGTCCAGACGCAATGCCTGCACGCGGCCATCGTCGCGCAACAGCCACAACCAGCAAAACTGTTGCGCATTGGCGCGCGAGAAAAAGCACCGCGCCGGTACCCACACTCGTGCGCGCAACCCCGCTGCAAGGCGGGGCCAGGGTAAAGCCTTTGGCGTCGTCCCGGTGGATCGATGTTGATGTGCGATGGTGTGCATCCCCTGCCCGACCATGTCAATGAAGGTCGAGACGAGCATGGCGCGCGCCGGTCTCAACAACTGCGACTTCTCCCGGGCACCCTGTCTGCACTGACGCTACAGGGGTTTGCCCATGACCGACATCCATGTGCCCGAGCATCTGCGCATCCTGGGCAGCGAATGCACGCGCCTTCACGCACTGATCGAACAGTCCCTGGATGTCGCCGCACCGGCCATGTGCCCGCTCGCGGGTCCGTTTCCGAAAGTGGCGCAACGCGTTGCCCTCACACTGGAGCGGCAAGTACGCGACGCAACCCGCATTTTCAACGGCCCGCTGGCCACGCTGGCGGGCAGCCCCGAGGGCGACACGAACGCGGCGTATCGGGTGGGCGGTCGGCTCGAACAGGTGCTGGAAAACATGCTCGACACCTTTCGTGCAGTGCGCGACATGGACGTCGCCGACTTTGACGTGTGGCCGCGGATTCTGCTGATGGATGCGGTGCGCGAACTGATCGAGCAGATCGGCGAGGTTCTCAAACGCCTCGGTGAAATGGTCGATGATCCCGAGGCCTTCGCCGATGCCGGTGATGCCGACGCAACGGCAACGGCCGGCTTGTACATGCGCATCGATTGCCCGCCCGCACTGGAAGAACTGGCCGAAGTGTTGCAAAACCGGGAGCCTTCATCGGACGACGATGGCGGCGCCTTCTGGCATAGGGCCGGCCTGTTCGCCCTGGGCGCTTGGTTGGGCGTCGGCCTTCTCGACGATCGCTGCGATTGAGAGCCTCCGGTTCAGCCCTCACCCTCGACAAACAACACCCGCCGCGTCATGCCGCAGGTGAGTTCGTAGCTGATGGTGCCGGCGTGCCGGGCGATGGTTTCGATGGGCAGGTCTCCGCCCCAGAGGACGACCTTGTCGCCGACGCGGGCGTCGGGGGCGTTGCGCAGGTCGATGGTGAGCAGGTCCATCGACACGCGGCCGGCGACGACGCAGTGCTTGTCGTTGACGAGCACCGGGGTGCTGGCGTCGATGCAGCGCGGGTAGCCGTCGCCATAGCCGATGGCGGCAACGCCGAGCCGCATGTCTTCGGGGGCTTCCCAGGTGGAGCCGTAGCCGACGCGTGCGCCTTTTTTCACCGCGTTGACGGCGATCAGACGCGTGGCCAATGCCATCGCCGGGCGAAAGCCGAAGTCGGCGCCGCTTTTGCCTTCGACCACCGACAAGCCGTACAGCAAACCGCCGCTGCGCACCCAGTCGCCGCGGCCGGCGGGCCAGCCGAGGACGGCGGCGGAATTGCTCATGCTGCGCGGCCCCGGCAAATCGGTCGTGGCGTGGTTGAAGGCTTCGATCTGGCGCGCGGTGTAGGTGTTGTCGAATTCGTCGGACGCGGCGAAATGGCTCATCAGCGTGATCGGCTTGGCCACCGCCGGCATCGCGCTCAAACGCGCATGCACGTCGGCCACGCGTTCGGGCGCAAAACCCAGGCGGTGCATGCCCGAATCGACAGTCAGCCAGACCCGGATGGGGATGCCGCCACGGTCGGCGGCCAGCCATTCGAGTTGGCTGTCATGATGGATGACGGCATCCAGATCCAGCCGGCGCAGTTCGCCCAGGTCGGCGGCGCTGTCGGGGCCGGACAACACCACGATGCGCTGACGATGTCCGGCCGCGCGCAGGCGCAGACCATCGGCAATGGCGGCCACGCCGAAGGCATCGGCATCGGCCAATGCACGCGCCACACGCTCCAATCCATGGCCATAGGCATCGGCCTTGACCACGGCCATGACGCGTGCCGGCGCGGCCAGTTCGCGCAGGCGCGCGAGGTTGTGGCGCAAGGCGCCGAGGTGGATGGTGGCGGTGGCGAGGCGGCTCATTGGGTTGAGGGACGAGGGACGAGGGGCGAGGGGCGAGGGGTAAAGCTCGCCCGTTGAGGCCATTCGTCCCGGGTTCCGACCTGCAAGGGCGGAGTCGAAGAAGCGGGCACATTGTTTTCAATACGAACCAGCCGCAATCCGACCGCGCGGTGATCACCTGCGCCCCTCGCCCCTCGTCCCTCGCCCCTCGTCCCTGCTTTCATTCGAACGCCCCCGCGTACGCCTCCGGCGCGTGGTTCTCGAACTTGGTGAACTGGCCCAGGAAAGTCAACTTGCAAGTGCCGGTGGGGCCGTTTCGCTGCTTGCCGACGATGATTTCGGCCAGGCCCTTGTCGGGCGATTCGGCGTTGTAGTACTCGTCACGGTAGATGAACATGATGACGTCGGCATCCTGCTCGATGGCGCCCGATTCGCGCAGGTCGCTCATCATGGGACGCTTGTCGGTGCGCTGCTCCAGCGAACGGTTGAGCTGCGAAAGCGCGATCACCGGCACCTTCAGCTCCTTGGCCAGGGCCTTCAGGCCACGCGAGATTTCCGAGATTTCGGTGGCGCGGTTTTCCTTGCTGCCCGGCACCTGCATCAACTGCAGATAGTCGATGACGATCAGGCCCAGGCCGCCGTGCTCGCGATGCAGGCGGCGCGCACGCGAGCGCAATTCGACCGGCGACAGCGCGGGCGTGTCGTCGATGAAGATCTTCGCTTCGGTAAGCATGGTGATGGCCGAGGTGACGCGCGGCCAGTCTTCCTCGGCCAGATCGCCGGTACGCAGGTGCTGCTGATGAATGCGGCCGATCGAGGAAATCAAACGGAAGGCCAGCTGCGAGGACGACATTTCCATCGAGAAGATGGCCACGGCCTTCTTGCTGCGGATGGCGGCATGCTCGGCGATATTGACCGAGAAGGCGGTCTTGCCCATCGACGGGCGCGCGGCGACGATGACCAGATCCGATGGCTGCAGGCCGGCGGTCATGTCGTCCAGATCGCTGAAGCCGGTCGGCAGGCCGGTGAGCTGGCCGCGGTTTTCGTAGCGGTGATGCAGGATCTTGAAAGCTTCGGCCACGGCGTCGCGCATGGACACGGAGTTCTTGCGCCCGCGCGCGCCGGCCTCGGCGATGTGGAACACCTTCTGCTCGGCCGATTCCAGCACTTCCTGCACCTTGCGGCCGCCGGGCTGGTAGCCATCCTCGGTGATCTCGGTGCCGGCCTCGATCAGCTGGCGCAGCACCGATTTCTCGCGCACGATCTCGGCATAGGCGGTGATGTTGGCGGCGCTCGGCGTGGCGTTGGCCAGCTCGATGATGTAGCTGGCGCCACCGACCATGTCGGCCAGGCCGTTGGTTTCGAACCAGTCGCCCAATGTGACCGCGTCGCACGGCATGCCCTTGCCCGCCAGCTCGTTGATGGCGCGCCAGATCATGCGGTGATCCTTGCGATAGAAATCGTCTTCGCCCAGACGATCGGCCACGCGGTCGAAGGCTTCCTGCGACAGCATCAATCCGCCCAATACGGACTGCTCGGCGCTGATCGAGTGCGGCGGCAGGCGCAGCGCCTCGACATCCGGCACCATGGTGGAACGTTCAGGATAGGCGGCCATGCATCACCCCTCGGACAATGGTGCCCATCATACGCAGTGGCGTCTCATTTTCCGATACAACAAGTCTGTGGGTTGGCTGTGGAAAAGTTGTGGGTTGAGGTGGATAAGAGCAAGGACGAGAACGGGTGGCGGGAATGCAAGACTCGGATATCTCGCACCACTGCGGGTAGGGCGGGCACTGCCCGCCGAGCGTGGCGACGAAGACAATGCCCGCCATGCCAAGGTATGAAGATTGTGCGGCGGGCACTGCCCGCCCTACCAAATCCCAAATCCCAAATCCCAAATCCCAAATCCCAAATCCCAAATCCCGAGGCCCGAGGCCCGAGGCCCGAGGCCCGAGGCCAAAAAACCATGCACGAAAAAGGCGCCCACAGGCGCCTTTTTCGACATCAAGCCTGCAACCGGGGCTTATTCGCCGACGACGATCACCTTGATCGTGGTGTTCACGTCGGCATGCAGCACGATCTGGGCTTCGTATTCGCCGGTGGCGTGGATCGGGCCTTCGGCCTGGATCACTTCGCCCTTTTCGGCTTCCAGGTTCTGGGCGGCCAGAGCCTCGACGATTTCGCGCGGGCCGACCGAACCGTACAGCTTGCCTTCGGGGCTGGCGTTGGCGCTGATGCGCACTTCGACGCCTTCCAGCTTGGCCTTGCGGGCCTCGGCGGCGGACAGCAGCTCGTTGGCCTTGGCTTCGTATTCGGCGCGGCGCTGTTCGAACTCGGCCAGGTTGGCGGCCGTGGCCGGCGCAGCCTTGCCCTGCGGCAGCAGGTAGTTGCGGCCGTAGCCGGGCTTGACGTTGACCTTGTCGCCAAGGTTGCCAAGGTTCTTCACTTTTTCAAGCAGGATCAGTTCCATGGTGCGACTCTCTTTTCGTTAGCGCCGGAGCGGCCCGACGCAGCCTGGACGGTTGTCCGAAGAAGGTGATGCGGGCAACCCGGACGATGGCCCGGGCTGCCCGCTTCGACAACACGACTCAGACGTTGTGGTTGTCGGTGTACGGCAGCAGCGCCAGGAAGCGCGCGCGCTTGACCGCGGTCGACAGCTGGCGCTGGTAGCGCGCCTTGGTGCCGGTGATGCGGCTGGGCACGATCTTGCCGGTTTCGGTGATGTACTGGCGCAGGGTGTTGAGATCCTTGTAGTCGATCTCCTTCACGCCCTCGGCCGTGAAGCGGCAATATTTGCGGCGGCGGAAAAACTTGGACATGTCGTGCTCCTGGTTCAGTCGTTGTCGTCGTTGTTGTCGTCGTCATCATCGTCCTCATCGTCGGACGAATCATCGGAACGCTCGGGGCGGCGCGCGGATGCCTTGGCGTCGTCCTTTTCCTTGCTCTTGAGGATGGGCGACTGCTCGGTATCGGCGCCGGGGCGCTTGATGACCAGATGACGCAGCACGGCGTCGTTGAAGCGGAAGCCGGACTCCAGCTCGTCCAGGACGGTCTGGTCGCACTCGATGTTGATGAGCACGTAGTGGGCCTTGGCCATGTTGTTGATGGGATAGGCCAGCTGGCGACGGCCCCAATCCTCCAGACGGTGGATCTTGCCGTTCGCGCCTTCGATGATCGCCTTGTAGCGATCGATCATGGCCGGCACCTGCTCACTCTGGTCCGGATGGACCAGGAACACGATTTCGTAATGACGCATGTGGTTTCCTCATGGATGTCTCCCCGCCGGGCATGGCGGGGATGGCAGCCTCTCGCGGTTTGCGATGAGGCAAGGTTCCGTCCGGGCACAAAAGGCCGCGGACAGAAGCGGAATTGTAGTTGGATACGCGGGGGCCGCGCAAGTTGTTGAAAGGAGGAAAAGAACGCGTAGGGCGGGCACTGCCGCCGCGAGACGCCCGCATCAACTAACGCCTGTGGTGGGTGATGCCCGCCCTACCCGTCCAAGGGAACAGTTCGGCGGTCAGGAAACCGAAAAGCTCTCGCCGCAGCCGCACTCGCCGGTGGCGTTGGGGTTGTGGAACACGAAGGCCGCGTTCAACCCCTGCCTTGCAAAGTCGATGACGGTGCCGTCGACCAGCGGCAGGCTCTTGGCATCGACGATGAGCGGAATGCCGTCCACCGTGACGGTGGTGTCGGCGTCTGCCGTCTTGTCGGCCATTTCGACCACGTAGGCGAAGCCCGAACACCCGGTGCGGCGGACGCCGAAACGCACGCCGGCAGCGCCGGGACTGCGGTCGAGGAACTCGCGCATGCGCTGATGGGCAGTGGGGGTGATCTGGATGCTCATGACTCTATGTTAGTACGGGACGCAATCTGCGGGACAAACGGGATAAGAAAGGGCACGATCCGTTATCATCGTCCGGTCATCCGGCGCGGTATCTTCGCGTCGCCCTTGTTGATCGGGACGGGATGGCGGTTTCGGTTTCCATACACGCCCATATTGGCGTTTTTCTCGGAGTTTCAATTCATGACGGTGGTCAGCGTGCAGCAGGCCGTGGCCGGCGAAGGCGCCGGCGGCGAGATTACAGTCCGCGGATGGGTGCGCACGCGGCGCGACTCCAAGGCGGGCCTGTCGTTCGTCAACGTGAGCGACGGCTCGTGCTTCGCTCCCATCCAGGTGGTGGCGCCGTCCACCCTGCCCAATTATGAAAGCGAGGTGAAACATCTCACTGCCGGCGCCTCGGTGATCGCCACCGGCACGCTTGCGCCCTCGCAGGGCAAGGGCCAGGGCTTCGAAATCCAGGCCTCAACCATCGAGGTGGCCGGTTTCGTCGACGATCCGGAAACCTACCCCATCCAGCCCAAGGCGCATTCGATGGAGTTTCTGCGCGAGGTGGCGCATCTGCGTCCGCGCACCAACGTCATCGGCGCGGTCACGCGCGTGCGCCACACCTTGATGACGGCCATCCATCGGCATCTGACCGGGGAAGGCTTCTTCTGGATCAACACGCCCATCATCACCACCTCCGATGCCGAGGGCGCGGGCGACATGTTCCGCCTGTCCACGCTGGATCTGGCCAACCTGCCGCGCACCGACGACGGCAAAGTGGACTTCCGCAAGGACTTCTTCGGCCGCGAGGCCTTCCTGACCGTGTCCGGCCAGCTCAACGTCGAGGCCTACTGCCTGGCCATGAGCAAGGTGTACACCTTCGGCCCCACCTTCCGCGCGGAAAACTCCAACACCGCGCGCCATCTGGCCGAGTTCTGGATGTGCGAGCCGGAAATCGCCTTCGCCAACCTGCACGACAATGCCGATTGCGCCGAGCGTTTCCTCAAGGCCATTTTCCAGGCCGTGCTGGACGAGCGCGCCGACGACATGGCGTTTTTCGCCCAGCGCGTCGAGCCCACCGCCATCACCCGTCTGGAAGCCTTCATCAAGGCGCCGTTCGAGCGTATCGACTACACCGACGTCATCGACATCCTGAAAAAGTCCGGCCAGAAGTTCGAATATCCGGTCGAGTGGGGCGTCGATCTGCAGACCGAACACGAACGCTACCTGGCCGAAAAGCACGTCGGCCGACCGGTGGTGGTGATGAATTACCCCGCCGAGATCAAGGCCTTCTACATGCGTCTGAACGACGACGGCAAAACCGTGGGCGCGATGGATGTGCTGGCGCCCGGCATCGGCGAGATCATCGGCGGCAGCGAGCGCGAGGAGCGCCTGGACGTGCTCGACGAGCGCATGGCGCAATTTCACATCGACCCGGAAATCTACGGCTGGTACCGCGACCTGCGCCGCTACGGCACTGTGCCGCATGCCGGTTTCGGCCTTGGCTTTGAAAGGCTGCTGTGTTATGTGTGCGGTTTGGCCAATATCCGTGACGCCATTCCTTATCCCCGCGTCGCGGGCAGCGCCGAATTTTGAGGCGCTGCGGGACGGTCGATCCGGGCGGGCATGCATCATGTCCGCCCGGTTGCCCTGAATAAGGATGCTTTCCCTCCCCTGTTTCACATGTCATCCCCATGTCCATTCGCGTGTTTGTCCGCCTCGGCCTGCCCGTACTGTTGCCCCTGCTGATTGCCGCCTGCGCCGGATCGCCGCTGAAAGGCGGCCGTCCCGGCGACGAGGAAACCGCCTCGCTGAACCACGCGCGTCAGGCGCTGGCGACGGCGGAGTTGTGCTGCACGCAGTTCTCGCAGTTCGACTTCGGCAAGGCGCTGCCCGACCACCCCAAGCGTTTTCCGATCAACGACAAGCTGCCGGTGGCCGATTTCGGTGGCTCACGCAGCTGGTTTCTGGCCTTCCATTTGCCCGACGACATGGATCAGCCCATCGACGTGCTGTTCAAGTCCCGCCTGAGCGGGCGCTGGCTGCACCACAGTTACCTTTTCGCGCCCAGCGTGGTGGTGCTGAACGACGCCTTCGTGCCCTTGCGCATCAAGGACATCCAGTTGTGCGAGTACATGGGCTGGACGCATGCGACCAGCGGCGCCTTCGGCCACATCACCATCAAGGATCCGGCGGCCCGCTACCTGGTCGTCTATACCTCCGGCAACCAGCTTTCCAGCAGCACCTACTGGGAACAGTCGCCCACCGCCTTTTCGGCCAATGCCCCGGTGCAGATGACGAGCAGCGGCAGTTTCCAGATTCCGCA
>DASSBH010000020.1:0-4212 GCA_035698945.1 Oleiagrimonas sp.
TCGGCCAGGGCCAGGCCAAGGCCCAGGCCGGTGTGCTTGCGCGTGTAGCCGAGATCGGCCAGTTCCTCGGTACCGACGAAGCCGGGGCCGCGGTCGCTCACGGTCAATTCCAGCCAGACGCCGTCGATGCGCGCTCGCAGCGTGACCTGCTGGGAGTTGTTTTGCGCGGAGGCATCAACGGCATTGTTGAGCAGGTTGAGCAAGGCGTGGCGCAGCCCGGCCTGGATGGCCAGCTTGGTATCGCCGATGCCTTCGGCAGGCTGGAAATCCACTTCCGCCTCCGGACGCAGCAGTCGGAAACGTTCCAGGCAGCCATGCAGAAAATCGCGCAAGGTGGATTGCTCCGGCGTTTGCGACAGTTGCGCCTTGCCGAAGGCCACCATCTCGCGCAGGCTGGCGCGGCAGCGTTCGACCTGGGTTTCGAGCAGGGCCAGATCCTCGCTCAGATGCGTATCGTCGGCATGTTCGCGGCGCACTTCCGGCAGCAATGTGCGCATGGTCGAAAGCGGCGTGTTCATTTCATGCGCCGCGCCGGCGGCCTGGGTGGCGATGGCGAGTATGCCCTCGTCGCGCAGCGCGCGCTCGCGGATGCGCTGCACCTCGGCCTGCTGTTCGCGCAGGGCCGATGCCAGACGGTTGATGAACACGCCGAGGATCAGCGCCATGATGACGAAGTTGGTTGCCATGCCCGCAATGTGCAGGCGGAACCCGTCCACAGGGCGCGGCATCGGCAACGGCACGTAAAGCCACAGCAGCACCAGATAGGCCAGCCCCGACAATGTGGCCACGGCCATGATGCCGCGTCGCGGCAGTGCCGCCGCCGACAGGGCGATCGGCACCAGCAGCAGGCTGATGAAAGGGTTGCTGGCGCCGCCGGTGAAATACAGCAGGTAGCTCAGTACCAGTGTGTCCACGGCGATGTGGCCGACGGCTTCCCATTCGCCGATCGGCCATGCGCTTTGCAGCCGCCAGCTCGCTGCCACCGCGAAAACCGTCAGCAGGCCGATGCCGACGAACAGGTACAGCTCGGCAATGGCCAGCCCCAGCACCTGCGCCACCACCAGCACGGCGGCGCTTTGTCCGGCAATCGCGTACAGGCGCAACCAGGCCAGCGAGCGAACCAGCGCGCGCGGTCCGGTACGTGGCGGCATCTCTGAGACAGGCATGGCGTGATGTGGCCGCCGCCGGTTCGCGGCGGCGGCCTTGCAGGTTTACTCTTCCGAGCCGATGGTCGGCAGTGGTGTATCGGTGCCCTTGTTGTGCTGGTAATGCTGCGCGTCCAGGCGCTTCATCAGCGGCAGCACCGCCAGCGCGAACAGGGTGCAGATCACGCCGGCCACGCCCAGCCAGAAGAACAGGCTGGTGTAGGTGGGCATGGTGGTCGTGAACAGCTGCTCGTTGAATTGATGCAGCATGGCTTGCGCGTTCTGCGGCAACGAGGAGAAGGCGGGCAGGTGTGCCTGAGTGGCAATTTCACCGGCTTTCTTGGTGCCCTCGATCCATTTGCGGAAGTCTTCCAGGCTCAAGGACATGATGGTCGGATAGCTTGCCTGCACCTGTGCGATGACCGGCGCGCTGGTGTTCGCGACGATGTCCTTGATGCTGTTGGGCACGCTGGCGATGGTGGACACCACGCCGCCCAGATATTGCGACACGCCCGAAGCCACGAAGTAGGCGCCCATCATGAAGCCGCCCATGCGTGCCGGCACGTAGCGCGCGATCATGGCCAAGCCCAGGCCCGATACCAGCAATTCGCCCAGGGCGCCGAAACCGTAGCCCCACCACATGATCCACCAGCTGGTGCGGCCCGGCTCGGTGGTCACGTAGCCGGCGGCGCTGTAGACGAAGAAGCCGATCGCCACCGCGACGAAACCCAGCGCGAATTTGGCGGCCACCGACAGATCGCCCTTGCCCTTGCTGGCGCGCGTGTAGATCAAGGCCAGGATCGGGCTCAGGATGAAAATCCAGATCGGGTTGAAGGCCTGGAACTGCGCAGGCGACCAGGCGAACGGCGTCCAGCCGAACAGGTTGAACGTGAGATCCACGTTGCGCAGCGCGAACAGGTTCAGCGAGGTCGACATCTGCTGGTAGAAGATGAAGAAAAACACCGTCTGGATGGTCAGCACCAGGGCCGCGGCCAGACCGGCGCGCTCGCTCTTCTCGCTCTTGCTGATGAGGTAGACGAAGATGCCCAGCACCGTGGCGGCGGCGGCGTACACAAAGATGCGCGCCACATTTTCGTACTGCAGGATGTAGGCCGAAATGAACACCGCGCCCACGCCGCACAGCAGCACCAAGCCCAGCTTGCTCATGTTCACGCGGTGGTGATCGGGCTCCGAGCCGATGTGCTTCAGGGTGTGGCGCATGGCCAGGTAGTTGAACAGGCCGACGATCAGACCCACGCAGCACACGGCGAAAGCGGCGTGCCAGCCCAATTCGCTGCCGTAATGCGCGTTGACGTAATCCTTGATCCACGGCGTCAGCAGCTGCGAGATCATCGAGCCGACATTGACCGCCATGTAGTAGATGGTGAAGGCGCTGTCGATCTTCGTATCGTCGCCCTCGTAGATCTTGCGCACCAGGTTGCCGGCGTTGGCCTTGAACAGGCCGTTGCCGACCACGATCACGCCCAGCGAGCAGAACAGGAACCACACGCTCTGCCCGGGGACCGACATCAGGGCATAGCCCAGCGCCAGCACCATCGCACCCATCAGCATGGTGCGGCGGGTGCCGAGAATCTTGTCGCCGACCCAGCCGCCGAAGGCCGGGGAAACATAGATGAGCGCCGCCGCGGCGCCCCAGGTCAGCGTGGCGCGATGATCGGCAAAACCGAGCCGCTCCACCATGTAATACACGATGAGCGCCTGCATGCCGTAATAGCCGAAGCGCTCCCACATCTCGATCAGGAAGACGGTCGAGAACGAGCGCGTCTTCGAGACTGGCAGGGTTGTTGTTGTCATGAAACTTTCCGCGGATGGTTGAACAAATGGCGCCGCGGCCAGTGAAACCGTGGAGCCCCTCCCCAGGCAACGTCGAAAAACGTTGCCCCCAAAAGTTGTCGTGCGCTGGGCACGACTGCCCAAGGGTACCTTATGGCGACAGGTTATGGCATGTTCGCGACATTTGGCAGCGTCAGACTGAGGAAGTCGTGATTTGCGCAGGGCCGCATGCTCCCGGATACGCCGCCTGTGGCATCATGCGGCGTTGATCGAAACAGTGGAAGACACATCTCATGGCCAGCACCGAACGCCGGGGACTCAAGCAGATATGGTTCGCCTTCGTGTGGTCGATGAAAGGTCTCAAGGCAGCCATACGCTACGAAGCTTCGTTTCGGCTGGAGTTGTATATGGCCATCGTGGTGGTGCCGCTGGGCCTGTGGCTTGGCGATGGCCCCATCGAAAAGCTGCTGTTGGGCGGCTGCCCCCTGTTGGTGCTGTCGGCCGAGCTGCTCAATTCGGCCATCGAGACCGTGGTGGACATGGTCAGCCCCGAATACCACGAGCTGGCCGGTCGCGCCAAGGACATGGGCTCGGCCGCCACCTTCATGATGATGTTGCTGGTGCTGCTGACCTGGGGGTTGATCATCGGCAGCCGGTTCTGGTAACCACCGCGCCTCGCTTGCATGTGTAGGAGCCTGCCTGCAGGCGATTTCGGATCATTCCGTAGATCGGGCCATCGCCTGCAGGCAGGCTCCTACAAAAGACAAAGGGATTCACGTCTCGCGGATGTCGCCATCCAGATAGAGCCACACGCCATCCTCGCGCACGAAACGACTCAGTTCGTGCAGCCGCTGCGCGCGACCGCCGCCGATGCGAAAGCGCGCCACGAATTCGACGTGCGCATGATCGGCATCGTCCTGTCCATGTCGGCGCACCGTCAGGCCCAGCCATGTCGTGGCCGTTGGCTGCGCCGTCAGGCGCAGCGAAGCCGGTCGGGTGTGCGGGTGCCAAGTCGCCAGCAGATAATCCTCGCGCTTGAGGACGTAGGCGCTGTAGCGGGCCCGCATCAATGCTTCGGCATCGGTTGCCGGAAGGCCGTCGTGCAGCAGACCGCAGCAGCGGGTGTAACCGTCGGGATTGCCGCAGGGGCAGGGTGTGGAGGTGTCGATGGAAGTCAGCCGATCGCGGGCGCGTGGTTGTCGCATGCCGCCCATGATGCCGCAGCGGCGGCGCAAGCGCATCCTGTTCCCCACACGCATGTGTGTGTAGGAGC
>DASSBH010000021.1:0-3415 GCA_035698945.1 Oleiagrimonas sp.
GGGCCTGCTGGCCATCGGCGCCATCTGCTACACGTTGCTGGGCATCAGCGCGTTGCCGCAGATGTCGTTTCCGGCAATCTTCGTTTCCGCCAGCCAACCGGGTGCGGATGCCAGCACCATGGCGTCCACCGTGGCCGCGCCGCTGGAGCGGCATCTGGGTCAGGTGCCGGGGCTCGAGCGCATGTTTTCGCGCAGCTCCGAGGGCAGCGCCTTCGTGTTTCTGCGGTTCCAGAACGGTGTCGACCTCAACGAGGCGGCCAACAAGGTGCAGGCGGCGCTCAACGCGGCGCAGGCCGATCTGCCTTCGGGTCTGTCCTCGCCGCCGAGCTATCGCAAAGCCAATCCCAATGACGACCCGGTGCTGCAACTGGCGCTGACTTCCGACACGCAACCGTTGTCGGAATTGTTCGCGCGCGCCAACACGCTGCTCAAGCCGCGCCTGTCGCAATTGCCGGGCGTGGCGTCGGTGGACGTGTCGGGCAGCGCGCAGCCATCCGTGCGCGTGGACGTGAACCTGCATGCCCTCAATGCGATGGGGCTCACCTCCAACCAATTGCGCAATGCGCTGCGCGCGGCCAACGTCACTTCGCCGCAAGGCTTTCTTTCCAACGGCAAGACCACCATGGCGGTCACCGCCAACGACCAGCTGCACACGGTGGAGGATTTCGCCAACCTGGTGATTGCCGTGCAGAACGGCAAACCAGTGCGTCTCAAGAATGTGGCCAATGTTTATCAGGGGTCGGAGAACACCTATCAGGCGGCCTATTTCAACGGCAAGCCGTCCATCGGGATCGACATCCAGAAACGTCCCGACGCCAACGTGATCGACACGGTCGACGCCATCAAGGCCGCATTGCCGGGGCTGCGCAACGTGCTGCCGCCGGGCACGCATCTGACGCCTTATTACGACGGCACGCCGACTGTGCGCGCCTCGATCTACGAAGTGCAGATCACGCTTCTCATCAGCCTGGGCATGGTGATTCTGACCATGGCCTTTTTCCTGGGCCGGCTGGCGCCGACGCTGATCGCCGCCACGGCCGTGCCGCTGTCGCTGGCCGGCGCCTTCACGGCGATGTACATCCTCGGTTACACGCTCGACAACATGTCGTTGCTGGCGCTGGTGATCGCCATCAGCTTCGTGGTCGACGACGCCATTGTGGTCATCGAGAACATCATTCGCCACATCGACACCGGCCAGTCGCGGCTCCAGGCCACGCTGGCGGGCGCGCGCGAGATCGGCTTCACCATCGTTTCGATCACCGCATCGCTGATTGCCGTATTCATCCCGCTGCTGTTCGCGCCGGGCATGATGGGCGCGTTTTTCCGTGAATTCACGGTCACCCTGATCGCCGCCATTTTCGTGTCGGCGGTGGTGTCGTTGACGCTGACGCCGTCGCTGTGCGGGCAGTTCATGCGCGCCGACCCCGGTGCGGAAAGCCGGTCGCGCCTGGTGCGCGGGTTGCACCGTTTCCACGCCGGTTTCGCGCGCGTCTATCGCGGCGCGCTGGATTGGACATTGCGGCATGCCTTGCTGATGGCATTGACGCCGCTGGCGCTGATTTTCGTCACCATCTTCCTGTTCGGCGTGGTCAAGGCCGGCTTCTTCCCGGCGCAGGACACCGGCCTCATGTGGGGCCGCGTGACGGCCGGCTCCACCCTGTCGTTTGCCGACATGAAGCAGCGCCAGCAGCGCGTGACCCAGATGCTGCTGGCCGACCCGGCGGTGGAATACGTGGGGTCGCGACTGGGTTCGCATCGCGGCAGCGCCAGCGGTTCGCTCAGCATCCAGCTCAAGCAGCTCGGGCACGGGCGCAGCGAATCGACGCAAAAGGTGCTGGCCAGATTGTCGAAGAAGGCCGAGCAATTTCCGGGCATCGACCTGCGTCTGCGCGCGCATCAGGATTTGCCCAGCGGCGGGCGCGGTACCAGCCAGGGCGCGCAGTACAGCATCGAGCTGAAAGGCAACAGCTCCGAGCAGTTGCAGGAGTGGTTGCCCAAGCTGGAGGCGCAGCTGAAAAAGAATCCGCTGTTGCGTGATGTCGGCACCGAC
The DNA here is from genome assembly GCA_035698945.1 of Oleiagrimonas sp. Taxonomy (GTDB): domain Bacteria; phylum Pseudomonadota; class Gammaproteobacteria; order Xanthomonadales; family Rhodanobacteraceae; genus Oleiagrimonas. The sequence goes on from DASSBH010000021.1 coordinate 2,051, forward strand.
GTGGACGAGGCCGGTCTGCGCCAGAACATCGTCATCGACCGCGCCAAGGCCGCGCGGCTGGGCGTCAGCGTGGCCGCCGTCGACGATGCGCTCTACAACGCCTTCGGGCAGCGTCAGATATCCACCATCTATTCCGGCATCCATCAATACAGCGTGGTGGTGAGCGCCTTGCCGCAGCAGTCGGCCACGCCGGCGGCGCTCAACCACGTGTACGTCAAGACCCGACGCGGCGGCATGGTGCCGATCTCCGCGGTGGCGCATCAGGAGCCGGGTCTGGCGCCGACGTCCATCCAGCACGAAGACCAGTTCACCACCATGGACGTGAGCTTCAACCTCGCCCCCGGCGCCAGCATGGGCGAAGCCATGAAGTCGATCCACGAGACCATCAACACGATGCGTCTGCCGGCAGGCATTTATTCGGACTTCGGCAGCGGCTTCCGGCATTTCCGGGAATCCATGTCGACCATGCCGCTGCTGCTGCTTGGCGCGATTTTCGCCGTGTACGTGGTGCTGGGCATGTTGTACGAAAGCCTGATCCACCCGGTCACCATTCTTTCCACGCTGCCTTCGGCCGGTGTGGGCGCATTGCTGGCGCTGGTCGTCACCAACACCGAGTTGTCCATCGTGGCGGACATGGCGCTGGTGCTGTTGATCGGTCTGGTGATGAAAAACGCGATCATGATGATCGACTTCGCGCTCGCCCGGCAGCGCCTCGGCATGGAGCCGCGGGAAGCCATCCGCGAGGCCTGCCTCGTGCGTTTCCGACCGATCATGATGACCACCATGGTGGCTATCCTGGCGGCCCTGCCGCTGGCTGTCGGCATCGGCACGGGTGCGGAGCTTCGGCGCCCGCTGGGCATCGCTTTGATCGGCGGATTGATCGTGTCGCAGGCGATGACGTTGCTGAGCACGCCGGCGTTGTATCTCATTTTTGCCTGTCTGGCCGGGCATTGGCGCGGGTGGCGCGTGCGGCGGCGGCAGCGGCGATTGGCGGTTGAGTAGGGGGTTTGTTTCGCCTGGCGGCGGTATCGCGCCCTGCGGGCGCTCGTTCATTTCTCTTTTGTGGAAAAGAGAAACGAACCAAAGAGAAACCACCCCGACAGACAGCGCCCTACGGGTGCGCTCCCGGGTTGCGGGGTTTTTCCGAAGGGCCTTCCTGGCCCTCGGAAAAAGGCCGGCATCCCTGCCGGCCCCCTGCGGGCCTGATCCTCCACCCGTCCGCCGCTGTCTGAAGGGGAATTCAGCAGCGCGTTGCGCTGCCCGCTTCGCGAATAGTCGACATACCCTCTGTAGGAGCCTGCCTGCAGGCGATGGTCCGATGTGCGGAATAACCTGGTCATCGCCTGCAGGCAGGCTCCTACAAAT
>DASSBH010000022.1:0-17497 GCA_035698945.1 Oleiagrimonas sp.
CCTGTTGTTGCTGGACGAGCCCACGTCGGCTCTGGATCCGGCCACCCGCGAAAGCGTGATCGCCGAATTGATCGCGGAAGTACACGCAGCCGGCATCCCCGCACTGGCCGTCAGCCACGATCCCGCACTTGCCGCCGTGGCCGACCGATTGGTGTTGATGCACGAACGTCGCATCGTGCAAACCGGTACGCCGGCATCCGTCCACGCGCAACCCGCCAATGGCGCTGTGGCGCGCTTGCTGGGGCATCGTAATGTGCATCGCGGACGCATCATCGGCACAGCGGGAGCGCAGCGGCTGCATTGGCCGGAAGCCGATGTCATGCTTCCGGTGGCAACGGCGCTGGCCGATGGCACGCCCGTGGATTGGAGCATCGCACCGGAAGCCATCCACGTGCATGCGGCAGCGATGGCGCCTCCCGATGCCATTGCCGCCGCATTTGAAGTACGCCAGGTGAACGCGCACGGCCAGCAATTCGGCCTGCGCTGCGGACAAGGCCGGCTATGGGCGGCATTGCCACCGGAACAAACCATGCCCGAATCGCCGATGCTGCAACTACCGCCATCGGCGATCCACTGCTGGCCACGCAATGCATAGAGCCTTGGCGTCGAACCATGAGCGGTGCGGGGAGCTTGGAAGATTGCCTTTCGATACCTCAGGGCGAACGGACTTCGTTTGGACATCCAAAGATTTGTGGTTATTCGAGGTTCCCTTCAGGCGCGTTGACCACGACAAGCGGCCTCGATGGTCGCAACATCGATCTTTTTCATCTGCATCATCGCGTCGAATGCGCGCTTGGCCACGGCAGGATCGGGATCGGTCACCGCCCGGGTCAAGGCGATGGGCGTGATTTGCCAGGACAGTCCCCATTTGTCCTTGCACCAACCGCATTCACTCTCTTGCCCCCCGTTGCCGACAATGGCGTTCCAATAACGATCCGTTTCCGCCTGGTCGGCAGTTGCCACCTGGAACGAGAAGGCTTCGCAGTGCTTGAAGGCGGGGCCGCCGTTGAGCCCGAGGCACGGAATACCGAGCACGGTGAACGTGACGGTCAGGACATCGCCTTTCTTGCCGGCAGGGTAGTCTCCCGGAGCGCGATGCACCGCATGAACCGCCGAGTCGGGAAAGGTGTCCGCGTAGAATCGCGCCGCTTCTTCCGCGTCGCCGTCGTACCAGAGGCAGACGGTGTTTTTTGCAGGTGTCGTCATGTCGTTTCTCCGTGGGTTTGGCTTCGTACGGTTCAGGCAAGTTTGCCGACAGGGCGTCAATCGCGATCAGGCGCACCCGGCGGGAAAAAGGATCGGTAGGGTCGTGCCTCGTCCACGGCACGCGCGATGGATGGACGCGCCAGCAGGCGCTGGCGGTAGGCGCGCACATGCGTGAACGATGCGTCGATTTCGTGAACCCAGTCGGCGTAGAACAACGCCGGAGCGGCGGCACAATCGGCCAGACCGAAAGTGTCTCGAGCCGCCCATGTGCGTCCAGCCATGGTGCCGTCGAGCCAGCGGTACGCGGTATCCAGCATGTCATGCGCCCTGGCGACGCCCACGGGATCGTGATCGTCTTGCGGGCGCATGCTGTCGTCCACGATCTTCTGCACCGGCGTCATCACGTAATTGTCGAAGAAACGATCCATCATCCTCGCTTCGAGCGCATGTCGCGGGTCTTCGGGAATCAGGCGCGTTGTACCGGGATGAAAGAGATCGAGGTGTTCGATGATGATGCTGGATTCCACTACGGTGCGCCCGTCATCCACCAGCACCGGCATGCGCTTCAGTGGCCACAAGCGTGCATGTTCGGCCATCGTCGCCTCGTCGTCAGGGGTCAGCAGACGCATCTCGAATGGCGTGGCGTGCTCGCGCAGCGCGATCAATACCTTCTGGCAATAGGCCGAGAAGGGGTGAGTGTAGAGTGTCAGAGTCATGGTGGGCCTCGGGTTTTACAACGGGGTGCGTCCGGTTGTCGGGCGCTCCCCATTGCAGTTTTCAGCCGTGCTTGTCGCAATTGACCATCCAGGACACGCCGAACTTGTCCACCAGCATGCCGAAAGCGGCGGCAAAGAACGTCTCGCCCAACGGCATCTGTACCTGGCCACCCTCGGACAATGCCTTGAACACGCGTTCGGCCTCGGCCACGTTGTCGACACCAAGCGCCACGCTGAAGCCTTTCGGTGGCTGGAACGGTTCGGGACTCATCCAGTCGCTGGCCATGAGCACACTGTTCTCGAACTCAATGCAGGCATGGATGATCTTGTCGGCCGGCGGCGGCCCACCGGCGCAACCGTCGTCGGAATCGCCCATGGCGGCATCGGCGGGAACGTCCGCACCGGTCATCATGGCCTTGACCTCGGTGCCGAGGCAGGCGGCGTAGAACTCGAAAGCTTCGCGGCAGTTGCCGTTGAAAGTCAGGTAGGGGGTCACGTTCATGTCGATTTCCTCGTAACTGTAGGAGCCAGCCTGCTGGCGATTGCCGGATTATGCGCAAGCGCAGGCCATCGCCAGCAGGCTGGCTCCTACGGGTGGGATTTCAGGCCACGGCCTGCAATTCGGGGTAGGGTTCACGCCAGGCATCCAGCTCGCACAGTCGATCGTGCCAGCGGGCGATGGCGGGAAATTCGTGCAGCGGGATATGTGCGGTCTCGGCATAGGGCAGGGGCGAGGCCATAGCGAAGTCGGCGATGGTGAGCGTGTCGTCGACCAGCCAGCGGCGTTGCGCGAGGTGTGCCTCAAGCACGGCGGCAAAGGTACGGAACTGTTTCGTGGCCTGTTCGACCGCCAGTTCGTCGAGTTCGCCGAGGTGGTAGCGTGGCTTGATGATGTATTCGAAATACAAAGCGCCGCCTTGCGGGTAGAAGTGCTGCAGGTTCCAGCTCAGCCAGCGCATCACCTCGATCTGTCGGCCATCCTGCGGCCACAGATCCGAATCGCAACGTGCCGCCAGGTGCGCCATGATGGCGTCGGCTTCCCACAGCACCAGTGATCCATCGACCAGGGTCGGCACCTTGCCGTTCGGGTTGAGTGCGAGGTATTCGGGTGTCTTGTGCTCACCCTTGCCAAGTTCGATATGGACGAATTCGACCGGTGATTGCAGATGACGTGCCACGGCGCAGGCACGGCGTGGGGAAAGGACATCATCGTAATAGAGCTTCATGGGAATGGACTCCTGTGTTTTACGTGGATGCATCGGGGGACGGGTCGGGAAGAGGCATGACGCAGGGGCCACCGGCCAGCCGCCGCAGACCTTCTGCGGCCGACTCGCCCAAGGCGTCGGTGAGTTTGGTTTGCACCTTGCGCCAGGTCGGCAAGGCTTCCTGCAGCAAGGCTTTCCCCTCGGGGGTGATGGTGGCGACACGCGAGCGTGCATCGGTTTCATTCGCGCGTACCGTTGCCAGGCCACGTTTTTCCACCAGGGCGAGATTGCGGGTCATGGTGGTGCGGTCGGCGGCCAGCAAATCGGCCAGAGCGCCGATGGCCAGAGGGCCGGCGATATTCAGGGCGGCGAGCAGGGTGAACTGGGTGGCACGCAAATCATGCGCACGCAAGGCCTGGTCGAATTCGCGCGTGATCGTGCGTGAGGCCCTTCTTGCCGCAAGGCAGAGGCAACGCGTGGTTTGCAGAACCGTGGTATCCATGGCCGTAGACAAGTGAAAATTTCTTCTAGACAGCGGCCGAGTGGCCGGCAAAAACCGCATATTGGGCATCGAAAGCGCGTTGATAGGCGGGTCGCGTTTCGCCGCGGGCGACATAGGCGGCAAGGTTCGGGTACGCATCCAGGATGCCCGACGGTTTCAGCCGGAGCAGTACCGACACCATCATCAAATCGCCCGCGCTGAACGCGCCATCGAGCCAGTCGGCTTCGCCGAGGCGAGCGGACAATTGATCCAGGCGATGCCGGATACGCGCCTCGACCAGTGGCAGGCGCTCCTTGCTCCAAGGCTTGTCGCCCTCCAGAAACTTGACGATGACAAGCTCGAGTATCGGCGGTTCCACCGTATTGATCGCGGCAAACATCCACGTCAGCGCACGCGCTCGGGCATGGGCGTCATCCGGCAGCAATCCCGCATGACATTCCGCGATGTGAAGCACGATCGCTCCGCTCTCGAACAGGGTCAGATCGCCTTCCTCGTACGTCGGAATCTGGCCGAAAGGATGCAGCGACAGATGCGCCGGCTGCTTCATCGCAGCGAACGACAGAAGGCGAACCTCGTATGACTGGCCCACTTCCTCAAGTGCCCAGCGCACGCGCATGTCACGCGCCAGCCCCTTGCCGCCATCGGGCGAGTGTTCAAACGCTGTAATGGTGATGGTCATCCAAAGGCTCCAGGTGACGGCGTAACGCTCACATGCGCAATCATGATATGTGTATATACACGTATATCGACCATGTCAAGCGATCAGCAATTCGGCAGAAGGGGAACAGGTGGTGGGAAATGAGCCGGTCAGCGACGTTCGAGCCGAAAAACGTTGGCATGCAGCGAGGTCAGGCCCGCACGCTGAAACCCTGGCTGCGACGCCAGGATGTCGTTTCGATCCAGCACCTCGATCTGCCAGTTCCGGGCAAGCAGCCGGTTTACATTGTCGGCATCGACCGAGAACGGCGGGCCGTCCATTTCAGCCTGCGGATATTCCAGCGTGAGCATCAAGGCTCGGCAGCCGGGACGCAGACGGCCATAGACGGTTTCGGCATAGTGTTCGCGCATGGCCGGCGGCAAGGCGATGATGGCGGCGCGATCGTAGACCGCATCGCAGCCGAGCAGGGTGGCCTCATCCAGCATGGTCGCGTCGCCCTGGATGACCTCGATGTTTCCGGCGACGTGGTGTATGCCGAGCGCCGATTCGTGTTTTTCCGGCTCCAGCCCCTGTTCGTCGAAAAACTGTCCGATGGCCAGCGGCGACAATTCCACACCAAGCACCCGGTAACCTTGTTCGGCCAGCCAGGGCATGTCCAGCGTCTTGCCGCACAAGGGCACCAGCACGCGACTGCCCTTGGCCAGCTCCAGCGCCGACCAGTGCTGCACCAGCAGCGGCATCGGAGCATCGCGATGAAAGCCGATGTGACCCTCGCGCCAACGTTGTAGCCAGAATTCCGCTTGCATGGGATATGCCTTCAGCAGGAGTGGATGACCGCACAAGACTCGCGCTGCCGCCCCTTCAGGTCAAGCCTGTTTTGATGCCTCGGCGGTCAACCCGATGCAGGCAGGCTCCTGCGGACGAGGCTTTTTGGATCAATGGGCAATGCCGGCCAGTGACAGCCCCAATCCGACGCAAGCGCCGAGGCAGGTCATCACCAGGACCGCTCGAAAAGCGATCAGCAGCCACCCGCGTCCGGCCCCGCGCACGCCGAACAGAAAAGCGATCAGCGAAATCACGAACAGCACCGTGCCAACAGCCACCCATGCCGTTGAAGTCCACAATGTCCCGAAAATCACGCCGACGTTGCCGAGATTGAACAGCACCCACTCTCCAATGCGCCACCGCGTCGACGGCAAACGTGCAGGCAACAACGCCTGACCCAGCCCCAACACGCCTTGCGCCACGCCGGCGACCAGCACCAGATAAGCCACCATCCACACCAGCAAACGCGTCGGCGCATGCGCCATTGCAGCGGCCGTGAATCCCGCGACAAGCAACGCAGCCAAAGCGGTAACCAGAAAAACGCGCGTCGCCATCAGGCGTTCGCGCAGGGCAGGGGAAACGGCGGACGCATCCCCGCGATGCGTGGCATGGGGCATGTTCATGTCGTCATGGTAATCGCTCGTGGCAACGTTGACCTGACAAGGATCAAATGCGGATCGTGCCGCGGCTATCATGACGCGCATGATGACGCCGCGACGATCGCAATCCCGGCTCGGCAGCCTGGCGCTGGCCGGCATCCTCGTTTTCGCGCTGGCCTGCGTGCTGACGCAGATCCTGCGTCGCGACCTCGACTGGGTCGACGTGCCGTTGAGCTTCTACCTTCTCGGCCCCGGTGGCATGTAGCTGCGCGCGGCCTATTTCGTGATGGCGACATCCCTGGTCCTGCTCGGCATCGGCCTGTACCAGGCACTTGCCGCACCGGCGCGAAGTACGGCTCCGTTGCTGCTTTTCATCATCTCGGCGGTGGCCCTGTGCATCACCGCCGTGGAAGAAACCAATACCTGGGCTCATCCCGCCACCTTTCACGGCTTCATTCACGGCGTGGCCGCGCAAACCACCTTCCTGTGCGTCACCATGGCCATGCTGCTGCAGTCGCTGCGCATGCGCCTGGACGCCCGCTGGCATCCGTGGGCCAGGTGGGCGCTTCCGGGCGCACTGGTGTGTTTCGTGAGCCTGTGGGTACAGGCGCTTTGGCGCGACCTTCCTCGTGGAGCGAGTCAAAAAGTGCTGGTACTGATGATTGTGCTCTGGTTGGCCGCCGCGGCCTGGAAGCTGTGGAAGAAGAAAAGCACGACCTTCGAAAAATCGGCAACGAACGAGATGCCCTGACTCGATCCACCATTCCCGTGTCACGCACGATCCGACGAAGGGAAGAAAGCAGGCCCGGAGTTACCGGCCAGCAGACACGCCACCTGCCCATGCCAGCGTTCGATGGCCTGCTCGTCCTCATCGTCCACCTCGATGAGGGCGAACCACGGTTTGGCGCCGCTGGCGCGCAACCAGCCGTCGAGGTTATGGCCAAAACCGCAAAACTGGTCATACGCACGATCGCCCAATGCCAACACGCCGTACTGGAGATGCGTCAGCGCGGCCGGATGCTGCATCGCGCTCTGGAAAAACGCCTCGCCCATGTCCGGAGGGTCGCCGTCGAACGTGGTGCTGACCACGAACAAGGCCTGGCTGGAACGCTCCAGCCAGGCCAGGTTCAAGTCGTAGAAGTCGATCATGTGCGCATGAATGCCCGCCATCTCCAACTGCTCGCGCGTGGCCTCGGCAATGCTCTCGGCGGCACCGGTCTGGGTGGCGTAGACCAGCAATGCCGATGAAGCGGCAAATCCGGCGACCGGCGCCGCCATGGCATGACCGCTTCCGGCGGAGGCGGGTGGATCGAGAAACAAATCGCGAAACCAGGTGGATCGGAACATGCCCATGTCGCCATGGTAGACAGCCTGCCGCGATGAGCGTCTGACATGGATCAAACGTTGGCACCGTGCCTTGAGGCGAATCGATGATTCCGCCGTCTCGACCATCCGTGAACAGACAAATACGGCGACGACTGCGCTGGGTTGATCAGAGCCGCCTGAGCGTCACATCAAAAGCTCCAACGCAGCGAAGCGCCACCGCCGACGTCCGGGCTGCCGTCACTGAGACCGGTCAGGGCATACATCTGCAGGCGCAGGCGCTTGTTGATGTCATGGTTCCAGTAGGCCGTCAGCTCTTTCTGCGCATGACCGGAGTCGGAGATGCGCTCGCGATAGTAGTAGTACGCGCCGAGCGTATTGTGGTCGCTGAAGCGATAGCTGGCGCCGACATTGGCGTTGATGCCGTTGTCCAGTTGAATGTACTGCGAACTGCCGTACGTCATGTAGCCGACGCCTCCGAACAGTGTCCAGTTGCCGATGCCCTTGTAGGCGTCCAGGTTCAGGCCATAATCGTTCTGGCCGGTACCCAGGCCCTTGTTTTCGTCGGCGGTGCCGAATTTCACCTTGGCGCCGAGATCCATGCCGAAACGGCTGGATTTGTCGTAGAACAGGCTGTAGCTGGCCTGGGCGACGACATCGCCGAGGCCCGAGGCGCTGCTGCTGCCGGTCTGGGTCGTCCCCGTGCCGCTGCCGCCGTTGCCCGGCGCAAGCAGACCGCGACCATGGCCAAGGCCCAAGGGGTTGTTGTTGTCGACGCGACCCACGCCGGGCACGACATTGCCGTTGCCGGAAATGCGGATGTACGGCACCGTCACCTTGAGGCGCCACTTGCCGGTGTTGTAACCGAACGAAAGCGGCACGTACCAGATGTCGGTGGTGGTGTCGGTGCCGTATTTGCCGGAGCTGTAATTGACGCCGGTCGATACGGTCGTGGTGCCCGCCATCGCCGGCGCGGCCACGACCGTTGCCAGCAGGGCAAGAACAAGCGTCCGCTTGCGAATCATCATGGAATTTCCTTGTGCAAGGTCGGCCGGATGCGGGGCATCCGGCCGACAGACATCAAAAGTCGAACCGAAGTGGGTCAGCCGCCCACGTGCCCGCCTGCGTGAACCGGGAGATCCGGACGCTGCGGAATACTCGGATGATCCGGGATGCTTGGGTGATCCGGGATGCTTGGACGATCCGGATGGTCCGGGTGCGTCGGCAAATCCGGACGCGTCGGAAGGTCGACCTTGGCCGCGCCACCGGCCTGGGTGACAACCTGCGCACCGGTCCGGGCATGGTCGACGGCGGCCTGTGTCCCGGCCTGCGCATCGCTGGCGACCTGCGCGCCAACGCGGGCATGGTCGCTGCCCACCTGCGCGTCGGCGCCAACCTGGCCGGAAGCCTGCGCATTACCGTGGGTCATGCCGGCCTGGCTGTTGAGGGTATGCGAGGCCGACACCACGGCGCCGAGGTTCACGCCCAGCGTTTGCGCGATCTGGCCCCAGCCCTGTCCGGAGGCACGCAGCGCCAACACGCCCTGCATGTCCGTGGTGGTGCCGTCGTCCAGCGTGATGGTGCCGCCATTCAGCGCCGCCTCGATCTGCTCGGCCGTGGGCTCGGTGATGCCGGCGGCAGCCAGGCTCTCCTTGGCCAAGGACAAACTGGTATTGACTTCGCCATAGCCCATGGCGTCGGTGGCTGGCGTGAACGTGGTGTCAACGGACTGCGAAGTGCCGTCGGCCGCCTCGGTGACCGTGCTCAGGTCGATTTCGTTGCCGCTGTGCAGGCCGTCGATCAATGCCTGCGCATTGGCGTCGGAGCCCGTGAACGCGGAATAGCGATCGACAAGTTGCGCGCTGCCGGTGGCGCTGGCGGCCGTCGTGCTATCGGTGCTGGTGGTGGTCTGGGGGGCGGCAAAGGCTGCGCCGCTGGCCAGCAGCGCGCCAAGCGCCACGACCAGCGTCCTGGTTTTTGGCTTCCTGAAATACATAGTACGAATACCTCGTTCAATCATGGGGCCATTCCTGTGGCTACGGACTTGCCCCTGCGCAAGCAATCCTGGGCAAAGGTCTATCAGCTTCCACCAAAACGTCACCTGACTGAACAGAGGAAAACGCCACGCCGCGTGACCGACTTCACATCGCGCCGCATGAACCATTGTTCAGGCATGTGAAGCTCTGCGCTGCAGCCTGCCCATGGAGCGGCGCCGCTCCACAACCCTCATGCGTTGCGGGCGATACAATGCAGGCATCCGAACGGATTGCCGTGCGCATTGCAAGCGAGGAATTCATGAACAACAAGCCAGGTATTGTCGTTTCGTCGCGGGACATGGATCGACTGGAAGCGCTTTTGGACTCGCTTCCCGACCAGTCCATTCCCGGTGTGAACGCTCTGCGCGACGAGTTGGATCGCGCCGAGGTCGTCGAACCCGCCGACGTGCCGCCGACACTCGTGACGATGAACTCCACGGTGCGTTTTCGCATGGCTTCGTCCGAAAAGGATTTCAGCCTGACCCTCGTCTATCCAAGGGATGTCGACGGTTCCGCCGGCAAACTTTCCATCCTGGCTCCGGTCGGCAGCGCGCTGCTCGGGCTGTCCGTCGGCGATGAAATCGAATGGCCGCGACCGAATGGCGGCAGCATCAAGGTCACGATTGCCGATGTCGTGTCCCAGCCCGAGCGCGAAGGCAAGTTGCACCGCTGATTCCCGCCGCTGAATGCCGCAACGCTCCTGGGAAGCGCTGAACAAGTGCGGATGCTTGTCGATCCCGTTCGCCCTGATGCTTCGACAAGCTCGGTGCAGGGTACGCTTCGCGTATCGAAGGGCACCTCCAGGGCTTGTTCGGGACTTCCCTTGATAACCATCGACTCGCCTTGATGTTGATCGTCACGACATCCAGTACGAGAGGCATTCTCGATAGCCATGATCCCACTCTCCATCCTCGACCTTTCCCCCATCAACGAAGGCGGCTCGGCGACCGAATCCATCGCCAACACCGTTGATATCGCTCAGCACGCCGACCGCTGGGGCTTCACGCGCTACTGGATGGCCGAGCACCACGGCATGCCCGGCATCGCCAGCGCGGCGACCTCGGTGCTCATCGGCCATGTGGCCGGCGCGACCTCGCGCATCCGCGTGGGAGCGGGCGGCATCATGCTGCCCAACCATTCGCCGCTGGTGATCGCCGAACAGTTCGGCACGCTCGACGCCATGTATCCCGGTCGCATCGATCTTGGCCTGGGACGCGCACCCGGCTCGGACCAGTTGACGGCCATGGCCCTGCGCCGAAACCTGACCGCGGATCCGGACGCGTTCCCGCGCGACGTGATGGAGCTGGTGTCGTATTTCGAAGGCAAGGGCAGGGTGCATGCCGTGCCGGGCGCAGGGCGTCAGGTACCGATCTGGATCCTGGGTTCCAGCCTGTTCGGCGCCCAGTTCGCGGCGGCGCTGGGCCGGCCCTATGCCTTCGCTTCGCACTTCGCGCCGATGCAGATGATGGATGCGATAGCCGTCTACCGCTCGCGCTTTCAGCCTTCGCGCTACCTGGACAAGCCCTACGTCATGCTGGGCTTCAACGTGGCGGCGGCCGACACGGACGAGGAGGCGCACTACCGGGCGTCATCCTGGCAGCAGTCCTTCGTCAACCTGCGTTCGGGGCACCCGGGACGCCTGCCTCCGCCGGTGGAAAACTACGTCGAATCGCTGCCACCCCAAAACCGCAGGGTGCTCGACCAGGTGCTGTCGTGCTCCGCGATCGGCTCGCCGGATGTAGTCGCCGACGGCATCCGCGCGTTCATCGAGCAAACCGGCGCCGACGAGCTGATGTTGAACAGCAACATGTACGACCATGCAGCACGCTTGCGTTCCTACGAAATCGTGGCCGATCTGATCAAGGCTGTCTGATATCCGGCTCAACATCCCGTCAGGTTCTTGAATCAACCTGGCTCGAATCGCACTTACTTGGCAGCCATACGTCCTGAGCGTAGGTTGCAGACGGAAATCAAGCGGTCTGTTGGTCATGGCGCGACCGTGCAGGTTGCTCTTCGACTTTGCCCGCTGTGTGGGCGACGCTCAGATGCGTAGGGCGGGCACTGCCCGCCGATGCACGGATCTTCCACGGCGGGCAGTGCCCGCCCTACGCGCCTAAGAGTGCCATTTCAACCTGGTCCGCTTTATTGTCACGCCTCGTCGTCTTTCGTCTGCTCTCGGGACTCGGTCTGGGGATCGATCTGCAGCCGGAACTCGTTGACCGGTTCGGCCTCCTCGTCGCTTGCCTCCGGCTCTTTCTCGTGCAATTCGAGGGTCATGCCGTCGGATGCGTCCGGTTCGGTGCGCTTGGCCTTGAGCTTGATCTGCAGCCGCAGTTCGTTGGCCGAATCGGCGTTGCGGATGGCTTCGTCGTAACCGATGTGACCGGCGACGTAAAGGTCGAACAACGCCTGGTCGAAGGTCTGCATACCCAGCTCGCGCGACTTGGTCATGGCTTCCTTCAACTGGTGGAATTGGCCCTTGTGGATCGCCTCGCCGATGGTCGGCGTATTGAGCATGATTTCGATGGCGGCCTTGCGGCCCTTGCCGTCCTCGGTGCGCACCAGGCGCTGCGAGATGATGCCGCGCAGGTTCGATGACAGGTCCATCAGCAATTGGTTGCGACGTTCCTCGGGAAAGAAATTGATGATGCGATCCAGTGCCTGGTTGGCATTGTTGGCGTGCAGCGTGCCCAGGCACAGATGACCGGTCTCGGCGAAGGCGATGGCATGCTCCATCGTCTCGGTGTCGCGGATCTCGCCGATCAGGATCACGTCGGGCGCCTGGCGCAGCGTGTTCTTGAGCGCGTTGTGCCATGACTGCGTGTCCACGCCCACTTCGCGGTGGGTGATCAGGCAGTTCTTGTTCTTGTGCACGTACTCCACCGGATCTTCCACGGTGATGATGTGGCCGGCGGAATGGCTGTTGCGGTGGTCGATCATCGCCGCCAACGTGGTGGACTTGCCCGAACCGGTGCCACCGACCACCAGCACCAGACCGCGCTTGGTCATGATGACTTCCTTCAACACCTGCGGCAGATCCAGCTTGTCCAGCGTCGGAATTTCCGAGGCGATGGTGCGGATCACCATGCCGACCTGCTGCTGCTGCATGAACACGTTGACGCGGAAGCGGCAGACGCCGGGCAGGGCGATGGCAAAGTTGCATTCGAACTCGCCCTCGAACTCCAGCCGCTGCTTCTCGTTCATCAGCGACAGCGCCAGTTTTTTGGTGAGTTCGCCGGTCAGCTTCTGCTTGCTGAGCGGCCGCATCTGCCCCTGCAACTTGATGCTGGCCGGAAAATCGGCGGAGATGAAAAGATCCGAGCCACCGGCCTGATGCATCACCTTCAGTAACTGGAGCATGTAGTTGTGCGCCTCTTCGACGCTGAAGTTGGATGACATGGCTGCCTGTTGCGTGTGTGAACAAAGCAACCAGTATCTCCGGAGGCGCTCTCGAATGCGAGTGCGGATGTCGCAGAATCAGCGGTCGGGGAGGGCGTCAGAACCTGAGACTTCCTCCACGACATGCAAATCAGGGCGTTGGCGGAACAGGCTGAGCGGACGCACAAACGAACCCGACCACCATCAGCTCACGATGATCGGCTGTTCGCGACCGATTCACTGCCCATGCTTGATGCCGGGCTCGCCACTGGCGTAATTCACGGCTGGCGCTTCCTTCTCACGACGGGACTTGCCCAGCGGCAGCACCGCTCTGCCGGTTGCGCCTTCGAGCAACATCGCGGTCGCCGTGTACCAGGCGATCAGCGCGGAGACAAAGAATATCCAGCCGGCGACATACTTGAGAATCATGATGCCGCTGTATTCATGCGCCGCCATGAAACCCGAGGCTATGGACAGCGTCGTCAGCACCAGGAACAGCCCCATGTTCTTCCATATCGACGCCCACGCGCCCGAGAACGTGATGACGCACAACACGATGAACCAATACGCGAGCGGTACCGAAGCTCCCAGCGGCTTCACCAGCACACCCGCGGCAAACAGGGCATACATCAGCCCGTAGGCCAGCCAGAACGATCCCCACAAACCATGCATGGCGGTGCCGATGCCGTCGCGCGCCTTGTAGCACCACATCCCCGCGGTAAATTGGGCGAGGCCACCAAACGTCAGGGCGAAGGGAAACAGGTACAACACGGTGTCCGGCCCGCCGTACCACCCGGCAAGATACGTACCGACCATGAACGTCGCGCCCGAGAAACCAAACAGCCCGAGTATCGAGGGCGCCGCTATCGGTTGCAGAAAAATGCGGCCTTCCGCATCGACCGTGTCTCGCGCGTTCACTGTTCGTTACCTCGTGATTTGCGTAGCAAAAGCACGCTGCAACGGCACCCGACGCCAAAACTCAACCACCGAGGGACGCCCGACCGGCATGCATTCAGTGCTACATCGAAATCGACCCTACTCCTCCGAATGTGATGCGGCCGTGATGCAGCGGCAGGTGACCGGTCGACATCAATCTTCCGTCAACTCATGCTCCGTGACCGGTTCATTGAAAATAGGGTCGCCAGCGGCATCGGCATGTCCATCGAGCGGACTGGTGCCGACGAGCTGATGTTGAACAGCAACATGTACGACCATGCAGCGCGCTTGCGTCCCTGTGAAATCGCTGCTGATCTGATCAGAGCCGGCCGAGCAGGCGAATTGAATCAATCTGACTCGAATGACGCTTACTTGACCACCGTTCGTCCTGAGCCCTTCGGCAGGCTCAGGACAGGCTACGACCGCAGGGCGGAGTCGAAGGACATGCTGGTGACTTGCCCGATGCGCTTCGACTTCCTCGCTCATCAAAGCCGAGTCCATCCATGGCCCCTCCCCGCGTGCGCCCGCCACGCGGGCCTTGGCCTGCCCTGAGGCTTGTCCAAAGGCTCGGCCCGAACGGTTTGAAAGCGCCTGCATGCTTAAGCAAGTGCCATTCGCCCCCGACACCTTCTCCTTGCCGTCTTCACTTGTTGATGCATGCCCGGTAGCGCTGGTCTACCCGCTTGGCGAACCATGCGGTGGTGAGCTTGCGGGTGATCTTGGGGCTGTCCAGCCGAATGCGCGGCAACATGGCATGGGGCAGGGCGTGGCCAGCAGCCTGCTCGGCCAGTTCGAACACGTGGCGGTAGAGTTTGGTCTTCTCGAAATCCAGGCTTTCACCTTTTTCCAGGGCACGATGGATGCGTCGCTCGCCCAGGCCCAGTTGGGGGCCGAGTGCACGCACGGCGCGTTCGGTGGCCCCGACGCGGTCGCTGTCATAGGCAAGAAGGTCGCCGTCGAGTGCCAGTGGGATACCCGTGGCCAGACTCACGGCATGCTGAAACGCGGCGTTGCGGCTGGCGTAGAAACCCGCGTTGTAGTCGGCAAAGCGGTACAGCATGTGGTTGTAGGACACAGGGTAGGCCAGCAGGTGTGCTATACCGAAGTACACGCCGCCACGACGCGTAAATACTTCGCGGCGAATCGTCCCGTCAAGGGGATACGGATACGTGTGATGGCTCGCGTATTGCTCGGCGAAATCGATACTGACCTGCATCGGTCCGCCGGTGTCCACGGGATTGGCATCACCGAATAGTTGTCTGCCCAGCGGCACGGATCCGACCAGATCCTCGTAAATGCGGCTCAGCTCGCTTTCCGTGCGTACTTTTGCCAAGCGCTTGCCATAGCTTTTCCCATTCGGTGAGTGCAGCCGCAAAGCGGCATCCACCATGAAGCGCGGGATATGGTGGCTCTCGGCACGACGATAAATTTCCTTCCGCGCAATGCCCGCCAGCCCCGGCACGGTGGGCTCGGCGTGGAAGGATGATTCCTGCGCGATCACGGCCAGCGCGGCGCACAAGTGCGATTTGGTGGGCGACACGTCAAGCGCGGTGACAGCCGTTTGTATGTCGTGTGCCCAGCCCTCGCGGTCGATGACGCCGGTCGGCATCAACAATTCGATCTGGGTGCGTACCGCAGCCGGGTGGCGCTCAACCTGGTGCGTACGCTGAGTAGCACAGCCGCCAAGCAGGATCAGGGTGAAAACCGGCAACAGACGCAGGCAGGCCCACCGGTGGTGCGAAGGTGTCGTAACAGGATGACGCGTACCAGACATGCTGAGAAACAGGAATCGAGAGAAACAGGCGAGAGAGGCAGGAGTCAGAGTGAGTGCCGTGTCTTCTGACACTTTTCCAAACAATGGTTGCGCTTCGTTGATAGTCGCAACGTACAACATGCTGTACGTTCGCGCATGTCGCCTTTTCAGCAGCTAATCAGGATGCCAGCGCCGGTGAAACCACGTTGAATCGCTGTCACAGCGCGTAGGACAGGCGCGTAGGGTCACACAAGCACACAGGATCTGGTCTTGCTTGTTGCTCACACCGATCACCACGGGATGTCGCCGGAACAGCATCTCCACAAATTCCAGCCCCAATGTCTTCACCATGACTCGCTCTCCTGCTTTGACGCCAATCGCAAAGCATCATGGCAAAAGGCAAGGCCTGACCCCTTTGCTCGGCGGCGGCTGAAGCTGAGCAGGCGAATTAAATCAACCTGACCCCTTTGCTCGGACCCCTTTGCTCGGCGAAATGGTGACCCCTTTGCTACTCTTTGCTGCAGATCGCGGATCGCTTCGCGGTCACGATCTAACCTTTCTCGTTGGGCGAATCGGCCGATTTATTATCAATAGGTAAACGATCTTCAATCCCGCCCACTATTTTACGCATTCGATCTGCAAAGGCGTCGCCTAGTGGAATAACATCATCACGCGCTAACGATTCTTGAAAAAAGCGTAGGATTTGCTTTTTCGAGGGGTCGGTGTCCAGGTTAAGTTCCGAGCGTATGGACTTTTTAGCTGTTTCATCGAGAAGATTTTCAATTTCATAACATCCTGGCAACAATTGATCCAATGTGGTGGTGCATCCTGGGTCAATACCGAATTCTCTTTGATACCTTTCTTGTTCCTGCTTACCTTGTCTATCCCCATCCAGTAAAACAAGCATCTTGACGCCCCATCCTAGGTGCAGACTAATTAACGCATTAAATGTACCTGCGCCAATAGCAGGCATTAAAGGCAATTCGGCGCGGCCAACTAATTTCGACCCATAACGCAGCACATAATAGTCAGATTTACCTTCAACTATAATTGAAAGCTTATCGATGTCGAACCGCGAAGGCAGAACATTCAATCTGTCCAAAATTGGCTGGAAATAACTTGTCTGACTCGGGTGATTATCAACAAACACATTATACTTAGTCGCTCGAATGTCCAAAGATTCATCGGATAGAGAAAGACTGTCAATTACTGATTCAGTTGGGGTGTCCGCACGATTTGTAACGATGAATGTTTGTTCAAGCCACTTCGGTTCTATCATGTAGTGACTGTGGGTTGAATAAGCAAGTGTATGGTCACCTTTTGCAATTGCTGGAAAAGTATCAATAAGTTTTTGTTGAGCAGCTGCATGAAGGTTCGATGCGGGTTCATCAAATAGGAACAGAATTGGTCTCGAGCCTTCGCGGGCTACGCGGAACTGCGTAAATAGCATGAATGCGAAAAACCAACGGAACCCTAGACTGCGATCGTTAACGCTAAAGCGGCGCGTGCCATCTTTGATTTGAAATTTTATAAAGAGATCGTGCGCATTCGTCTTAATTACGGATCCTGATTGGTCGTGTAGCTCACCCTCGGTTGTCTCGAAAGATATATTTATTTCCTTTCCTTTTACATCCTCATCAAATATTTTATTCCAACGACCGAAAACTACATCTGTGACGGCAGCACTAGCGCGATCCATCACATGCTGAATCTTATCTCTATCATCGCCAGCGCTCCATATGTTGATAAAATCTAACCATGAGACCTGCTTCTCTTCGGCGCGTACGCGCCGGACAATAGAGTTTTCGATTGTGTGACCTTTTCCATCATAGTCTAATATGTCCTGAAAAACTGCGCGATAAAAATTGCTTAACTTGTCCCCACGTCCTTCCGTAAGAAATATGCGTTTCGGAAATTCAAAAACAAATGTCGGGAAATATGCGATGTCAGGAGTGCGATTGTATATTGCATCCCTAATGATGCATCGCTCGGATGAATTTGGTACCCTCCAATTTCTTTGCTTTCCTGTCTTTACTCGGATTGGTGCGCGTAAAGTAAAAAAGCTTTTTACAAAATCGCCATTTTTAAATTTCTGCTGTCGCTCGATTGTAATATCTTTTGGCAAAGAAGACGGCTGTACTTTAAGCCCATTCTCACGTTTTAGTTCAGATATTATATCTTCTACTTCCCGTTCAGAGAGCCGAACGGTTGCCATTACGGATACATCGCCAGAGAAATTGGAAATTAAATGTCGAGGCACTCTTTCTCTATAAGGTACGCCAGAATTTTCCTCGCCACCGACTAGTTCACTAGTTTCAACATCTGGCGAAAAACTATGAATGGCCTCCAAAATCGTGGTC
>DASSBH010000023.1:0-5249 GCA_035698945.1 Oleiagrimonas sp.
TCGCCACTTCCGCCGAGGCGGCGTTGTTGCATTTTCGCGGCGCCTACCACGACCCGTTCATGTATGTGCCGATAACGGTGCCGCCCGTTGCCGCCCTGCTGCTGGCGGAAACGGCAACCACGCGCCCTCGCCCGCCGCGCCGTCTCACCCGCTGGTGGCTGCGTCTGACCGCCGTCGTCGGTTTTGCCGGCGCCGCGTTCCACGTGTTCGGCATCCACCGCATGATGGGCGGCTGGCGCAACTGGAGCCAGAACCTTCTGAACGGACCGCCGGTTCCGGCGCCGCCAAGCTTCACCGGCCTGGCGCTCGCCGGCCTGGCTGCCCTGGGTCTGCTGGAGGAACACCCCGATGTCTGACCGCTATCCCGGCTACGACGTACTGTCCAAGCGCGACACCCCCTCGTGGAACGAACCCACGCGTCGCGTGATCGATGCACGTCTGGCCATCGTGGACGAACCGCATTTTTTCGATCACGGCGAGTGGCAAACCCTGAAAGCCGTCTGCCAACGCATCGTGCCGCAGCCGCCGGACCGGACGCCGGTTCCGATTGCCGCACTGGTCGACCGCAAGATGGCCGACAACCAATTGGACGGCTATCGACGCGCCAGCATGCCGACCATGCGCGACGCCTGGCGGCGCGGGCTGGCGGCACTGGATGCCACAGCCATGAACCGCCACGGCAAACGCTTCCAGGACATCGACATCGCCGCCCGGGACGAACTGTTGAAAGCCATGCAACAAGGCGAACTCGACGATCCCGCCTGGGGCGACATGCCCGCGCATGTTTTTTTCAGCCAGCGCCTGGTACACGACATTCTGGCCGCTTATTACTCGCATCCCACTTCATGGAGCGAGATCGGCTTCGGCGGCCCGGCCAGTCCACGCGGTTATGTACGGATGAATTTCAACATGCGCGATCCATGGGAAGCGGCCGAGGTAGCGCCGGGGCGCGAGGACGCCGCGCGCAAGGCCAACCTTCATGTTGAATGACGCTCTGCATGTTCCGCGCGGAAAAGATGGCCGCGCGCCCGATCCGCTGCGGGTCGGCGGCTGGATGCCGATGCGCCAGTACGACAAGGACGAAGCCGTCGATTTCGTGATCGTGGGCACCGGCGCCGGCGGTGGCACACTCGCGTGCAAACTGGCCGAGGCCGGCTTTTCGGTGGTCGCTTTCGACGCCGGCGCCTGGTGGCGGCCGCTGGAGGAATTCGCTTCCGACGAGGCGCATCAATCCAAGCTGTTCTGGACGGACGAGCGCATCTGCGACGGCGACAATCCGCTCAAGCTCGGCAGCAACAACAGCGGCAAGGCGGTCGGCGGCTCGACGGTGCATTTCGCGATGGTGTCGCTGCGCTTTCGTCCCGACTGGTTCAAGTCGCGCAGCAAGCTCGGCTACGGCGTCGACTGGCCGCTCGACTGGCGCGAGATGTGGCGTTACTACACCGAGGTCGAACAGGCGTTGAAGATCGCCGGACCGGTGCATTACCCGTGGGGCCCGCCACGGCCGCGTTATCCGTACCGCGCGCACGAAGTGAACGCGGCCGGCCAGGTGCTGGCCAAAAGCTGTGAAGCCATGGGCATTCCATGGACGGAAACGCCATTGGCCACCATCTCCACGCCGCGCGGCCGGGCCCATCCTTGCGTTTATCGCGGCTTCTGTGTGTCCGGGTGTTCGACCAACGCCAAGCAGAGCGCGCTGGTTACATGGATTCCGCGCGCGGTCAAAGCGGGCGCGGAAGTCCGCGATCTGGCGATGGTCGGACGCATCGAAACCAATGACGCCGGCCGCGCCGTCGGCGTGCATTACCACCGCGAGGATGTCTGGCATTTTCAGCGCGCGCGACATGTGGTCGTCGCCGGCTACGCCATCGAAACGCCGCGGCTGCTGCTCAACTCGGCCAATGCGCAATTTCCGGACGGCCTGGCGAACAGCTCGGGGCTGGTCGGCAAGAACCTGATGCCGCAGACCAACCAGGCCGTGTGGGGCGTGATGAAGGACGAGATCCGCTGGTACAAGGGCCCGCCTTCGCTGGCGCTGACCGAACACTGGAACTACACCGATACCGGCAAGGATTTTTTCGGCGGCTACGCCTATATGAGTCAGGGCCCGCTGCCACTCGCATGGGTGTCCACGCAGGCCGGCAACCACGGCCTGTGGGGCGAGGCGCTGCTGCGCGAAATGGAAAAGTACAACCACCAGGCGGGACTCAAAATCGTCGGCGAAGTGCTGCCCCGCGAATCCAACCAGGTCACGCTGGCCGACGAAAAGGACGCCCATGGACTGCCGATCGCGCGCGTCACGTTTTCGTTGTGCGACAACGACAAGGCGCTGGTCAAACACGCCACGGATTACATGTCGCGCGCGCTGCAAGCCGTCGACGCAAGCGACATCTGGGCCGAAAGCGACGACACCGCGCATCTGGCCGGCACCGCACGCATGGGCGACGATCCGCGCACCAGCGTGATCAATGCCGACTGCCGCAGCTGGGACATTCCCAATCTGTGGGTCTGCGACGGCTCGGTGTTTCCCACCGTCGGCGGCGTCAATCCGTCGTTGACCATCCAGGCGATTGCCTGCCGCACCGCCGACCGCATAAGCAGACTGGCGGCGCGCGGCGAACTGTAGCTGCAGCGTGCCACCCTCGCCATCCGGTGGGTCAAGGCCAAACTACGTGTCTGATGGGTTCGGGATGAGTGGTACGGGCTGCTGCCGATAGAACTGCGCCAGCTGCCGATACACCTGCGGCAGTTTTTCGCGCATGTCGGCGGACGCTTCGAAAAAATGCTCACTGGCCACGGCAAAGAATTCGGCAGGATTTTCGAGCGCATAGGCATCCATGGCCAGCCCCATGCCGTCGCGATAGTCGTCATGCATGCGGTGCCATGCGGTGGTGAAGGCGCTCGCCCACTCGCGTCTGTCCATGTTCCGGTGCAGCGGCGGAAAACCGTTGGCGTCGCCTTGCAGCATGTCCAGCTTGTGCGCCATCTCGTGGATGACCACATTGTGCCCGGGCTGGTGTCCGCTTTCGAGAACATCCGCCCACGACACGATCACCGGCCCTTGTCCCCAGGCCTCGCCGGCCAATGCATCGTCGGACGCATGCACCACGCCGGCGGCATCTGTCCGTTCGCGACGCGGCACGAAGATGTCCGGATACACGATGATGCTGTACCAGCTTCGATACCAGTCCAGACCCAGATGCAGGATCGGCATGCAGGCATGCGTCGCCAGCAGGACGCGATCCGCCTCGCCAAGCTCGAGACCTTTGACCGGCTCGATGGCTTTGCGATCCAGAAAACGCGTCACCAGCACCCGCAAGGCAGCCTGATCCGACGCGTCCAGCCGACGTGCCGGGGCGCAATGCGCGAGGGCATGCCGCCAGTGCGCCTCGGCTATCGGGCGTCTGGCCAGCAGGCGTCGCTCGCGCCAATTCCTGAGTTTGCCCAGCACATCGTCACCCGTCGCCGTTACGAATACCTGTTGCATAGATTGGGGTGGGCACAACAAATCCAATGATGCCGCGCAGGTTGGGCATGGACCGACAACAAATTTCCTGATTTGAGGGAGCGGCTGGACCTGGGCGTTGCGGCAAGAGCAAAACCATCCCCATCCCAGCCTTCCCCTTGAAGGGGAAGGAGCAAAATGCTGGCAAGCATCCAGCTTTGACCCGACACCCCGCACTCGCCTCAAGCAAAAGCCCTCCCCTTCAAGGGGAGGGTTGGGTGTGCAAACCGGCATGATGGGTAACAGATCAGACCGGGAGGAGGGGTGACACAAGTTACGGTGCAGGCGAGGAGGTATCGCCTATGCCCTGGAAAGAGACTTGTGAGATGGATATGAAGATCCAGATGATTGCCGAATGTCTGAAAGGCGAGCACAGCGTGGCCGATGTCGCCCGTGCCTACGGGCTCGCCCGAAAGACGGTGTACAAGTGGCTGGCACGCTATGAGGCAGAAGGAGCGGCGGGGCTGGAGAGGCGGTCGCATGCGCCGCTGCATTGCCCGCATGCCCTGGCCGATGAGGTGGCCGAGCGGATCCTTGCGGTCAAACGGGCGCATCCAAGCTTTGGGCCCCGCAAGGTCATGGACTGGCTGCGCAGGCAGCATCCGGAGGACACCTGGCCCGCCGATAGCACGGCCGGCGAGTTGCTCAAACGGGCCGGCCTGGTCAAACCACGCCGCTACAGGCGGCCCTATCCGGCCGATCCGCAGCCTTTCGAGCGGGGGCATCGGGTCCATGCCTTGTGGAGCGTGGATTACAAGGGCCAGTACCCGACATCCCGGTCCGATCAATGGTGTTACCCACTGACCATCACCGACAACGCCAGCCGGTATCTGCTCTGTTGCCAGGGTGTCAGCAACACCCGTCACGATCGGGCCCGACCGATCTTCGAGTGGGTCTTTCAGGAGTACGGGTTACCCGATGGCATCTTGTCGGACAACGGCTCGCCCTTCGCCAGCAAGGCCGCCGGCGGCCTGACCCGACTCTCGCTGTGGTGGGTCCGACTGGGCATCAAAGTGCATCGGACCCGGCCGGGTACCCCCACCCAGAATGCCCGCCACGAACGCATGCACGGCACCTTGAATCGGGCCATCGGGGCACAAATGCGCGGAGCCGGTCCGGTGCGTCAGCAGGCGCTGCTCACCCACTTCTGCCATGAATTCAATCATGAGCGAAGCCACGAAGGCCTGGATCGGCAGACGCCCGCCAGCCACTTCACCGCCTCTACACGCCCCTATACGAGGTGTCTGCCTCCGATCCACTATCAGGACGACCAGCAGGTTCGCTCCGTACGCCACAACGGCGAGATCAAGTTCAAAGGTCGGAGGATCTACGTGGCCGAACTCCTGGCCACGCTGCCCGTCGGCCTGCGGGAGGTCGACAACGACCGCTTCGAGGTCCGTATCTGCGAGCACCTGCTCGGCTATCTCGATGTGGGACAAGGGTGTCTGGAAAAGGCCACTCAGTGGCACCTTCCGGGCGAAGAAAATGTGTAACCCATCATGCCGGTCTGAAGTGTCACCTATCATCCGGTTGCACAGCGTTAGCCCTCCCCTTCAAGGGGAGGGTTGGGTGGGGATGGTTTCCAATCTTGAGAAAACCTGGCCGACGAACGAAGCCGATCAGGTGATTCGATACGCGAAGCGTATCCAATGCCGACTTGTCGAAGCATCACCGCAAACGGCGGGTGGATATCCGGCCTTTGTGCGGTGCGTGAATGCCCACCTCTCATCGACACTTCGCGCCG
>DASSBH010000024.1:0-11399 GCA_035698945.1 Oleiagrimonas sp.
GGCAAGTCCAACTACAGTTTCGGCCTGCGCAAACTGAGCGTGGCGCCGTTCGTGGCCAGCACGCCGCGCAACGCGCCTGATCCGAAAAACAACCTCGCCGTCACCGGCGCGGGCGCGACGCCGATCGAGAAGGCCGCGCGCTACGGCCGCGTGCACGCCTGGAACGACGGCCGCACCAACCAGAGCGAAAGCAGTTACGACTGCGAGGCCGACAAGCCGGCCGATTTCTGGGGCATCGAATGGACGCGCGCCTACCATCTCGACCGCGTCGTCTACGTCAGCGGCGAGACCTTCGCCGACGGCGGCTGGTTCGACGACCTGCGCGTGCAGGTGCGCCAGCATTTCCACTGGGTCGACGTGAACCGGCCCAGGACGAACCCGACCTACCCGCACGACCGCAGCGCCGGACCGCGCAAACGCTACGTGCTCGATTTCGAGCCGACCTGGGGCGATGGCGTACGCATCATCGGCAAGCCGGGCGGCTCGGCCACCTACACCACGATCGCTGAACTCGAAGCGTATTACGCAAGGCAGGTTTGAATCATGATGTTTGCATCCCTGGCGGCCAGCGCCGCCCTCATGGTGACCGGTGCGGTGACGCCGGCACCGGCACCCGAGCCGCCGTCCTCGTTGAACGGGCCGGCCATGCACACCTTTGTCGACAAGCTCATGAAGCGCATGACGCTGGAGGAAAAGATCGGCCAGCTCACCTTCCTCGGCGCGGATCATGAGAACCTTGACGAACTCATCCGCGAGGGCCGCGTCGGCGGCAGCAACGGCGTCGTGGTCAACGGCAAGGTGGCGGGCAGGCCCGGTTCGGATCTGGCCGACTACCTGCACCACCTGCAGGAACTGGCGATGCAGTCGCGGCTGAAGATTCCGCTGCTGTTCGCCGGTGATGTCACGCATGGCCTGCGCACCATCTTTCCGGTGCAACTGGCGCTGGCCGCGACCTGGGACCCGGCACTGGTGCGCCGCGTGCACCATGCCGCCACCAAGGAGGCCACCGGCGTCGGCGTCACCTGGACCTTCAGCCCCATGGTGGACCTGAGCCGCGACCCGCGCTGGGGCCGCGTGGTCGAGGGCGCCGGCGAGGATCCGTATCTGGGTTCGGTGATGGCCAGAGCGCAGGTCGAGGGCTTCCAGGGCGACGACCTGGCCGCGCCCGACACCATGATGGCCACCGTCAAGCATTTCGCCGGCTACGGCGCGGTCGAGGCCGGGCGCGACTACAACCCGGCATTCCCCGCGTCGCGTCAATTCCTCGACGTCTACCTGCCGCCCTACCAGGCGGCCGTGGATGCCGGCGCGGGCTCGGTCATGCCGGCCTTCATCACGCTCGACGGCATGCCGGCCAGCGGCGACCGTCATCTGCTGACCGACATCCTGCGCAAGCAGTGGGGTTTCCAGGGCCTGACCATTTCCGATTACGACGCCATTCCCCAGCTGCAGCTGCAAGGCGTGGCCGCCGATGCCGCCGCCTCCGCCCGCGACGCCCTGCATGCCGGCATGGACATGGATCTGCACAGCGGCACCTACCTTGAACAACTGCCCGAACTGGTGCGCGAGGGCAAGGTGCCGATGGCGGAAATCAATACCGCCGTGCGCCACGTATTGGAGGCCAAGTACCGCCTGGGCCTGTTCCAGGATCCGTTCCGCTACGGCAAGGACCGGGCGCGCGCCAGGCGCATCCTGGCCACGCCGCAACACCGCAAGCTGGCGCGCGAGTCGGCGGTGGAATCCATGGTGCTGCTGAAAAACGACGGCGTGCTGCCGCTGGCGAAGCACGGTCGCATCGCCGTGCTGGGTCCGCTGGCCGACGCGCAGGAAACCCTGCTGGGCGAGATGCACGCGCTGGGCAAGGCCGACGAAGTCGTATCCATCCTGTCCGGCATCCGCGCCGCCGTGGGCGACAAGGCCGAGGTGAATTACGTCCAAGGCGTCAGTGTCGACGGCGACGACACCTCGGGCATCGCCGCCGCCGCGCGCGCCGCGAAAGCCGCCGATGTGGCCGTGGTGGTGGTGGGCGGCGATCTGTCGATGATCGGCGAAAGCGACAGCCGCGCGCACCTGGATCTGCCGGGGCACCAACTGGACCTGGTCAAGGCCGTGCAGGCTACCGGCACGCCGGTGGTGGTGGTGCTGGCCAGCGGCCGGCCGCTGG
Source organism: Oleiagrimonas sp. (assembly GCA_035698945.1). Taxonomy (GTDB): domain Bacteria; phylum Pseudomonadota; class Gammaproteobacteria; order Xanthomonadales; family Rhodanobacteraceae; genus Oleiagrimonas. The sequence goes on from DASSBH010000024.1 coordinate 2,165, forward strand.
CGATTTCGTGGATGGCCGATCACGTCGCCGCGATCCTGGATGCCTGGCTGCCCGGCGACGAGGGGGGCCCTGCCGTGGCCAAGCTGCTGTTCGGCGACGCCAATCCCTCGGGCAAGCTGCCGATGACCTTTCCGCGCGATGTCGGCCAGGTGCCGCTGTACTACGCGCACCAGCCCAACCCGCGGCCGCTGAACAAGGAGCATCCCGAGTACACCTCCCACTACGCCGACATGCCGAACTCGCCGCTGTATCCGTTCGGCTACGGCCTGAGCTACACGCAGTTCGCCTTCGGACCGGTGCATCTTTCCAGCGACCGGTTGGCGCCGGGCGGCACGCTGCACGTCAAGGTGCGCGTGACCAACACCGGCAAGCGCCGCGGCGCGGAAGTGGTGCAGTTGTACGTGCACGACGAGGTCGCCAGCGTCAGTCGACCGGTGCGCCAGCTCAAGGGCTTCCAGCGCATCGTCCTGAATCCCGGCCAGTCGCGCGAGGTGACCTTCACCCTGACCCCCGCCGACCTGGCCTTCCACCGCGCCGACATGAGCTACGGCACCGAGCCGGGCGCGTTCCAGGTGTTCGTCGGCGGGGATTCAACGGCCACGGCCTCGGCGAAGTTTACTTTGGTGGCGGGCAAGGCTGCCGCCGCAACTCGCTAGAGAAGAAGGGACGAGGGGCGAGGGACAAGTAGCGGGGGCGCATGTCTGGAATTATCGGCCTGTCTCCAAAAACCGAGTGTTCCCCGAGCCGTCTGTCCGATACCCGCAAAATTTCCTCGGCCAACGATTTTCGCGCCCTCGCTACTCGCCCCTCGCTACTCACCCCTTCTTTCCCAAATGAAAACGTTTGCAAACTCGAATGAAAACGTTTACATTCATCTTCAACCAAATCGAGAGGGGTGTGTCCATGGCGGTCACGATCAAGGATGTAGCCAAGGCAGCCGGTGTGTCGGTGGCATCCGTGTCACGCGCGCTCAACGGCCATGACAACGTGACCCGCGACACCTACGAACGCATCATGCAGGCGGCACGGCAATTGCACTACATGCCCAATGGCGCGGCGCGCAGCCTGATCACGCGGCGCACGCAGACCATCGGCGCCGTGCTGCCCGACCTGCACGGCGCGTTCTTCTCCGAACTCATCCGCGGCATCGACCTGGCGGCGCGCGCGCGCGGTCTGCATCTGCTGGTGTCCAGCTCGCACGACAACGCCGACGAGGCGGCCGCCACGCTGCGTGCGATGCGCGGGCGCGTCGACGGCCTGCTGCTGATGACGCCGCACGCCAACGCCGGTTTCCTGTCGGTCAACCTGCCGCCGGCCCTGCCCACGGTGCTGATGAACGCCGGCAGCGGCGACGGCAGCCATGCCTGGCTGACCGTGGACAATCACGGCGGCGCCCATGCCATGACCCGGCACCTGATGGACAGCGGCTACCGGCGCATCGCCTTCATCCGCGGTCCGGACAACAACCTCGACGCCCAGGAGCGCCTGCGCGGCTACCGCGAGGCCCTGGGCGACCTGGCCGCCGAGTGCGAACCCTACTGCATGCCCGGCGATTTTCTCGAATCGTCGGGCTATCGCGCGGCACGCGCGCTGCTGGGCATGACGCCGCGCCCGCAGGCCGTGTTCGCGGCCAACGACATGATGGCCCTGGGCTGCCTGTCCGCCTTCAACGAGGCCGGCGTCAAGGTGCCCGCGGACATCGCCCTGGCCGGTTTCGACGACATCCCGATGGCGCGTTTCATGACGCCGTCGCTGAGCACGGTGCGCGTGCGCATCGCCGAATTCGGCGAACGCGCGCTGGCGCGTCTGGTCGACGCCATCGAACACCCCGACGACGTGCACGCCGCCGAGGAAGTGATGCCGACCGAACTGGTCATCCGAACTTCGTGCGGGGTGGGAACCACCTCGTCACGTCACGCAGGAAACGCTCCGACACCCACGGAAGGACGCCACCCATAACGACAACCGGCCCGATTCCGAAGCGAGGGGAGAATCGCCATGTCACGTCCGAACCACATGCACGGCTGTATCCAGACAGCCACCGACGCCCGCCTTCGCGGGTCATCGAACACGAGCCGGCGTTTCCGGCAGCACCTGCTGGCCTGCCTGATCGGCGGCGCATTGGCGGCTGGCGCCGTCGCACTGCCCGCGCCGGCCTGGGCGCAAAGCACCAATGCCACGGTGCGCGGCAAGGCGCCACCCGCCACCGAGGTGAACGCGCTCAATGTCGCCACCGGCGTCGCCCGCCACACGCGCAGCGACGCCAGCGGCAATTACACGCTGATCGGCCTGCCGCCAGGCACGTATGAAATCGATGCCGGGCCGGGCACGCGGCGCACCGTCACCTTGTCAGTGGCCTCGACCGCCACGCTGAACCTGAAAAGTTCCGCGACCGCGCAGCCAACGCCCGGCGCGTCCAATGCCACCACCTTGCAGACTGTCGAGGTCGTCGCTGGAGCCATGCCGGAAGTGAAGACTTCCGAAATCGCCACCACGATCTCGCAGCACCAGATCGACACCATCCCGCAGGTCTCGCGCAACTTCCTGGAGTTTGCCGACATCGTGCCGGGCATGGTGTTCACCGTGAATGCCAACGGCAACACGTCACTGCGGGCCGGCGCGGCGAAAACCAGTCGCGTCAACGTCTTCATCGACGGCGTCAGCCAGAAGAGCTACCTCTTCGGTGGCGTGGCGGGCCAGAACGACAGCCAGGGCAATCCGTTCCCCGAGCTGGCGATCGGCCAGTACAAGGTGATCACGTCAAACTACAAGGCCGAGTACTCCCAGCTGTCCAGCGCCGCGGTCACGGCGGTCACCAAATCCGGCACCAACGAGTTCCACGGCCAGGTCTTCGAGCGCTACACCAACGACCGTTACCGTGCGCGCACACCGGCCGAAAATGCGGCCGACAAGAAGACCGCGTCGCAGGAACGCGAATACGGTTTTGCACTGGGCGGGCCGATCGTCAAAGACAAGATGCACTTCTTCGTGACCTATGCGGCCAAGCGTTTCAACACGCCGACGCTGGTTTCGCCCAGCGCCGATGGTGAACCGGGCGTTCCGTACCTGCCCTCGGACACGGCCGCGCAATTCGGCCCGGCCAATCTGCCGTTCCAGGAAGACTTGTACTTTGCCAAGCTGGACTGGGAGCCGACCGACAATGACCGCTTCGAGTTGAGCGCCCGCGTCCGCAAGGAGCGCACGCGCGAACAGGTCGGCGGCACCAACGCCGTTTCTTCGGGGCTCGACCTCAAGAACGACGACAGGCGTTACATGCTGAAATGGGATCACAGCGGCAACGGCTGGTTCAACGAGCTGCTGCTGACCCACCAGTACACGTTCTTCCAGCCCACGCCGATCGAGAAAGGCAACGGCATCATTTACACCTGGGATCTGGGCTCGCGTGACCCGAGGATCATCCACATCGGCCCGGCCTCGCCGCTGGCCGCGCAGAACAAGGGCCAGAAGGGCTGGACATTCAAGGACGACCTGACCTTGAGCGACTTCCAGTGGCATGGCGACCACGTCATCAAGATGGGCGTGGTCTACCGCGACCTGACCCTGAAGGCCGCGGATGCTTCCGACATCAACCCGCAGTTCACCTACAACGTCACCACGGCCGGCCCCGACGCCATCCCGTACAAGGCGTTCTTCACCAAACCCGTGACCGGCCTGGGCCTGTCGCCGACGGTGGTCACCAAGGACAAGCAGTACGGTCTCTACCTCCAGGACGACTGGGAGGTCAACGACAAGCTGACGCTGAACCTCGGCTTGCGCTGGGATTACGAGGACATTCCGTCCTACACCGACTTCGTGACGCCTTCCAACGTGGTCGATGCCCTCCTCCATGGCAGCATCGCGGATCGTCCTGGAGCCACCCCGGGCGAAACCTTCAACGACGCACTGGTCAAGGGCGGAATCGACATCCACGACTACATCAGCGATGGACGCAACCGTTCCGGCGATTCCAACAACTGGCAGCCGCGTCTGGGCTTCTCCTATGACATCAACGCCGACCAGGCGCACGTGATCCATGGCGGTGCGGGACGCTCCTACGACCGCAACCTGTACAACTACATGCAACTGGAAACCACCAAGTCGGCATTGCCGCAGTTCACGGTCTGGTTCCGCCCCGACGACACCTCCGCCTGTCGCCATGACTCCACGCCTTGTTACACCTGGGATCCTGCCTACCTGAACGGCCTGTCCAACCTGCAGGCGCTGGTATCGGCCAGCAATGGCGGCGAGATCGACCTGCTCAACAATCACCTGAAAACGCCGTATTCGGATCAATTCAGCCTGGGCATGTCCAACCGCCTCGGCGCCTGGCAGACCGATGTCACCGTGGTGCGCAAGCTCTACCATGACGGCTTTGCCTTCATGCTGGGCGGACGCCATCCCGACGGCTCGTTCTTCGGCTCCAATGGCAGCCAGTGGGGCCAGAGCGTACCCGGTTTCGGCGGCCTGATCCTGGGCAACAACGGCATCGAAGTGCGCAGCACGCAGGTATTGCTGTCGGCCCAGAAGCCTTTCACCATGGAATCCGGCTGGGGCGCGACCGTCGCCTACACCTTCACCGACGCGGAAGGAAACCGGGACATCGGCGAACACTATTCGTTCGATTATCCGACCGTCCAGGACTACCCGTTCATCAGCTCCAACGCGGCGGCCAAACACCGCATCGTGGCGACCGGCTCGCTGAACGGCCCCTGGGGCCTGGTGTTCGGCGCCAAGCTGACCCTGGCCACGCCGCAGCCGTGGAACGGCATTGCCTGCTACGGCCCCAACTCGCCCTACGGCAAGGCCAATCCACCGGGTCTGTTCTTCCCCAACGGCAGCCATTGCCAGGCCGCAGCGGCAACGCCTCCCGGCAACGGGAAGTTCCTGGTCGGCGGCAAGATCTGGGGTTATCGTGATGTCGATTTTCAGGTCACCAAGAACTTCGACCTGCCTTACGGCGCCACGTTGTACGCCCGTCTGGATCTGTTGAACGCGTTCAACTTCAAGAACTACGTGGGCTACAGCACCGACTTCTCGGGTCCCCCGGGCGATGTCGGGGTGATGTACCGGCAGGACGGTCGCATCACGTACGTGCCGCGCACGGTCAAGTTCGAGATGGGCATAAGGTTCTGATCTCTTGCCACGCCATGCCGCCCCGGCATTCGCGGGGCCGGCATGACGCACGTGGATACAACACCGTGGTAGTTCCTTCACCCGCTTGCAACAGGTTTTTATCTTGATGTCATTTCGATGTTCCCCCTCTTTTCTTGCCCCTGTCCTGCTTGCGTTGGCGCTTGCCGTACCGGGGTTGCCGGCGGCGGCAGCGACCCATGCGACGAATCCGGATGCAACGGCGCCAACGTTCGATGCACTCGCGCCCACGCAGCAAAAGCGGCTCGACGATCTTGAACGCCGCACTTTCGAATTTTTCTGGGACACCGCCAATCCGGCCAACGGCCTGGTGCCCGACCACTGGCCGGGCAAGTCGTTTTCCTCCATCGCCGCGGTCGGTTTCGCGCTGACCGGCTACGGCATCGGCGCCGAACGCGGCTGGATCACCCGCGACCAGGCGGCCGAGCGCACCCTCGTCACGCTGCGTTTCTTCGCCAACGCGCCCGAGAACGCCAGCGAGGACGACGCCACCGGTTATCGCGGTTTCTTCTACCACTTCCTCGACATGCAGACCGGCCTGCGCCACTCGCGTGGCACCGAGCTTTCCAGCATCGACACCACGCTGCTGCTGGGCGGGGTGCTGTTCGCGCAGTCGTACTTCGACCGCGACACGCCGGCCGAGCGCGAGATCCGCAAGCTTGCCGACGGCATCTACCGGCGTGTGGACTGGACCTGGATGCAGCCGCGCGCACCGCTGGTGAGCATGGGCTGGAGACCCGGCAGTGGGTTCATCGACCACGACTGGCGCGGCTACAACGAGGCCATGCTGCTGTACGTGCTGGCCCTGGGCTCGCCGACGCACGCGGTCGAACCGGCGGCGTGGAAGGCGTGGACAAGCACGTATCCGCGCCGTTGGGGTACCTTCCACGGATATACCTACCTGGGTTTCGGGCCGATGTTCGGACACCAGTACAGCGAATCCTGGATCGACTTCCGCGGCATCCGCGACGCCTTCATGCGCAAGCACGACCTGGATTATTTCGAAAACGGTCGCCGCGCGGCCAAGGCGCAGCGCGCCTACGCCATCGCCAATCCGGGCCACTGGCGCGGCTACGGCGCCAACGTCTGGGGTCTGACGGCCAGCAACGGGCCCGGCAATTTCACGCTGAAAGAAAACGGTCGCACGCGCCGTTTCCACGGCTACATGGCGCGCGGCGCCGGCCTTGGCTACATCCACGACGACGGCACCATCGCGCCCACCGCGGCGGCCGCGTCGATCGCCTTCGCGCCGAAGATCGTCATTCCCGCCATCCGCGCCATGCGCGAGCGCTACGGCAAGATCATCTACGGCAAGTACGGATTCCTCGACGCCTTCAACCTGAGCTTCCATGACGCCGATGCCGAATTGCGTACCGGGCGCGTGGTGCCCGGCTTCGGCTGGGTCGACGACAAGTACCTGGGCATCGACCAGGGCCCGATCCTGCTGATGCTGGAAAACTACCGCAGCGGTTTCGTGTGGAAGGTGATGCGGCGCAACCCGTACATCCGCCGCGGCCTGCTGCGCGCGGGCTTCACCGGCGGCTGGCTCGAAAGCCGCGACGACACGGCCACGGCGATGCCATGAGAACGTGCCGCGCCATGCGTTGGCTGGCGCTGGCCGTCATCGTGCTGCTGCCCGCTTGCGGCAGCGGCGACCACCGGACCACCATCACCTTCTGGGCCATGGGCCAGGAAGGCCAGATGGTGCGCCAGTTGATCCCGGCATTCGAGAAGGCGCATCCCGGCATCCATGTCGACGTGCAGACGCTGCCGTGGAAGGGTGCGCACCAGAAGCTGCTGACCGCGGTGGCTGGCGACAGCACGCCGGATCTGTGCCAGCTGGGCAACACCTGGTTGCCGGAGCTGGTGACACTGGGCGCGCTCGAACCGCTGGATGCACGCGTCGCCGCCTCGAAGGGGATCGATCCGCACGATTACTTTCCCGGCATCTGGAACACCAACGTCATCGACGGCAGGCTGTACGGCATCCCCTGGTACATCGACACGCGGCTGCTGTTCTATCGCAAGGACATCCTGGCGCGCGCCGGCTTCGATCATCCGCCACGTAACTGGGCCGAATGGGCGAACCAGATGGCCGCGGTCAAGAAATTGGTGGGATCCGACCGCTACGCCGTGCTGCTGCCCACCAACGAGTTCGAACAACTGGAATCGCTCGGCCTGCAACAGAAACAGCCGATGCTGCGCGACGGCGGCCGCTACGGCAACTTCGAGTCGCCCGGCTTCGAGCATGCATTGCGCTTCTACGCCGAAGCGTTTCGCAAAGGCTGGGCGCCGGCGGTGGCCAACACCGAAGTAGCCAATGTGTGGATCGAGTTCGCGCGCGGCTACTACACGTTCTACGTGTCCGGTCCCTGGAACATCGCGCAGTTCCAGGCGCGCATGCCGGACAAGCTGAAGCACGCCTGGGGCACCGCACCATTGCCGAGCCCGGACGGCAGCGGTGGTGGTCTGGCCGGGGGCAGCAGTCTGGTGATCTTCAAGGCATCCAGGCACAAGCGCGCGGCGTGGCTGCTGGTCCAGTACCTGTCGCGTCCGGACGTGCAGGACCGGTTCCACACCGTCTCCGGCGACATGCCGCCGCGGCGCTCGACCTGGGATCGTCCCGGCCTTGCCAACGATCCGTATGCGGGCGCCTTCCGCGAACAGCTCGAACACGTCAAACCGGTGCCCAAGGTGCCCGAGTGGCAACAGATCGCCACCCAGATGAGCATCGTCGGCGCACAACTGGCCAACGGCAAACTGACGGCGGATCAGGCGGCGAAGAAGCTGGACGAGCGCACCGACCGCATCCTGGCCAAGCGGCGCTGGGTACTGGCGCGCAAGGAGGCCTCGCCATGACCCGCTTGCCGAAAGCACGCGTAGGGCGGGCATTGCCCGCCGAATGTGTCTTGCGTGAATGCGAAACTTCCCATGGCGGGCAGTGCCCGCCCTACCTGATTTTTCGGGCCGGGGATGGAAACCCGGGGCGACGCGAACACGAACACGCGGTGCGGCCATGAGACGCCACTGGGCTGCCTGGGTATTCCTTGCGCCGGCACTGATCGTGCTCGCGGTGTTCTTCCTGCTGCCGGTGATCGCGGCCTTCGGGCTCAGCCTGACCGACTACGACATCTACGCGCTGGCCGACATCCACAATCTGCGTTTCATCGGCCTGGGCAACTACTGGGCGCTGCTGCATCGGCCGCTGTTCTGGTCGGCGCTGTGGCACACGGTGTATTTCGTGGTCGTCGGCGTACCGTTGTCGATGCTGGTGTCGCTGGGCGCGGCGCTGCTGCTGAATTCGAAGCTGGCGCGCGCCAAGCCGTTTTTCCGCACCGCGCTGTTCGCGCCGGTGGTGACCACGGTGGTGGCGGTGGCGGTGATCTGGCGCTACCTGTTCCAGACCCGCTTCGGGCTGGTGAACTACGTGCTCGACGCCGTCGGCCTGGACCCGGTGAACTGGCTGGGCGATCCCCACTGGGCAATGCCGACGATCATTTTGTTCGCGGTGTGGAAGAACTTCGGCTACAACATGATCATCTTCCTGGCCGGCCTGCAGGCCATTCCCGAAAACCTGTACGAGGCCGCACGCATCGACGGTGCTTCGGCGTGGCGGCAGTTCGTCCACATCACCTTGCCGATGCTGGGGCCGATCATGCTGCTGGTGGGCGTGCTCACCATGTCCGGCTATTTCCAGCTGTTCGCCGAGCCCTACGTGATGACCGAGGGCGGGCCGCTGCAGAGCACCGTCAGCGTGCTGTACCTGATGTACAACGACGGCTTCAAGTGGTTCAACCTGGGCCTGGCCTCGGCCGTGGCCTTCATGCTGTTCGTGGTGATGTTCGCTGTCACCGCGGGCATGTGGATGCTGGCGAAACGCCGGGGGCGCGCATGAATCCGCGCCTGGCCAAGGCCCTGATCAACGGCTGCCTGGTCGCCCTGACCGTGGTGGCGCTGTTTCCGTTGCTGTGGATGCTGTCGGTGTCGTTCATGCAGACCGGCGCGGCCAGCAGCCTGCCGCCGCCGTTGCTGCCGACGCATCCGACGCTCGGCAATTACCAGCACCTGTTCGCGTTCAACGGCA
>DASSBH010000025.1:0-12740 GCA_035698945.1 Oleiagrimonas sp.
ATCAGGTCGGGAGGCTGGCTGGGCGGCGCGGGCAAGCGCGCGGCGGCCACCTGCCGATCGCTGGCGACCAGGGGGCGGCCGTCGGGCAGGCGCACGTGGCGGATTTCGCGCATCAGTTGCATCGGGATGAAAGCCGCCTGCCAGCGGGTGAGCGGTTGATCGGCGTAGCCGGAAAGGCCCAGATCCAGCACCAGCATCAGCCATGGCTGGTTGGCCATCAAACGATCGGTTTCGCGGCGGTAGGTGATACCGTCGGAAGGCGTGTCGAGTTGCGCCTTGATGATGCCGCCAAGCGCCTGGTCGAGGGCGTCGCGCACGCGCGTGGCGCAGTTGCGGGTGTAGTAGTCGTAGTTGTACTGGCGGTTTTCGGGTCGAAGGTTCCACAACAGGTAGTCGCGCAAGGCGTCGGCCTGGGCCGGCGTCAGATTCAGGCGTTGGCGATGCACGAAGCGACCGGCCTGGATGTAGTAGCGGATTTCCGCCGCGCTCAGTTCGGCGTCCATGCTGTAACGCATGTAGCCGCGTGCGAAGTTGAGCAGGAAATTCTTCTGGTCGAAATCGAAGACGCCGTAATTGAAGTTGACGGCCTGGCCGCTGACCGTGTCGCGGATCTCGATGGCGTCATGGCCGAACCGTTCCCAGTAGATCGCGCCGGGGCCATACGTGACCAGCGACACCTCCAGATCGGCGCCGGGCGTATCGGCCACGCCGGCGTGCGCTGGCGGAAGCCAGACGACGGCAGACAGGAGCAGCAAGCTGGCGAAGATCAGACAGCGGGTGAGGGCGTTCAAGGGAAGTCCCGACAGGTTCCGGTTTGCAGACTGTGCCACAACCCGTGGAACCATACCGCCATGCATTGACGCCGCGTCGCGTCGTCAATGCATGGCGTTGTCGTCTGAACTTGCTGATCCACGGCCAAGCGCACGCCATGACGCGCGCACGCTCGGCATGCTCATCCAGTGCAGACAGCGTTGGATCAGCATGCGGATCATGCCAAGGCCCAACGCGAGCAACCCGATCAGAACCAGCAGCGACCACACCCACCAGCCGAGCCATTGCGACAGGGCCACGCCCAGCAGGGCCAGCAAGGTCAACACGAGGGCTGCGGCAAATACCAGGCTCAGCAGCACGGCCACCAGCGTGATTTTTGCGGCGGAACGCGCCAGCCGCAGTTCGGCTCCCAGCAATTGCCATTGGACCTGCGCCAGGTCGCGCCATGCGCGCGCCGCCAGACCAAGGTCGTGCAGCCAGCGCGGCGCTGTGGTGTCCTCATGCATGGCCATGGATCCGTGTGGTTTCCATCCATCGTCGCATTTGAAGCCTGCCTGCAGGCGATCAGCCTCGGCGCATGATCAAGCTTTGAGGCCGGTCGCCTGCAGGCAGGCTCCTGCGAACAAGCGGACAAAATAAAAGTCAGTGGTGGCGGCGATGCAGCGCCCAGCCCAGCAACCAGCCGGCGGCGGCGGCCATCACCACCGACTGGGTCGGTTTGTCGCGGATATGGTCGCAGGCCTTGTGCTTCCAGTTGTCGGCATGATCCTTGGCCTTGTGCAGGGCTTCGCGACTGCGCTCGGCGGTGCCGGCGAGCTTGTCGGCGCCGCGATGCATGCCGTGTTCGACGCGGCTGGCGACGTGACCGGCGGCTTCACGGGTATGGCCGGTGGCATCGGATGTGGCCTGCTTGAATCGCTCGGTGTTTTCTCCGACGGATCCGGACGCTGCATGTGTGGGGTCGGTATTGTGGTCTGCCATGGGAAATTCTCCGGTAGGTGGCGACAGGCGATGGGGGCTGTCGGCGCGAATGCGGAATTCGTCCGAAAGCTCGGCGGTTTTCCGCGAATCGTGTCGTATTCCACATGATGCGCATGCCGCATGAAGCCTGCGCTGAACTGCGCGGACATCGACATGGTTTGCATGGCAGACATTCACCTTCGTGATCGGCGCTGAAACCCATATCCACCGATCGTTCTGAGCGTAGCTTGTCCCCCGGCAAGCACCGTCGAAAGGCTTCCCATGCGCGCCATGCAGCCCCCATGCCCGACGGCACTTTTTGCGGTCGCGCAACACGAAAACCCCGCCTGAATCGCAAGCCTCGACCACCGCCGGCTTCAGCGCAGCCTAACCCTGGGCGGAGCAGGGTAAACCCTTCGATGCGCGTTGGCTTCGCGGGTGTCATGTCCGCCGTTTCGGCACGCCACGCACACATTGCGCGACAAGCACCCGACGCCGTGAATCAGCGACGCCGGCATCGTCCTTTCACGAACGGCCAAACGGGAGCAAGAACATGAGCGAGACGGTAGGCGACTTCATCCTGCAACGACTCAGCGACTGGAACATCCGGCAGATTTTTGGTTATCCCGGCGATGGCATCAACGGCTTGATGGGCGCGATGGGGCGCGCCGAGGATCGTTTCAACTACACCCGTGTGCGGCACGAGGAAATGGCCGCTTTCATGGCATGCGCCCATGCCAAGTTCACGGGCGACATCGGTGTGTGCTTTGCCACCTCCGGACCCGGCGGCATCCATCTCTTGAACGGTCTGTACGACGCCAAGATGGATCACATGCCGGTGCTCGCCGTGGTGGGCCAGCAGGCGCGTACCTCGCTGGGCAGCGATTATCAGCAGGAGGTGGATCTGCAGACATTGTTCAAGGATGTCAGCGGCTATGTCGAAACCTTGATGGCTCCGGCACAGGTACGGCATGTCGTGGATCGGGCCATACGCATCGCCAAGGCCGAACGCTGCGTCGCCACCGTGATCGTGCCCAACGATCTGCAGGAAATGGATGCCGTGGAAAGCCCTCCGCGCTCGCATGGCAATGTCTATTCGGGTGTGGGTTATTCCGGTCCGCGTGTGGTGCCGAACGATGACGATCTCAAACGCGCAGCCGAGGTGCTGAACGCTGGCGGCAAGGTGGCCATGCTGGTCGGAGCCGGCGCGCTGGGCGCCGCCGACGAGGTGCTGGCGGTGGCGGAAAAATTGGGCGCCGGCATCGCCAAGGCGCTGCTCGGCAAGGCCGTGGTGCCGGACGATTTGCCGTTCGTCACCGGCTCCATCGGCCTGCTCGGCACCAAGCCCAGCTGGGAGCTGATGACCGGATGCGACACGCTGCTGATGGTCGGTACCACGTTTCCGTATGCCGAGTTCCTGCCCAAGGATGGCAAGGTGCGTGCGGTGCAGATCGACCTGTCGCCGCGAAACGTGTCGATCCGTTATCCCATCGAGGTCAACCTGATCGGCGACGCCGCCGAAACGCTCAAGGCACTGCTGCCGTTGCTGAAAGATCACCAAGACGATTCGTGGCGCAAACAGATCGCCAAGCATGTCGACGAGTGGTGGAAAGACCTCGAGGAAAAAGCCAATCAGCCGGCCAAGCCGATCAATCCGCAGCGGGTGTTCGCGGAGCTGTCCAAACGTCTTCCCGAGCAATCGATTCTTTGCGGCGACTGCGGTTCGCACACCAACTGGTATGCGCGCAACATCAAGATCCGCCGCGGCATGATGGGTTCGCTGTCCGGCAAACTGGCCACCATGGGCAGCGGCATGCCCTATGCCATCGCCGCCAAGACCGCGTATCCCGACCGGCCGGTGATTGCCATGGTTGGCGACGGCGCCATGCAGATGAACGGCAATGCGGCGCTCATCACCGTCAAGGAATACTGGAAAAGGTGGGGCAACCCATGCTTCGTGGTGCTGGTGCTGCACAACCACGATCTCAACCAGGTGACCTGGGAACAGCGCGTCCTGGAAGGCGATCCCAAATTCGATCCGGCCCAGGTCGTGGAGGATTTTCCCTACGCCCGCTATGCCGAGCTGCTGGGCCTGAAGGGCATTTGCGTCGACGACCCGGAGCAGATCGGCAGCGCCTGGGACGCGGCCTTTGCGGCCGACAGACCCACGGTGGTCGAGTTCATCACCGATCCGGACGTGCCGCCGCTGCCGCCGCACATTACCTTCAAGCAGGCCAAATCCTACGTGTCGGCATTGGCCGAGGGCGACCCGCGCGAGGGCGGCATCATCAAGCAGAGCGCGCGTCAGGTCTTGTCCAGCGTGTTGCCGGGTAAGGACAAGGACGAGCACGAGCAGTGAATGCGTCGCTGCCATCGATCGAGAGGGTCGAGGCGAGGGCGTGGATCGTACCCACGGACGCGCCCGAAGCCGATGGCACCATTGCCTGGGACAGCACCACCGTCGTGACCGTGCAGGTGGGCGCCGGCGATGCCTGCGGCATCGGCTACACCTATGGACATGCCGGCATCGCCGCGTTGATTGCCAAGCCGTTGCGCGGTTGTCTGGTCGAGCATGATCCGGATGACATTCCCGGCGCGTGGCAACGCATGAACCGGGCATTGCGCAACATCGGCCGGCCCGGCGTCGGGCTGATGGCGATTGCGGCGGTGGATCATGCGCTGTGGGATCTCAAGGCGCGTCTGCACCATGTCAGCGTGGTCGACCTGATCGGCGCCGCGCGTGAGCGGGTGCCGGTTTATGGCAGCGGCGGCTTTACCAGCTACACCATCGAGCGTCTGCAAAAACAGCTGGGCGGCTGGGTGGACGAGGGTATCGACCACGTCAAGATGAAAGTCGGTACCCATTCCGACGATGATCCCGCCCGCGTGCATGCGGCGCGCGAGGCCATCGGTGCGCAGGCCGCGTTGATGGTCGATGCCAATGGCGCGTACACGCCGCGTCAGGCCTTGGCCCAGGCGTCGCGCTTTGCCGAGGATGACGTGTGCTGGTACGAAGAGCCGGTGTCGTCCGATGATCTGGAAAACCTGGCCTGGCTGCGCCGGCGCTTGCCCGCCTCGATGGCGCTGGCCGCCGGCGAATACGGCTGGGACGACTGGTATTTCCGACGCATGCTGCAGGCCGGCGCGGTCGACGTGTTGCAGGTGGACGGCACCCGTTGCGGCGGCTTCAGCGGCTTTCTGCGCGCGGCGGCGCTGGCGCATGCGCATGGCACTCCGGTATCCGCGCATTGCGCGCCGACGCTGCATGCGCATGTCTGCACGACCCTCGACAACGTCATCAGCATCGAATACTTCCACGACCACACGCGCATCGAATCGATGTTTTTCGATGGTCTGCCCGAACTGCGCGGCGGCGCATTGGTGGTCGACCGCGACCGCTCCGGGCTGGGTCTGACATTGAAGATGGCGGACATCGCCGATTACGAGGTGCATGTCGATGCACGCTGAGGCCGACACCTTGCCCAGGGCGGCGCTGATCAACTCCGCACTGCCTGACACGCTTGTGCGATATCCGAAAGATGCCCGACGACATCGCCGCCGACGGCGATCGCGCACGCGGCCATGTCGTTCATTCCACAGGAGCTCCTCATGAAAACCAGACAGATTGTGGTCATTACCGGCGCATCGGCCGGCGTGGGTCGCGCCACCGCCCATGCCTTTGCCCGCGATGGCGCCAGCATCGCCTTGCTGGCTCGCGAGAACGAGGCACTCGAGGATGCCGCCGACGAAGTTCGCGCCCTGGGCGGACAGGCGCTGGCCCTCGCCGTCGATGTGTCCGATGCGGAACAGGTGGAGGCTGCCGCCGCGCGCATCGAGGACGAACTCGGCCCCATCGACGTATGGATCAACGCGGCGATGGTGACGATATTCGCGCCGGTCCACGACATCCGCGCGGACGAATTCCGACGCGCCACGGAAGTGACCTACCTTGGCACGGTGCATGGCACCATGGCCGCGCTCAAGCGCATGCGCACGCGCGACCACGGCACGATCGTGCAGGTGGGTTCCGCGCTGGCCTACCGCGCCATTCCGTTGCAGGCGGTTTATTGCGGCGCCAAGTTCGCCATCCGCGGATTCACCGATGCCTTGCGCGTGGAGCTGATGCACGAGAAAAGCCGCATCCACATCACCATGGTGCAGCTGTCGGCCTTCAACACGCCGCAATTCGACTGGGCGCGCACGCGCATGTCCCGGCCTCCACAACCGGTGCCGCCGATCTATCAGCCCGAAGTGGCCGCGCGCGGTGTCCACTGGGCGGCCCTGCACAGGCGTCGCGAACTGTATGTGGGCTTTCCCGCCGTCAAGGCGATCGTCGGCAACAAGCTGGTGCCGGGGTTGGCGGATCGGCTCCTGGCGAAAAACGCGTATCAGGGGCAGATGGATCAGCACGAGGCGATGCCCGACGACCGCCCCGACAACCTCGAACAGGCCGTGCAGCGCGACTACGGCACCCATGGCCGCTTCGACAACCGCGCCCGCAGCTACAGCGTGCAGCTCTGGCTCACGACCCACCGCGGCATCGTTGCCGCCACCGCGGGCGCGATGGCGCTTGCGGCCGCTTGCGGAATGATGCGCCGCCGTCATCGGCACAGCCGTGATGACAAAGCTTGACGGACACGGATCAAAGCGGATGAACACCGGTCAAGATTTGCTTTTATCCGTGTTCATCCGCGTTGATCCGTGTCAAAAAATCCGGCTTGGCAGCTTCTCCGCCGTCATTCGATGGCGGCCGCGTTTCGGAATGCCTCACCAAGGCGGAGGCACCGGTATGCGCACCAGGAAATCGGTCAGCGAAAGCCCGACCAGCAGCGCCAGCCAGATGAAGCCCAGTGCCGAGGTCATGATCGTCAATGCGCGCGCCCGCGATTCGTGCATGAAAAAAACCATCAGCAGCATGACCGACGTCACCGCGATCGCGAGGCGGATCACGATGTTGAAGACGCCGAGGTTCACGAACGACGTGCCAATGGCGATCAGCAGCAACACCTGCAGCCCGACCAGGACCCACACGTACAGGCTGATCGGCTTGATTTTCGGGCCTTGTCTCGATGGATCGTTCATCCCGACCTCCCGATCAGATACAGCAAGGGGAAAACGAAAATCCACACCATGTCGACCAGGTGCCAATACAACCCGGCCAGTTCCAGCGCCGTGTAGTCGTGCTCGCCATAACTGCCGCGCGCGACGCGTATGGTCATGCCCGCATTGACGCAGATGCCGATGAACAAGTGAAGGGAATGAAAGCCGGTAATGAAGTAATACATGCAGTAGAACAGTTCCTTCACTTTCCAGTACGGCCCGCTCTGGTGATAGTCGATGCCGGGGATCAGGTGCTTGAAATAGTCCGCCCGGTATTCGAGGCCGTGGATAAGCAGGAAACCACACCCCAGCAATACCGTCAGGCCGAGAAAGGCGACGCCGATCCGGCGTTGTTCCAGCCTGACCGCGCGTATGCCGATCATGATGGTGATGCTGCTGACCAGCAGCACGGCCGTTTCGATGGAGCCGAGCAGCAGGTCGGTATCGCGGCTGGCTTCGGCAAACCCGGCCGGATGCAGGCTGCGCAAGATCAGGTAGGCCGCAAACAGCACGCCGAAAAACATGATTTCGGTGGCCATGAAAACCCACATGCCGATCGTGGCCGTGTCGCGCTGCTGCAAGGGGTTGTCGAATTGCTTTTCGACTTCCCCGGCAGGGCTTTTGAAATGTTGCGGTTCCAGCGTGCGGGTGTTCATGGCGCAGGCTCGTCGTAGGCGTAGGCATTGCGCACTACCGGCGGATGCCTGAAATTGTTTTCGGGCGGCGGCGAAGTGGTCTGCCATTCCAGACCACGCGCCTGCCAGGGATTGTTGCCGGCCTTGTGCCCGTAACGCAGCGACCACACCAGGTACAGCAACGGCAACAGGTAGGACAGCGCCAGGATCGAGGCGCCCGCCGAAGACAGCACGTTGAGCGTCTGGAATTGCGGCGCGTAGGAGTGATAGCGCCTCGGCATCCCGTCGTAACCGAGGATGTACTGCGGGAAAAACGTCAGGTTGAAGCCGACGAACATCAGGATCGCGGAAAACTTGGCTGGACCTTCCGGATAAAGGCGTCCGGTCACCTTGGGCCACCAGAAGTGGATGCCGCCCATGTAGGCCATCACCGAACCGCCCACCATCACGTAATGGAAATGGGCGATCACGAAATAGGTGTCGGTCAGCGGCACGTCCAGCGCCGGGGCCGCGAGCATGAGCCCGGTCAGACCGCCCATGGTGAAAAGACCGACGAAACCCAGCACGTAAAGCATCGGCGATTCGAAACTGATGTCGCCCTTGTGCAACGTGCTGGTCCAGTTGAACACCTTGATCGCCGAAGGCACCGCGACGATGAAACTCAGCAGCGAGAACACCATGCCCGCGTACACCGACATGCCGGCCACGAACATGTGGTGGCCCCAGACCATGAAGCCGATCACGGCGATGGCCAGCATCGACCAGGTCATGAACTTGTAGCCGAAGATACGGCGTCGGGCGAAGCAGGAAATGACTTCGCTGACCAGACCCATCGCCGGCAGGATCATGATGTACACCGCCGGATGCGAATAGAACCAGAACAGGTGCTGGAACAACAGCGGATCGCCGCCCAGTGCCGGGTCGAACACGCCCACGCCCATGCCGCGCTCCAGCCCGATCAGCGCCAACGTCATCGCCAGCACCGGCGTGGCCAGCACCATCACCAGGCTGACCGCGTACATCGCCCACACGAACAACGGCAGCCGGAACCAGGTCATGCCCGGTGTGCGCAGCGAATGCGTGGTCACCAGAAAGTTGATGCCCGTGAAGATGGTGGAAAAACCGGTCACGAACACGCCGACGATCACCAGGTACACGTTGGTGTTGGAAAACATCGTCGAGTAGGGCGTGTAGAAGGTCCAGCCGGTGTCCACGCCGCCCCAGACCAGCGCGGCGGCGGTGAACAGGCCACCGATCATGTACAGATACCAGCTGGCCAGGTTGATACGCGGAAAAGCCATGTCGCGCGCGCCGATCATCAGCGGCAGAAGGAAATTGCCGAGCGTGGCCGGGATCGACGGGATCAGGAAAAACCAGACCATCACCACACCGTGGAAGGTGAACGACTTGTTGTAGGTTTCCGGATCCAGCAGCCCGCTGGGTTCGAGCAGATCCAGCCGGATCATGGCCGCCGCGATACCGCCCAGCACGAAAAAGAAGGTGATGCCGATCGTGTACAAGATGGCGATGCGTTTGTGATCGTGTGTGGTCAGCCACGCCCACAGCGTGTTGTCGTGATCGAGGTAGCTGTCCACCGCCGGGGGCGGCAGCGTCAGGGTGTCCATCGTGCTCATCGCGCTTCTCCGTTTGGCGTGTTCGACGCCGGTGGTTCGTCCGTGGAGTTGGATTTCAGGTAAGCCATCAGCTTGAGCATGTCGCTGGCGGGAATCTGGCCCTTGAACGAGGGCATGATCGGCGCATAACCTGCCACCACCTGCGAGTCGGGCTGCATGATCGAGTCATGGATGTAGCGTTCATCGGCGACCACCGTCTTGCCGTTGGAAAGGTGCACCACGCGGCCGTAGATGCCATGCAGATCCGGCGCATGCACCGAGGCGCGCGGGCTGTGGCAACCGCTGCAACCGCGCTGGCGGAAGATCGCCTTGCCCTGTGAAACCACACTGTCGGAGGCGGCGTGATCGTGCAGCCAGCGCGCATAGTCGGACGGGCGCATCACCACCACGTAACCTTTCATTTTGGAGTGGTCGAGGCCGCAGTATTCCGTACACCTCAACGGAAAGCGCCCCAGCTTGGTCGGCGTGAACCAAAGCCGTGTGTAGCGATCCGGGAGTACGTCCTGCTTCACCCGGAAAGCAGGCACGTAAAAGCTGTGGATCACGTCCTGCGAGGTCATGGTCAGGCGTATCGGCTGGCCCAGCGGTACGTGCAGCATGTTGATCTCGCGCTGTCCGCCGGGATGCTGGATTTTCCACATCCATTGCTTGGCCACGACATAGATGGTTTGCGATTTGGCGGGAGGCGTGTGCAACTGCGCAAACAGGAACAGGCTCCACGTGAACATGCCCAGAAAAATGACGAGCGGGATCAACGTCCAGCTGAGTTCCACGGTCAGATTTTTCTTGTGCCGGTTGGAGCGGTCGGCGTGGCTGCCGAGGCGATAACGCACGCAAAAATAGACCATGGTGAGCATCACCCCGACCGCCACCAGCGTACACATGCCGACCATGGTCCAGAACAGCAGGTCGATCCGCGGCGAGATGCTCGATGCGTCGGGCAGCAGGAACATGGGGTCGTGAATCCTCATGACGATTCATCCTGGCGTGCCCGCTTTTCGCGACGGAGCAGGTAGGTGACCACACCGACCAGCAACAGCGCCGTGAGCACGCCGAGCAGCTGCATCACGCGATGAATCACCAGGCTGTAGCGTCCCGTGGACGGGTCGTAGTTGCAGCACAGCAGCAGGAAATGGTCGACGAGGTTGCCGATCTTGCCGTGCGAGGCATGCACCAGACCGAGGCGCAAGGTTTCCGGCGCAAACTTCACGCCGAACAGGTACTGGGACACCTTGCCCTGGGGCGTCAGCAGGACGATGCCGGCATCGTGGTCGTACTGGCCGTTGCGTTTGTCGAACAGGTAGCGGAAGCCGATGCTGCGCATCAAGGCCTCGCTGGCTTGCCGGCTGCCGACGAGGTAATGCCAGCGCGGCACGTGCGCGTCGCGGTGCCCGACGGCGTCGTTGGTCTGGGTAGTCGCGGCGGTGCGCGGCGTGTCCTTCGGGTTGATGCTGACCAGCACCACGTTGAACTGCTTGCCCGGCGCCAGACCGCTGGCGGCCACCGCATTGGCCACGCCGGTGCGCACGATGCTGCACAGGTTGATGCAACTGAAATAGCCCGGCACCAGCAGGGTGGGCTTGCCGTCGAGCAGATCGCCCAGGCGTACTTGTGCTCCATGGGCGTTTCGGAAAGTGGTATGCAAGGGCACCTGGGCATCCAGCTTCTGCACGAATCCGATCTTATCCAGCAGGTGCGGTGGCGCGCGCAGATGCGTGGTTTGACGTGCGCTCACGTGGGCGGCAGCAACCATCAGGCAGACAAGCAGGCCGACGATGGCCATGTGGCGTGCATGCGCCTTGGCGGGCACGCACGCGTCATGCCGAAGATGGAAAGTCCGGCCGATCATGGTTTGGCCCCTTTGCGCGAGTGCGTGTGCTGCGCCTTGTCATGCTCGCGCACGTACAACTGCATGGCGCGTTTGATCGGAATGTGCGCAAAACGATGCGCCGGCCCTGTCCACGCGTAGCCGGACAGCTTCTCGCGTTTTTCCTGGCGCAGTCGTGCAAGGTCGGCATCGGGGTGTGGTTGCAGGCGCGGTGGCGGCGGCACGACGCTGGTGCGCCGGACGACTTGCGCGTGGTTGCCGAGCAGGCCGCTCATGACGGTGAAATACAGCACGACCAGCACGACCACCAGCGTACCGAACAGCCCCGCGGCCACCTTCAAGACCGTGCCGGTGCGCACGCTCGCCGATTCGTGTCCGAAGGGATGCACTTCAGCCATGGCTGTGCGTCCAGGTGGATGCCGATGGCGACGCGTCCGCCGGAAGCGCGCGCGCAACGCGCCATTGGCCGAGCCACACGCAGCCCCACAACGCGCCGATGCCGACGACGGCCGCCAGGTCGCTCCAGCGCAACATGAAGCCGTCGGCGCGGAAATTCGGCACCACCAGCCACAGGGCGTCGCCCAGATTCGCCGTCAGCAGCATGGCCGCCACGGCGCCCATCCACGCACGACTGCGCTTGGCCTTGCGCGAAAGCAGGATGGCGAAGGGAGTCGCGAAGTGGAACGTCACCAGAAAACGCCCCAGCCAGGCCCAACTGGTCAACGTGCGCGGCAGATACCACACGTTCTCGGTCGGCATGTCGGCGATCCAGATGGTGAGGTATTGCATGAATGCCAGGTACGACCAGCCCAGCACGATCACCAGCAACAGATTGCCGTAGTCGTGCCGCAGCGACGACGGATGCACATCGGCGGAGTCCGGACGGTACATGGCGACCAGCGTGACCCAGGCCATGCCCGCCAGGATCCAGCCAGTGGCGAACATCATGCCGTAGGTCGATGATGACCAGTGCGGCAGCAGTGATACCGTCCAGTCGGTACCGGCAAGCAGGCTGCTGATGGCAAACAGGATCAGGCCGGGCGCGGCGACGCAGGACAAGCTTCGATGCCGCGACAGGCGTCGAGTAAACCACGCCAGCAACAGTCCCCACACCGCGAAATAGAGCACCGTGCGGATCACGAAAAACGTCGGGTTGAGATACCAGCTTTGCTTGCGCAGCAGCGTGTCATGCGCCAGCACGTCGGCGTGCGGCCAGGCGAAAAGCACGCGCATGCACACCAGGATCGGCACCGCCAGCAAGGCCATCAACGGCAATACGCGCGCCGTGGACAGCAGGGCAGGACGCAGGTGGTAACCCCATGCGCCACCCGTCAGTGCATGCACCATCAACAGCGCCAGACTGCCCACCGACAGGCCGCAGAAAAACACGAAGGCGAACAGGTACGACAGCATGGTCTGCTTTGCCGACACCATCAGCCCGAGCAGCAGGCAAGCCACCAGCCCCAGCACGCCCAGACCCAGCGCCAACCACTGCCCACGCCCGCGAGGAAGCCACGCATTCATCGTGCCGCTCCCTGCTCTTTCCCTTCTCCCGTCGGGAGAAGGTGGCGCGCAGCGACGGATGAGGGTTCATGGCTTGCGTGAAGCTTTGAGGTAGAGCGTACCCTCACCCCTGCCCCTCTCCCGGCGGGAGAGGGGTTCAAACCGCGCCACAGCCACACGTTCATCGCGCCGCTCCTTGCTGTTTCCCTTCTCCCGTCGGGAGAAGGTGGCGCGCAGCGACGGATGAGGGTTCACGGCTTGCGCGAAGCTCCGAGGCAGAGCGTACCCTCACCCCAGCCCCTCTCCCAG
>DASSBH010000026.1:0-20943 GCA_035698945.1 Oleiagrimonas sp.
CATCGCGTACAGGTCGCAGGCGAAGCTGATGGCGTCGCCCTCCTCGCCCAGACGCGCGGTGCGGCCGATGCGGTGCACGTAGTCTTCGGCGTCCTGCGGCAGGTCGTAGTTGAACACGTGGCTGACGTGCGGAATGTGCAGACCGCGTGCGGCCACGTCGGTGCACACCAGGATCTGCAGCTGGTCGTCCTTGAAGCGCTTGAGCACCTTCTGCCGCTTTTCCTGCGGCACGTCGCCGGACAGCGCGCCGACGCGGTAGCCGTGGCGGCGCAGGTTGCTCTGCACGCGCTCGGTCTGCGCGCGCGTGTTGACGAACACGATGGCGCGCTCGGGGCTTTCGCGCTTGAGCAGGTTCAGCAGCAGTGGCAGCTTTTCTTCCTTGGCCGGGAAGTACACCACCTGGCGCACCTTGTCGGCGGTGATGTTGTCGGTTTCGGCGACCAGCTTTTCGGCCTCGTGCATGTGCTCGTAGGCCAGCTCCAGCACGCGGTGGCTGAGCGTGGCCGAGTACAGCAGCACCTGGCGCTCGTCGCGCGGCGGCAGGCGGCGGAAGATGTAGCGCACGTCCTTGATGAAACCGAGGTCGAACATGCGGTCGGCCTCGTCGATCACCATCACCTCGACGTTGTCCAGGCTGAACACGTGCTGCTTGTAGTAGTCGAGCAGGCGACCCGGCGTGGCGATGACGATGTCGCAGCCGTCGCGCAGTTGCTGGCGCTGCTTGTCATAATCCACGCCGCCGTAGATCAGCGCGGTCTTGAGTTCGGTGTGCAGGCCGATGGCGCGCGCGTCCTTGTCGATCTGGATGGCCAGTTCGCGCGTCGGCGCGATGATGAGCGCACGCGGATCGGTGTCCTTGCGCGCGGCCCGTGCCGATTTGGTCAGCAGATGATTCATCACCGTGACCAGGAAGGCGCAGGTCTTGCCGGTGCCGGTCTGGGCCTGACCGGCGACGTCGTTGCCGGCGAGCGCGACCGGGAGGGTCAGCGCCTGGATCGGCGTGCAGCGGGTGAAGCCGCAATCGGCCAAGCCCTTTTGCAGAAGGGGGTGCAGGTCGAAGCTTTCGAAAAAGGTATCGGTAAGTACGTGATCAGCCATGAAGGAGAAACCGCGGGCGGCGGCGCGATCCGCCAGGCCCTGAAATGGAATGCATGCGCGATGCGGCGCGCCGGGCCCCTTGCAAATGCCGACAAGGCCCTCATTTTGGACATCGGATGCCGCCGCCGGCCCATGACGGCCGTGGGCGGGACACGATGACAAGGATGCGCTTGAATCCGGTCGCCGCTTGCGCTGCAATGGTCGTGCAGTCACGCCGAGGCCGGCTCCATCCGGCGCATCGCCTGCCAGACAAGACCCTAATTGTACCTGATAGCGCACCGGCCATGGCGAACACCCTCGCCAGCCCTGCCTGTCAAGACCACGGAGAACCCCTGTGAGCGATTCCATCACCCCTGTCGGCGACAACGATTTCGACACCCAGGTCCTGCAGTCGGACACCCCCGTCCTGGTGGACTTCTGGGCCACCTGGTGCGGCCCGTGCAAGGCCATGGCGCCGATTCTGGACGACGTGGCCGCCGAATACGCCGGCCGCCTGAAAATCGTCAAGGTGGACGTGGATCAGAACCAGAAGACCGCCATGAACTACTCCATCCGCGGCGTGCCCACCATGATCCTGTTCAAGGGCGGCCAGGTGCAGGACACCCAGGTCGGCGCCGTGCCCAAGGGCAAGGTGACCGCCATGGTCGACAAGGTTCTGTAACCATTCACCCGCCTCAGCCGGTCGGCGCCTGCCTTTGCACGCCGGCCGGTCATCGGTTAGTCTTTACGCCGACCTGCCGGCAATGCTAGATTCCGGCTATCCGCCGAGCCTTTCGCGCTCGCGCACCCCTCAATCGGAAATCTTCCGCATTCTTTTCCCTTCAACGGTGCCCGTGAGGTCCGTTCGTGTCTGATACCGAAAACAAAACTCCTGCCGCGGCTCCCGCTCCGGCCGAAGCCCCCGTGTCCACCGAGTCCACCGCGCCCAAGCCGCGGCGACGCGCCAGCGCCAAGAAGGCCGATGCCGCCGACGCGCCTGCCGCGCGCCGCAGCAAGAGCGCCGACAAGGACACGGCCACTCCGCCTTCCGACGCCGCACCTTCGCCCAACGCCGGCGACGGCAACAAGGGCGATGCGGGCGAGTCCGGCAAGCAAGGCCAGAGCGACAACGGCGACGGCAAGGGCGGCGGCAACCGCAACAACAATGACCGCAACAACAACAACGAGCGTCGACGCGGCCGCCGTCGCCACGAGCGCAACAACCAGCAGCGCGGCAACCGCAACAACCCGCGGGGTCTGCCGGTCGACGACGACAACGCCGACATCGGCAGCGACGACGACGTCATCAACCTCACCGAGCTGAAGCGCAAGAACCCGGTCAGCCTGCTGGCCTTCGCCGAATCGCTCGGCGTCAAGGAAGGCATCGCGCGCCAGCGTCGCCAGGACGTCATCTTCAACATCCTCAAGGCCCACGCCCGCAACGGCGGCGGCATCTGGGCCGAGGGCGTGCTGGAAATCCTGCCCGACGGCTTCGGTTTCCTGCGTTCGGCCGACGAGTCCTACCTGGCCGGCCCGGACGACATCTACATCAGCCCCAGCCAGATCCGCCGTTTCAACCTGCGCACCGGCGACTACCTCACCGGCCGCGTGCGTCACCCGAAGGAAGGCGAGCGCTACTTCGCGCTGATGCGCGTGGACGACATCAACGGCGATCCGCTTGAAGCATCCAAGAACAAGATGCTGTTCGAGAACCTGACGCCGCTGTTTCCGCGTACCGCCTACCACCTGGAGCGCGGCAACGGTTCCACCGAAGACATCACCGGGCGCATCCTCGACCTGGTCTCGCCCATCGGCAAGGGCCAGCGCGGCCTCATCGTCTCCCAGCCCAAGGCCGGCAAGACGATGATGATGCAGAACGTGGCCCAGGCCATCGTGCACAACCATCCGGACGCCCACGTCATCATCCTCCTGATCGACGAGCGTCCCGAGGAAGTGACCGAAATGCAGCGCAGCGTGCGCGCCGAGGTCATCAGCTCCACCTTCGACGAGCCCGCCGTGCGCCACGTGCAGGTGGCCGAAATGGTCATCGAGCGCGCCAAGCGCCTGGTCGAGCACAAGAAGGACGTCATCATCCTGCTCGACTCCATCACCCGCCTGGCCCGCGCCTACAACACCGTGGTGCCGAGCTCCGGCAAGGTGCTCACCGGCGGTGTCGACGCCAACGCCCTGCAGCGCCCGAAGCGCTTCTTCGGCGCCGCGCGCAACGTCGAGGAAGGCGGCAGCCTGACCATCGTCGCCACCGCCCTGATCGACACCGGCTCCAAGATGGACGAGGTGATCTACGAGGAGTTCAAGGGCACCGGCAACATGGAAGTGCACCTGAACCGTCGCATCAGCGAAAAGCGCGTCTACCCCGCCATCGACATCAACCGCTCCGGCACCCGCCGCGAGGATCTGCTGATCCCGCCGGACCTGCTGCAGAAGATCTGGATCCTGCGCAAGCTGCTGCATCCGATGGACGAGCTGGCCGCCATCGAGTTCATGCTCGACAAGATGAAGAACACCAAGACCAACGACGAGTTCTTCAATTCGATGAAGCGGTAACGAGAGCCGGGATCCGGAACTCGCGAAAAAGCCGGCGCATGCCGGCTTTTTCGTGGCTGGGCGCGGCGGCGACGGCCAGACAACTTGCATTTGCCCATAACGGGCATCACCATGCTGTCATGGACAAGCGCGTGCAAGGCAAGGCAACCACCGCAATCAGCGACCTGCGGGCACTCCATCTCGCCGGCCAGACGCAGGCCATCCACGGCCTCGCCTGCGCCCTGTTCACCACCACGCAACAACGCGTTCTGGGCGTGTTGTACGGACGCCCCCAGGCCAGTTTCAACATCAGCGAATTGATTGCCCTCACCGGCTCCGGCTCCGGCGCCGTACAACGCGAGCTGGCCAGACTTACCGCAAGCGGCCTGCTGACGGTGGAACGCGTCGGCAACCAGAAACGCCACCAGGCCAATCCCGACGCCCCGATCCACGCCGAACTCGTTTCCATCGTGCGGAAAACCGTGGGTCTGGCGGATACCTTGCGTGACGCCCTTGCGCCTTTGTCCGAGGACATCCTCGCCGCCTTCGCCTGCGGTTCGACCGACACCGCGTCCGGCAATATCGACCTGATGATCATCGCCGACAAGCTCGACGCCGCCGATGTCATGAAAGCCCTGCATCCCGTCATCGAGCAACTGCAAAGAACCATCAACCTGGCCATCTACACGCGCGCCGAGTTCGCCACGCGCATGGCCTCGGACGACGCTTTCGCCGAACGCCTGTTGCAACAACCCAAGCTGTGGCTGATCGGCGACCTCGCCCATTGAAGGGCCACGCCGTTTCCGGCCATCGCTCGTCGTCGAAAGGCTGGAGCTGTTCGTCAGCAAGTACACTTGCAAGTTGCTTTCATTTCGACAGGTGACGACCATGCGCGTCTGCGTCTATTGCGCTTCCAGCAACCAGTCCGACCCGGCTTATCGCGAGGCGGCGTTTCGCGTGGGCGAACGGTTGGCCGAGAATGGCCACACGCTGGTCTACGGCGGCGGTTCGGCCGGTTCCATGGGAGCGGTGGCCGATGGCGCGCTGTCGAAAGGCGGCGAGGTGATAGGCATCCTGCCGCGTTTCATGGCCGACCTGGAATGGGGGCATCCGGGGCTGACGCACCTGGAGCTTGTGGATGACATGCGCGAGCGCAAACACCAGCTCCTGACCGGTTCGGATGCAGTGATCGCCCTGCCCGGCGGCTGCGGCACGCTGGAGGAATTGTTCGA
Source organism: Oleiagrimonas sp. (assembly GCA_035698945.1). Taxonomy (GTDB): domain Bacteria; phylum Pseudomonadota; class Gammaproteobacteria; order Xanthomonadales; family Rhodanobacteraceae; genus Oleiagrimonas. The sequence continues at coordinate 4,854 of DASSBH010000026.1, forward strand.
GGCGATCACGCTGAAGCGTCTGGGCATCTATCTCAACCCGATCATTCTGCTCGACACGCACGGTTTCTATCGGCCGCTGGATGCCTTCATGCAGCAGGTCATCGCCGAGCGTTTCATGAATCAGGAACATGCGGCGATGTGGCAATTGGTGGAACAGCCGGACGAGGTATTGGCCGCCATCGCCAGCGCACCGAGGTGGAGCGAGAACGCGCGTGAGTATGCGGTGGTGCATGACTGAAGACAGTCATGCTGTCCGAAGCGATTTCCGTTTGAGTCGCGTTACCCGCACCTCCAAAACCATCCCCATCCCAGCCTTCCCCTTGAAGGGGAAGGAGCACATTTTGCGGTGATCGACATCTCCGCGGCGCCCTGAAGCCCTCCCCTTCAAGGGGAGGGTTTGGGTGGGATGGTGTTCAACCTCCAGCCAACTCCAGCGCCGCGACCAGCGCGCGTACCTCGGCCTCGTCGGTGCGCATCTCGCCGGCGCTCATATCGGCAAAGGGCGTGTCGATGCAAAAGCGCGAAGCCAGCATACGTTTGGCTGAGGCGTGGAATTCACGCGCACCGGTGGCTGCGGCCAGGGTGGCGATGTTGCCGCTGTCGATGCCGGCACCGGGCATCACCACCAGGCGCTCGCCGGCCTGTTCGACAAGTTCGCGGATGCGGGCAGCGCCATCCACGGCACGGAGCTGGCCGCCGGAGGTCAGCAGGCGCTCGCAGCCCAATGCCGCCACATCTTCCAGCGCTTTGCGCTGATCACGCACCAGGTCGAAGGCGCGATGGAACGTGACGCCCATGCCGCCCGCCGCAGCCATCAAGGTGTGGCACGCGGCAAGATCAACCTCGCCATCGGCATCCAGAACGCCCACGACCACACCGTCGCAACCAAGGGCGGCGCAGGCCTCAATATCGCGCCGCATGGTCTCGATCTCCAGCCCGCTGTAGACGAAGTCGCCGGCGCGCGGACGAATCAGTACATACACCGCGATGTCGAGCTTCTCGCGCGCCATCGCGATCATCGCGTGCGACGGCGTCAGGCCGCCCACTTCCAGCGCGGCGCACAATTCCACGCGTGCCGCGCCGCCGGCCTGCGCGGCGCAGGCCGAGGCCACCGAGTTGGCCGCCACTTCCAGGATCGCGTCGCTCATGCGCCGTAGACGCTGTGCGACGGAATCAACGCGCTCTGGTTTTGCGCATCGCACACGGCATAGGAAAAACCTTTCTGGATGGCCCAGGCACCCACTTCACCATCCTTGTTCATGGCCAGAAACGCCACTTGCAGGCTCCTGGCCGCCTTGGGCCGTTTGCCGATGATGCGCAGCACCGCCTCGCGGCAGGCTTCCTGCGGCGTGCGTCCCTGGCGCATCAATTCGACCACCAGAAAGCTGCCGGCATTGCGGATCACTTCCTCGCCCACGCCGGTGGAAGTGGCGCCGCCGACCTCGCCGTCCACGTACAGGCCAGCGCCGATGATCGGGCTGTCGCCGACGCGGCCGTGCAGTTTCCAGGCCATGCCGCTGGTGGTGCAGGCACCGGCCAGGCGGCCTTTCGCGTCCACGGCGAGGATGCCGATGGTGTCGTGGTTGTCCGCACCGCCCGGCATGCCCACGCCGTAATCGCGCACCTCGCTGTTGATGCGCGGCTGGTAATGCGCCTTCTTCATCCACTCGTGCCACGCCTTTTCGGCTGCCGGGGTCAGCAGGTTCTCCTTGTGGAAGCCCTGCTCCAGGGCGAACTGCAACGCACCATCGCCGGCCAGCAGGACGTGCGGGGTGCGCTCCATCACGCGCCGGGCCACCGACACCGCGTGGGTGACGTGCTCCAGCGCGGCCACCGCGCCGCAACTGCCATCGGCATCCATGATGCTGGCGTCCAGGGTGACCTTGCCATCGCGATCCGGATAGCCGCCCTTGCCCACGCTGTGGTTCTTGAGATCGGCCTCGGGCACGCGTGCGCCGGCTTCCACGGCGTCCAGTGCATTGCCGCCTTGCTGCATCGTCGACCAGGCCGCGTGGTTGGCCGCCACACCGAAATCCCAGGTGGACACCACGCGCGCCACGGGAGTGGCCGTACGCCCGCCCCTGCGCGCCGGTTCCGGGCCTGCCGCCGCGTCGCCCACGGCCAGCGCGGAAGCACCCAGCAAGGATGCCTTGATGAACTGTCTGCGGTTGGTCATGGTTCGACTCCGAGGTGGAAAAGGGCAAATTACCACGGTCCGCGCCGGAGCCACGAAGCCTCTTCCAATTTGCCCTCACAGCCCCCACAGTGAAACGATCCTCTTCCCCAAGGAACGCCCGGTGTCCATTCCCAGTCACGCCAAGGCCACTCCCATCCAGGGTCTCGACGATCTCGTCGCCAGCATCGCCGCTGGCGAAAAACCGCGCGAAGCCTGGCGCATCGGCACCGAGCACGAAAAATTCGGCTTCTACTGGGACAGCCTGAAGCCGCCTCCGTACGAGGGCGAAAACGGCATTCGCGCCCTGCTCGAAGGCATCGCCGCCAAGCACGGCTGGGAGATCGTGCGCCAGGGCGAATTGCCGGTGGCGCTGTCGCGCAATGGCGCCTCGATCACGCTGGAGCCGGCCGGACAGCTGGAACTGTCCGGCGCGCCGGTTTCCACCATCCATCAGACCTGCTGCGAAGTCACCTGCCATCTGGAAGAAGTGCGTTCGGTCGCCGATGCGCTCGGCATGGGCTTCCTTGGCATGGGTTTTCAGCCCAAGTGGAAGCGCGAAGAGATGCCGTGGATGCCCAAGGAACGCTACGCCACCATGCGCCGCTACATGCCCACGCGCGGCAACCTCGGCCTGGACATGATGACGCGCACCTGCACGGTGCAGGTCAACCTGGATTTCAAGTCCGAAGCGGACATGGTGAAGAAGTTTCGCGTGGCGCTGGCGCTGCAGCCGGTGGCCACGGCGCTGTTTGCCGACTCGCCGTTCACCGAGGGCAAGCCCAACGGCTACCAGAGCTACCGCTCGCACGTGTGGACCGACACCGATCCGGATCGCACCGGCATGCTCGATTTCGTGTTCGAGGACGGTTTCGGCTACGAACGCTGGGTAGACTACCTGCTCGACGTGCCGATGTACTTCACCTATCAGGGCGACCGCTACGTGGATGTCGCCGGCGCCAGCTTCCGCGATTTCCTGGCCGGCAAGTTGCCGCAGCTGCCGGGCGTCATGCCGACCATGCGCGACTGGTCGGATCACATGACCACTCCTTTCCCGGAAGTCCGGCTCAAGCAGTTCCTGGAAATGCGCGGCGCCGACGGCGGTCCATGGAATCGTCTGTGTGCGCTGCCCGCGCTGTGGGTAGGTCTGCTGTACGACGACACGGCGCTGGATGCGGCCTGGGATCTGGTCAAGGATTTTTCCATGGAAGAACGCAACGCCCTGCGCGACGGCGTGCCGAAGCAGGCGCTGAAACTGCCCTTCCGCGGCGCCACGGTGCGCGAGCTGGCGCTGGAAACATTGAAGATCGCCGGCCACGGCCTGAAGCGTCGCGCGCGGCTCAACGACAACGGCGCCGACGAAACCATCTTTCTGGAACCGCTGCTGGAAGTGGCCCTGGTCAACCAGACGCCCGCCGAACGCAAGCTGGAGTTGTTCCATGGCTCATGGCGCGGCAACATCGACCCGGTGTTTCGCGAGTTTGCCTACTGACGCCGAATTTCGATCAACATCGGCTTTTCCGGCACTTGCGCCGCAACCTGTTGAAACGTGTATGATGTCGCGTTGGTCGTTATCTGGCTCGGTGTGGTTGTTGTTTTTCATGACCTTGTTTGCCACGGATTTCATGCACCGCTGAACCACCTGCCGTCTGCCTGGGCGACCCGCTGCAAGTTCGACATCGTCGCAGTTTTTGCGACCCGCGCATTGCATAGTTCGACCCGGCTTCCGTTACGCAGGATGTGTTTCATGGCAGCACCACAAAACGCACAGACCGTCGACATCGACCCGGGCACTTTGGACGTCGACGATGCACGCATTCCACAAGACGTACGCGAACGTTTTAGCGATTACGACAAGATCATAACCACCGTGGTGCCGGTCATCGGCATGGCTCGCGAAGAGTGGTGGTTGTTCGACGACGAGGGCGTGCTGGTGGACGTGCTCTGCCGTCAGGCCTGAGGCTTGAACTCGGGACAATGACCCAGGCAACGCAAATGACAATGTGGGACACGACCTGTCCCACCCAAGAAAAAGGCCCGCGTGACGCGGGCCTTTTTCGTGCCATGCAGCGGAGCCTTACTTCTGCTCCAGACCGCGATACTTCAGCATCGGCCCGATCTTCGGGTCATGGCCCAACCAGGCCTTGTACAGCTTGGCCAGGTCTTCGGTGTTGCCGCGCGAAAGCACCATCCTGCGGAAGCGGTCGCCGTTGGCGCGGGTCAGGCCGCCGTTGTCGAGGAACCACTGGTGCGCGTTGTCGGCCAGCATCTGCGTCCACAGGTAGGCGTAATAACCGGCGGAATAGCCGTTGCCCCAGATGTGCATGAAATAGCTGGAACGGTAGCGCGGCGGCACCAGGTTCGGCGGGAAGCCGTCCTTTTCCAGCGACGAGGCTTCGAACTGGTCGACGCTGGTCGGAATCTGGCCGACACCGAGGGTGTGCCAGTTCATGTCCAGATCGGCCGCCTCGACCAGCTCAGTCATGTTGTAGCCGGCATTGAACAAACCGGCATTGCGCATCTTCTTGACCAGTGCCTCGGGCATCGGTTCGCCTGTCTTGTAGTTCTTGGCGTAATGCGCGAACACCTTGGGATTGGACGCCCAGTACTCGTTGAACTGCGACGGGAACTCGACGAAGTCACGCGCGGTGTTGGTGCCTGAAAGCGTCGGGTACTGCTGGTCGGCGAAGAAGCCGTGCAGGGCGTGGCCGAACTCGTGGAACATGGTGATCACGTCGTCCCAGGTCAGCAGCGCCGGATGGCCGGGCGCCGGCTTGGGGAAGTTGGCGACGTTGTAGATGACCGGCTTCTGGCCCAGCAGTTTGGACTGCGTGACCAGGTTGTCCATCCAGGCGCCGCCCTGCTTGTTGTCGCGCTTGAAGTAGTCGCAGTAGAACAGGCCCATCGGTTTGCCGTCGGCATCGAACACTTCGAAAACGCGCACGTCCTTCTGGTAGACGGGAATGTCGTGGCGTTCCTTGAAGGTGAGGCCGTACAGCTGGTTGGCGGCGTAGAACACGCCGTTCTTGAGCACGTTGTCGAGCTCGAAGTACGGCTTGATCTCGTCCTGGTTGATGCCGTACTTGGCCTTCTTCACTTTCTGCGCGTAGTACTCCCAGTCCCAGGGCTGCAGCTCGAAGTGTTTGCCGCTCTTGTCGATCTGGGCCTGGATGTCCGCGGCCTCACGCTTGGCCTGGGCCACACTGGCCGGAGCCAGTTTGCCGAGGAAGTCCTCGACGTTGTCCGGCGTCTTGGCCATCTGGTTGGTCAGCTTCCAGGCCGCCCAGTTGGGAAAGCCCAGCAGCTTGGCCGTCTCGGCGCGCACCTTGGCCAGTTGCTTGATGGTGTCGCGGGTGTCGTTGGCGCCGCCCTGCTCGGCGCGCGTCCAGGACGCCTCGAACAGCGCCTTGCGCGTGGCGCGGTCGCTCAGTTGCGCCAACAGCGGCTGCTGGGTGGTGTTCTGCAACGGAATGACCCACTTGCCAGAAAGGCCGCGATCCTTGGCCGCCTGGGCGGCAGCATCGATCTGGGCATCGGACAGCCCGGCCAGCGCCGCCTTGTTGTCCACCACCAGCGCGCCGGCCTTGGTCGCGGCCAGCAACTTGCTGACGAACGCGGTGCTGAGCGAGGCGGCCTGCTGGTTGAGCTCTTTCAGCTTGGCCTTGTCGGCCTTGGCCAGGTTGGCGCCGTGGCGCACGAAGTTGTTGTAGACCACGTTGACCAGGCGCAGCGATTCGGGATCGAGCTTGAGCTGGTCGCGTTTGTCGTAGACCGCCTTGAGGCGCTGGAACAGCTTGTCGTTGAGATAGACGGCGTCGTCGTTGGCGGCCAGCTTCGGCGCCATTTCCTTCTGCACCTTCTGCAGTGCGTCATTGGTGTTGGCGCTGGTGACATCACTGAAGGCATGCAGCACGCGATCCAGCAGGGCACCGGTTTTTTCCAGCGCCACATAAGTGTTTTCGAAGGTCGGCGGGTTCGGGTTGTTGGCGATCTTCTGGACTTCGGCCAAGCGCTCGGCCATGCCCTTTTCGATGGCCGGCTGATAGTCGCTGTCCTGGATCTTGTCGAACGGCGGCGCCTGGAACGGCAGCGTGCTCTTGGTGAAGAACGGATTGGTGTGCACGGCCTCGACCGTGGTCGCGGCGGCGGTCGGGGCGGTGGCCTGGGACGCCGACGCCTGCTGGTCGGGCGACTGGGACGAACAGGCAACCATGGTGAAGCTGGCGGCAATCATGACGGCAAGCGTGCGAGTGCGAAGCATCGTGAGGTTCCTCTCGATGGTAGGACAGCGCCACCTTGGCAGCGCCGGACAAAGAGGACTCACTGTACTAGGGACGCTCCCGGCAAGTCCATGCGAACCGGATCAGCGCACGTCGTGCAGACGCCAGTGGTTGCCGATCAGCCATTCCAGGCGCTGCCGCAGCACACGCATCGGCAGATCGGTGGACACCTGCATGTCCACCTTGAGGTCGGCCTGCGCGGCTTCGACCTCGGCCTGCGCGTCCACGGCGGCCAGGCTTTTGTCGACCTTGTCGGGGTCTTCCTGTTTGGCACGCCAGCGTTCGAACAGATCCGGCGTACGCAGGGCCTGCTGCAACGCGTCGGCCAGGGCGTCGGGGCTGCGCCCCTCGAAGGCAAGATCGGGATCCTTGCCACGCGCGGCGGCAAAGTCGGCGACGGAAAAGTAATAGCGTTGGCGATTCATGGCGTTTTCTCCTTGGACAGGCCCTAGGAAGCTCTGATTGAATCCAGCACAGGCGTCATGGTACTCAATGGCCCGCAGGTTGTGCTGCGTGGCGCCGTGCAGGCTGGTTGCCTGAACAAGCCGCGCGGTGCAGCTTGTGGGCCATCTGGGTGCCACCCATTCTTTTCAATCAACATGTTGGGCTTGTGACGCCTGTGCTGGATTCAATCAGAGCTTCCCTATGCAAGCACATCCACCGCCACGGACAACGACGCGGCGGCGGCCTCGGGCGACGCGCCATGTCCGACCATGCCCAGACAAGGCACGGGCAACAGGCGATGCAGGGTGTCGATGTTTTCTTCCGGTCGCAGCATCGCCGGATCGATGCAGTTGCCGATCCAACCGAGCAGTTCGCAACCGTCATCGATGATGGCGCGCGCGGACAACTGCGCATGGTTGAGACAGCCCAGCTTGAGCCCGACCACCAGGATCACCGGCAGTTTCAACGCCCGCGGCAAGGCGCTGGCCAGAAGTTGCGACGACAGCGGCGCCTGCCAGCCGCCGACGCCTTCGACCACCACGGTATCTGCCTGATTAGCCAGACGCGCGTACGCCGCTTCGATCGGCTCCATCACCACTTCGGCCTGCATCTGTTCGGCGGCAATGTGCGGCGACACCGCCTCGACGAAGGCGAATGGATTGCAGTCGGCATAATCGGGTTGCGGATCGCTGGCTTCGATCAACGCCAGCGCATCCTCGTTGCGCAAACCGTCCGGCGTATCCATGCAGCCGCTGGCCACCGGTTTCATGCCGGTGGCGCGATGCCCCGCCGCGCGCAATGCATGCAGCAACGCGCAGGACACGAAGGTCTTGCCGACTTCGGTATCGGTACCGGCCACGAAAAGATCGCGCATGTTCAATCCCGTTCTGGTTGCAAGGCGGCCAGTTGCGCGCGTTGATGTCGCGTCGCCAACCACAAGGCCGGCCAGATCAGCACGTAGACCAGGCCGGGAACCGCCGCGAGCAGGCCGTGGCGCACATCCATCGGCAAGACCAATGCCAGCACCAGCGACAACAACGTGATGCCGGCGATGACCCTCCAGATGGCAACGACGATCCGCGTGCGCAAGCATTCATACGCCGACAAGGCCAGCGATTGCGCATGCCGGAGCGCATAACGGTTCAACTGCGCAATGATCAGCGCAACCACCCCATAGCCAACGGCATAGATGATGTACAACGCACGCATTTCGGCCGGGCCATGCACCACCACCGGATGCTCCCAAAGCAGGCCGCCGCTGATGCTGCCCATGGCCAGTGTGAACATCATGCGCAACGGGTAGACATACAGCAGCACGATGAACACCAGCGCCAGGCTCAAGCGGATCGTGTAGCCATCTTCCAGCCCGTACCGTTGCGACCATTTGCGATGCGCCTGCCAGATCACCGCAATGACGATGAAACTCGCCGCAAACGCCGGCACCCCGCGCATGGCGTCAACAAGGGCTTCCACTGAATCGGGCACGCTGCCCACGGACACCACCAGCAACGTGACGGCAAAGGCGAAGGCGGCATCGACGAAGGCTTCCACGCGCGTCGGTTGTGCGCCGCGAATCAGGAAGCCCTGCGCGTACTTGCGCTCGACCGGCGCTGCGCCTTCGGAAGGCGCGACCTCCGCCGTCGATGTAAGCATGATTTCGGACATGGGAGGATAATAAGCGTTCCGCCAAACGAATGCCGCCATGTTCCACGCCCACGCCCTTTCCACCGAATCCAAACCCGCCGCCTACACCGAACTGGCCGCACAGGCCCGCGCCCTGCTCGAAGGCGAGCGCGACCTGATCGCCAACGCCGCCAACTTCGCCGCGCTGGTGTTCCACGCCCTGCCCGATCTCAACTGGGCCGGCTTCTATCTTTTCGACGGTACCGAACTTGTCGTCGGGCCGTTCCAGGGTCAACCCGCATGCATCCGCATCGCCCTCGGCAAGGGCGTGTGCGGCATCGCCGCCGAGTCGCGTGAAACCCAGGTGGTGGCCGACGTCAACGCGCACCCCAACCACATCTTCTGCGACTCGGCCTCACGCTCGGAAATCGTGGTGCCACTCACGCGCGCCGATGGCAGTCTGCTCGGCGTATGGGACGTCGACAGCCCGCATACCGGGCGCTTCGACGATGACGACCGCATCGGGATGGAAGCGCTCTGCCAGGTATTCATGGGGGCAGTGGCGAGGGACGAGGGATGAGTAGCGAGGGCACATGAACGCGGGCTGCGGCTTGCCCCATAACTCCAAAGCCAGCGCGTAATGCCGCTCCAGGCTCTTGTCCGACACCCGCAAATATCACTCGGCCCATGCTTTTTGCGCCCCCACTACCCGTCCCCAAGCCCCAAGCCAGCGCCCTCGCTACTCGCCCCTCATCCCTCGCCACTCAAAAACCCCATCACCGCCGCACGCGCTTCCTCCACGCCGGTGCCGGCATGTGACGAAAAAGCCTGCATCGTCGCCGACCAACCTGCGTCGGCGCAAAGCTTGCGCGCGGCCTGCAGGGCGGTCGCTGCCTGGCCCCGCGACAATTTGTCCGCCTTGGTCAAAAGCAGGTGACAGGCAAGGTTCGTGGACGCGCAAAAGTCCAGCATCATGCGGTCAAACTCCTTGAGCGGATGGCGGATGTCGGCGATCAGCACCACGCCGCGCAGGCTGCGCCGCTGGTGCAGGTAGGCGTCGATTTCACCGCGCCAGTGGGCGCGCAATTTTTCCGGCACCTTGGCATAGCCGTAACCCGGCAAATCCACCAACCGCGCGTCTTCGCCGAGGTTGAACACCACCATCTGCTGGGTACGGCCCGGCGTACGCGAGGTGCGCGCCAGCGCCTTGCGACCGGTCAGGGCGTTGAGCGCGCTGGACTTGCCGGCGTTGGAACGCCCGGCAAAAGCCACCTCGGCGCCGCGGTCGGGAGGCAGCTGGTTCAGCTGGTGGGCGGCAAGCACGAAGCTTGCGCCCTGCAAGGGGTTGGAGGACATGGGTGGTTTGACCGGTCGTGAGTGGACAGTGATAATCCGATGGATTCGGCATTGTGCCGCATACGCAGCATTCACTTTCGGGAGACAGTGTATGAGTTTTCGGCGTGTTGTAGTTTTCGCCGCCGCGCTCGCCGCCGGTGCAGCCATGGCACAGGATGCCCCACCACAGCCGGCGGCTCCGGCATCGGCCGCCAGCAGCGCGCAGGCCGCGTCCGCCACTTCCGCCGCCGTGGCCGCCGAGATGGGTCCGCTATCGGGCGATGCGAAGGCTGGCCAGGCCAAGGCCGCCGTCTGCGGCGCCTGCCACGGGATCGACGGCAACTCCAGCATGGCGCAGTACCCCAAGCTGGCCGGCCAGAACGAGCATTACATCGTCGATCAGCTGAAACACTTCAAGAGCGGCCAGCGCAAGAACCCGATCATGATGGGCATGGCCGCGCCGCTGTCCGTCAAGGACATGCATGACATCGCCGCCTATTTCGCCAGCCAGACAGTCAAGCCTGGCGTCGCCGACGAAGCCCTGGTCGGCCCTGGCGGCACGCTTTACCGCCAGGGCGACGCCAAACGCGGCATTCCCGCCTGCATGTCCTGCCACGGCCCGGACGGGCACGGCAATCCGGGCGCGCCCTACCCGCAGCTGGCCGGCCAGCATGCCGACTACGTGCAGCAGGTGCTGACTGCCTGGCACGACGGCGACACCTGGGGCACCAGCAAGCACGCGCAGATCATGCCCTCGATCGCCAAAAAGCTGACCAAGAAGGACATCGCGGCAGTGGCCAGTTACATCGAGGGATTGCATACCAATCCCGACGCCGTCGCTTCCAAGTAAGGCGCGCCTGCCACCGGCCGCGCGCCGGCGCATCGAAGCATCAAAAGGTTTCATCATGAACAAACGTCTTCTGCTCCTCGCTCCGCTGGCTCTGGCGTTGACCGCCTGCGGCTCTTCCGGCAACGACGGCACCCCGCCGGCTGCGCCGACCACCGCGGCCACCACCGCGCAGATGGCGCCGACGCCGGCATCGACCGCGCCGGCCACGACGGCAACGGCTTCCTCGACGCCCGTCACGCCTGCCAGCATCGACGACGCATCCGCTGCCGACGCGTCCTCCGACGCCCAGAGCGCCTCCTCCGGCATGAGCGCGGCCGCCAAGGCGGCCATGGTCAAGGCCGCCAACAGCTTCGTCGACAACGGCCAGTGGGTCGAAGGCAAGAACTACTTCGTGATCGAACCGCAGCAACCCAAGGTCACCAATACCGACAAGGTGGAAGTGGTCGAGGTGTTCTCCTACGGTTGCCCGGCCTGCAACCAGGCGCATCCGATAATCGACAAGCTGCGCGCGGACCTGCCCGCCTACGCCACCATGGCCTACCTGCCGGCCGGTTTCCGCCCCGACGAGAACTGGGTGGTGTATCAGCGCGCCTACTATGCGGCCAAGGCGCTGGGCGTGGCCGACAAGACCTACGACGCCATGTTCGACGCCACCTGGAAGACCGGCGAAACAGCCACCTACGACCTGGCCACCGGCCGTCCCAAGCCGCGCTCGCAGTGGCCCGACATTCACGACATCGCCAAGTTCTATGCCAAGTACGGCGTGTCGCCCGAGCAATTCGTCGCCGTGGCCAACTCCTTCGCCGTGAACACCCAGATCAAGCGCGCCGACGAACTGGTCAAGGACTACGCCGTACCGGCCACGCCGACCATTGTCATCGACGGCAAGTACCGCTTCAGCTTCGTCACCGCCGGCACCTACGACAAGGGCATCGCCCTGGCCAAATGGCTGATCGCCAAGGAAGCCAAGCGGCTGGTGGATCAGCAGACCGCGAGCAACTAGGGAAGCTTTGATCAAACCATGAGGGATGCCCTTCGATACCTCAGGGCGAACGGACATTTCGGATAACGAACTCCTCCCGTTCGTGGTGATGCTTCGACAAGCTCAGCATGGAGTACGCTTCGCGTATCGAACCATGAACAGCGCGATGCAAATTCAGCGCATCCCGGGCCTGAACCATACTGACGCAACACACCGAAGGCTCCCATGACCATCAAACGTACCCTCATCGCCCTTGCCGCCTTGCTGCTGACCACAGCCTGCTCCGCGCAGGACGCCAACCCGTCCGCGCCGTCCTACACCGAGGGCGACCAGTACGTCACCATCGCCTCGCCGCAGCGATATTCGGACAAGGGCAAGGTCGAGGTGGTCGAGGTGTTTTCCTACGGCTGCATCCACTGCGCGCATTTCGCGCCGTACATGGAAAAGCTGAAGGAGTCGCTGCCCAAGGGCGTGGTCGTACACTACGTCCCGGCCATTTTCAGCCAGGCCTGGGTGCCCTACGCGCGCGCATTCTTCGCCGCCAAGGAACTTGGCGTGGTGAAGGCCACGCACATGGAAGTTTTCAAGGCCAAGTTCCAGTACAACTACCCGCTCAACTCGCTCGGCGACCTGGCCGATTTCTATGCCCGCCACGGGGTGGATCGCAAGGCCTTCCTGCGCGCCGCCAAATCGCCCGCCACCAACCACAAGCTGGCCGCCGACTTGCGCCTTACCCAGCGCTGGGGCGTGATGGCCACGCCCACCATCGTGGTCGACGGCAAATACCGCAGCAACCACATCGAAAGCTACGACGAACTCGTGGCCATGACCAAATGGCTGGTCGAGCGCGAGCTGAAATCGAAGAAACGCTGAACGTCATTCTCCCGTTTCGGCGTGGCCCGACTATGATGGAGCCATTCCGCGCGCCCTCCGGGTTTTGACGCAAGTCCATGACAGATACCGAGCACCCTCTCGCGCTGCGCCTGCTGAGCTGCAACATCCTCGCCGGCGCGCGCGTGCAGCGTTACCACGAGTATTTCACGCGCAGTTGGGCCAGCGTGCTGCCCACGCGCACCAAGTTGAACAATCTCGACAGCCTGGCGCGCCTGCTGGATCCTTTCGACGTGATCGGCCTGCAGGAAGCCGACGCCGGCAGCCTGCGCTCGGGCTTTCGCAACCAGACCCGCTATCTCGCCGAAGCCGCCGGCATGCCCTACTGGTGCTATCAGCCGAACCGCCCCATCGGGCGTCTGGCGCACACCGCCAATGGCCTCATCAGTCGCCTTCAGCCCAGCGAAGTGCTGGATTACCCCCTGCCCGGCCGCATTCCGGGCCGCGGCGTGCTGCTGGCCAGCTTCAGCCACGGCGAAGAAACCCTGGCCGTGGCCATCGCCCACCTGTCGCTGGGCACGCAGGCGCGTGCACGACAACTGGCATTCATTGCCGAGCTGCTTTCGAGCTACCCGCACACGGTGCTGATGGGCGACCTCAATACCGATGCCAACAGCCCGGAAATGCGTCAGTTGTTTCGTCACACGAACCTGCAACCGCCAACCAACCCGACGCCTACCTTTCCCAGCTGGCGTCCGCAGCGCGCCATCGACCACATCCTGACCTCCAGCGACATCACATTGGAACGCGTCTGGACTTTGTCGGCCGCCTTCTCCGACCATCTGCCATTGGCCGCCGAGATCCGCCTGCCCAGCACGGTGCAGCAGATTCCGGCCGCCAAGCAGCTCTCGGCCTGAACATATCCGGCAGACACACGAGAGTTCACCTACAATTGACGTGCAGGGGTTGCAAAACACGGAGCTTTCATGACGCGCCACCTGTCCTTGTCGCGCCTCGTTGCCAGCCTTGGCCTGATTTTCTGCGGCGCGCTGACATGCCACGCCGCCCTTGCCGCCGACAGCGCCACGCGCCAAACGCAGCGCGCAGCCTTCCAGAAAGCCTACGCCGCCGCCGAAAAAGGCGGCGATGCCTGGCGTCCCCTCGCCACCCACCTCAAGGCCTACCCGCTCTATCCGTGGCTGGAAGCCGCTTCGCTGGAACATGACCTGCGCCGCATCGACACCGCGCAAGTGCGTCGTTACCTGAAGCGCTACCCGAATCTGGTGCCCGCGCGGGACTTGCGCCACAACTTTCTCTCCGAACTGGCGCGGCGCAAGGACTGGACGAACTTCCTGACGCTGTATCGCCCCGGCATGGGCGACAGCCTGACCTGCTATGCACTGCAGGCGCGCCTGGCGCATGGCGAAACCCTGCACTGGAAGGACCTTTCCGGCCTGTGGAAAGACCCTTCGTTGCCGTCCTCATGCAACCCGATACAGGAGTGGGCGCAGGCGCACGACCTGCTCACGCGCGAACGCCTGTGGCAGCGCATCGACCGCGCCGTGACGGCTGGACGCGGCAACACGGTCGCCTCGCTGGCGCGCTGGCTGGTCGGCGACGATCAGACCCAGGCGGAACATCTGGCGCAGGCGCTGCGTCAGCCGCAGGCCGCGGTCAAGGCCGCCGCCAACTGGCCGGACAACGTCCGCAACCGGCACGCCGCGACCCTGGCGATGATCCGCGTGGCCCGCCGCGACAGCGACCAGGCCGACCACTGGTGGCCGATCCTGCACAAGCATTTCCGTTTCAGCACCACACAGGTGCACCACATCCGCGCCGCCATGGCCCTGTACGTGGCCACCGACTTCAGCGACGACGCCATTGCACGTCTGGCCGCGTTGCCGGCTGCCGCACAAACCGGCGCCACCCGCGCCTGGCGCGTGCGCGTTGCCCTGGCCAAGCGCAACTGGCCCGCCGCCATCGAGGCCCTGGATGCACTCACGCCGGAGCAAAAACAGGAAGGCGAATGGCGCTACCTGCGCGCACGCGTGCTCGAACAACTGGGCAACACGCACACCGCGCACCTGCTCTACGTCGCGCAGGCGCGCCATGCCACGTACTACGGCTTTCTCGCCGCCGACCGCGCCAACCTGCCCTACGCCATCTGCCCGCGCCGCTTCGATGGCGACAGTGCCGAGGAGCAGACGTTGCTGCATCGCCCGGCGCTGGATCGCGCCTTCGAACTGTTTGCCGTGGACCTGCTGCGCGATGCCCGGCGTGTCTGGAACCGGGCGCTGGATGGAACCAGCGCGCGCATGCATCAGCTCGCCGCCAACCTCGCCTGGCAGCGCGGCTGGTACGACCGCGCCATCCGCACCTTCAGCTACGGGCAGCTCAAGCAGATGTACAAGCTGCGCTTTCCGCTGGCGCGGCAGGATGGCGTCGATGCCCAAGCCACCGATGCCGGCATCGACCCGGCCTGGGCCTACGCCATCATCCGCGCCGAAAGCGCGTGGATGCCCGACGCCCGTTCCGGCGCCGACGCCCGCGGCCTGATGCAATTGCTGCCGTCCACCGCCAAACTGGTGTCCCGACGCCAGAACATCGCCTACGACGGCGACCTGTACGACCCGCGCACCAACATCGCGCTGGGCACCCACTATCTGGCGCACATGGCCGCACGCTACGGCGGCGCGCCCTACCTCGCCACCGCCGCCTACAACGCCGGCCCCAGCCGCGTGGACGAATGGCTGGCCGACCGCGGCAGCCTGCCGCCGGATCTCTTCGTGGCCACCATCCCGTTCCACGAAACCCGCACCTATGTCATGCGCGTCCTGGCCTACAGCGTCATCTACGACTGGCGACTCAACGGCAACGCCGTGGCGCTCGACCAGCGCATGCCGCACTTCGGCCACGCCTACACGCCGCCCGACGCCAGCACGCCACGCAAAACCGTCGTCTGCCCCGCCAGCGGCGCTGCCGTGGCCTCAACCAAAAAGCCTGATTGAATCGTGTAGGGCGGGCACTGCCCGCTGAAAATGGCTCCCGATGGCCGGCAACGCCCGCCCTACCCGCACCCATGGCAGAATCACGCCATGCGCATCTATCTCGTAGGCGGCGCCGTCCGCGACAAACTGCTGGGCCGTGACTCGGCCGACCGCGACTACGTGGTGACGGGCGCGCGCCCCGACGAGCTGCTGGCCCTCGGCTACAAACCCGTCGGCAAGGACTTCCCCGTATTCCTGCACCCGCAAACCGGCGAGGAATACGCGCTGGCCCGCACCGAGCGCAAACAGGGCCACGGCTACCACGGCTTCGTCTTCCACACCGAACCGACAGTAACGCTGGAAGAAGACCTGGCCCGCCGCGACCTCACCATCAACGCCATGGCCGAGGACGAACACGGCAAGCTAGTCGATCCGTTCGACGGTCGCGCCGACCTCGACGCGCGCCTGCTGCGCCACGTCTCACCCGCCTTCGCCGAAGACCCGGTACGCATCCTGCGCGTGGCCCGCTTCGCCGCCCGCTTCGCGCCACTCGGCTTTCGCGTCGCCGACGACACCATGGCCCTG
>DASSBH010000027.1:0-3466 GCA_035698945.1 Oleiagrimonas sp.
CCGAGGTTTTCATGGCAGCCGCAACTTCCCGCAAGATTTCCCTGATTGGCGTTCCCACCGACATCGGCGCGGCCGACCGCGGCGCCTCGATGGGCCCCGAAGCCCTGCGCGTGGCCGGCATCGCCGAAGCGCTCAAGGCGCGCGGGCTGGAAGTCGAGGATCGCGGCAACCTGAGCGGCCCGGTCAACCCGTGGCTGCCGCCGGACGACGGCTACCGCCATCTGGACGGCGTCGTGGCCTGGAACCGGGCGACCATGGAAGCCGTCGGCAAGATTCTCGAAGATGGCCGTTTTCCCATCATGCTGGGTGGCGACCATTGCCTTGGCCTGGGTTCGATCACCGCCGTGGCCAACCATTGCCGCAAGGTCGGCAAGAAACTGCGCGTGCTGTGGCTGGATGCGCATACCGACTTCAACACCAACGACCTCACCCCCAGCGGCAACATCCACGGCATGCCCGTGGCCTGCCTGTGCGGCATGGGTCCGAAGGGGCTGACCGAGCTGGGCGGTTCCGCGCCGGCGATCGACCCCTCGGTGATGCGCTACATCGGTATCCGTTCGGTGGACGAGGGCGAAAAGCGCCTCGTGCATCAGGCCGGGCTCAAGGTGTTCGACATGCGCCACATCGACGAACACGGCATGCGCCGCACCGTCGAGGAAGCGCTGGAAGGCCTGGACGAAGATACCCACCTGCACGTCAGCTTCGACGTCGACTACCTCGATCCGGGCATCGCCCCCGGCGTCGGCACCACCGTGGCCGGCGGGCCGACCTATCGCGAAGCGCAGCTGGGCATGGAGATGATCCATGACTCGGGCCGTCTGGGCTCGCTCGACATCGTCGAAATGAATCCCGCCTTCGACGACCACAACCGCACCGCCCGCGTCGCCGTGGAACTGGTCGAAAGCCTGTTCGGCAAATCCACGCTGGTACGCGACTGAACCGGCAGGGCGGGTACTACCCGCGCCAAGCCATGGCCCCTGCAAAAGTTCGGCGGGTATCGGTATGCCTCAGGCGTTACCATCGCGCGTATCTTTGACCACGGAGCCATGGCGTGATCACTTCCTCGCCAGCCGAATTTCTCGAAGCGTTCGCCGCGCTGGAGCCGTTGCCCGACGCGAGTCCTACGGCGCGTACCGCCTTTCTGGTCGCGCCGGTGGCGTTTTCGCTGGCCGGGGAGTCGGCGCGCGACAACGCCTACATGGACATGAGCCTCGCGGTGGATCCGCACCGCGCATTGGCGCAGCACGCCGGGCTGGCGCGCGCGTTGCGTGAGGATTGTCCGGTCATCACCTTTCCGGGCGATCCGCAAACACCGGATGCGGTGTTCCCCAACAACGTGTTCGGCACTGCGCCCGGTCGCTTCGTCATCGGTCGCATGCGTCACCCGGTGCGCCAGCTCGAAGCCGCGCGCGCCGACATCCGCGGGTTTTTCGGCGACGTGCTGGGCTACGACGAAATCGACCTGTCGGCGTGCCCCGACATGGCCGCCGAGCTCACCGGTTCGCTGATCATCGACCGCGCCCGTCGCGTCGGTTTCTGCGGCCTGAGCGAACGCTGCAACGAAGCCGGCGCGGCCGCCATGCACAAGGCCTTCGATTTGCGCCTGCCGTTCTGCTTCGAGCTGGCGCCCACCGAATACCACACCAACGTGGTCATGGCCCTGCTGGCCAGCCGCGCCGTCATCCTCGCCGCCGACGGCTTTGCCGATTCCGCCGTACCCGAGGCCGTCGCCAGAGCCTATGATGATCGTGTCATCCATCTCGATGCGGCGCAGAAGCAGGCTTTCGCCGCCAACGCCATCACCTTGTGCGGCGAGCGCGTGTGGATGAGCGCCCGCGCCGCGGCGTCGCTCACCGATGCGCAGAACCAGGCTTTGGCCGACTACGGTTTTGCCATCGGCAGCGTGGATCTTTCCGAAATCGAAAAAGCCGGCGGCAGCCTGCGCTGCTGCGTCGGCGAAATCTACTGATTCTCCGACTGCAGCATCACCACTCACTCCATAAAAAGGGAACAACGATGAAATACATGGCATGCATGGCGCTTGTGGCAGGGCTGGCCTTGGCGCCGGTCGCGCGGGCGGATGCGCCCAGCTTCAACTATGTGCAATTGACCGGGCAGCACGTGAATGCGTCGGCGGTGGACGGTTGGGGCTGGGGCGCCGAGGCCAGTTTCAATCCGGCCGGCGGCTGGTTCGTTTCCGGCAATTACCGGCGTATCAATCACGTTGCCGTTTCGGGAAACAACCTGACGGCCTGGCACGCCGACGCCGGTTATGCCGTCGATCTGGCCGACACGTTGGCGGCGTACGGCAAACTGGGCTGGTCGAAGCAGACGGTCGACGGCTACGGCGGGGACAGCGGCATGCATGCCGAGGCAGGTCTGCGTGTGCGCTTGCCGATCGTGCAGTTGGAGGGCGGCGTGGGCCGCTACCAGCGCAATGGCGGATTCAACGAATACACGGCCACCGCGCTGTTTCATGTACTGCCGTTCACCTATGTCAGCGTCGGCTACGTGGTGGACGATTATTCCCGCGACAACATCGATCGCTGGCAGGCGGGTGTACGTCTGACGTTCTGATGGACGCGAGTCCGCTTGATGGACAACACAAAAACGGGCCGCATGATGCGACCCGTTTTGTGTTGTCGAAGCGACAAGTCGATTATTTCAACTTGGCCGCTTTGCGCAGGGCGTCGGCCTTGTCGGTTTTTTCCCAGCTGAAGGCGGTGGTGGTTTCGGATTTTTTCACCACCTTGCCGTTTTCGTGCTCTTCCCATTTGTAGGTGTGCTGGAACGGCTTGCGGCCGAAGTGGCCGTAGGCGCTGGTGAGCTGGTAGATGGGGTGGATCAGGTCGAGCATCTGGATGATGCCCCAGGGGCGCAGGTCGAAATGCTCGCGGATCAGCTTTTCGATGACTTCGTCGTCGACCTTGCCGGTGCCGAAGGTGGTCACCGAGACGGAGGTCGGACGGGCCACGCCGATGGCGTAGCTGAGCTGCACCTCGCACTTGTCGGCGAGGCCCGCGGCGACGATGTTCTTGGCCACGTAGCGCGCGGCGTACGCGGCGCTGCGGTCGACCTTGGACGGATCCTTGCCGCTGAACGCACCGCCGCCGTGACGGCCCATGCCGCCGTAGGTGTCGACGATGATCTTGCGACCGGTCAGGCCGCAGTCGCCCACGGGGCCGCCGATGACGAACTTGCCGGTGGGGTTGATGTGAACCTTGCTCTTGGGCAGCGAGGCCAGCCACTTCTTCGGCAGCACGGGCTTGAGGATGTGCTGATAGACGCCTTCGACGAGATCCTTCTGTTTGACCGACGGGTCGTGCTGCGTGGACAGCACCACGGCGTCCAGGCCGGCCACCTTGCCGTCCTCGTAACGCAGGGTGACCTGGCTCTTGGCGTCCGGGCGCAGCCAGTCGAGCTTGCCGGCGCGGCGCACCTTGGCCTGCTGCTCGACCAGGCGGTG
>DASSBH010000028.1:0-4216 GCA_035698945.1 Oleiagrimonas sp.
TCGGTCGGCAGCATTGCCGCCGCCACGTTGGCCAAGGTGTCCAAATCCGGCTTCGGCATCGTGCTGTGGCTGACCAATCTGGTGCTGATACCGGTGGTGACGTTCTACCTGCTGCGCGACTGGGACGTGATGGTGGCGCATCTGGATCGCATGTTGCCGCGCCGCCAGCGGCCGACCATCGTGCGTCTGGCGAACGAATCCAACCAGGTGCTGGGCGCTTTCGTGCGCGGCCAGCTGCTGGTGATGGTGGCGCTGGGCATCATCTACGGTGTCGGCCTTGCCTTGATCGGCCTGTCGGTTGGCCCGTTGATCGGCATGGTGGCGGGTCTGCTGAGTTTTGTGCCGTATCTCGGTTTCATCATCGGTCTGGTCGCGGCGCTGATCGCGGTGATGGTGCAGTACGGCGACTGGCTGCACCTGGGCCTGCTGGCGATCGTGTTCGCCGTCGGCCAGATGATGGAAGGCTATGTGCTGGTGCCGAAGCTGGTCGGCGACAAGATCGGGCTGCATCCCGTGGCGGTGATGTTCGCGGTGCTGGCAGGCGGCTACCTGTTCGGCTTCTTCGGCATTCTGCTGGCGCTGCCGGCGGCGGCCGTCATCATGGTGTTGCTGCGCTACGGTTACGGGCGTTACCAGCAGAGCGATCTGTATGGTGGCGACGAGGGGGTCATATTGCCCGATGGAATCTCCGACAAGGCCTTGCCGGACGAGAACCGAGAGGGCGCAGACTGAAGTGACAAGCCAGCTTCCGCTCGCCTTGCGCTGGCCGCGTCGGCAGCGTTTCGAATATTTTTATCCGGGCGCCAACGCGGCCGCACTGGCCATCGTGCGCCGTGCGGCGGAAGCGCCGGATGCCGCCTGGCCTTTCGTGACGGGCGGCCAGGGCAGCGGCAAGACCCACTTGCTGATTGCCGCCTGCCAGGCGGCCACGGCCCAGGGGCGTCGCGCGCAGTATGTGCCGCTGGCCAGCCTGGGCGCGAACGCCGAAGCCGCGATCCGCGGCGGTGTCGGCGCGGACGTGCTGGCGCTGGACGACCTGCAGGCCATGGCCGGTAATGCCGCTGCCGAGCATGCGCTGTTCGACCTGTACAACCGCGCGCGCGCCGAGGGCGTGACGCTGCTTTTCGCCTCGCGCGAAACGCCCGCGCAACTGGGGTTGGGCCTGCCCGACCTGCGCTCGCGCCTGGGAGCGTGCACGCTGGCCGTGCTCAAACCGCTGGACGAGGGCGAGCGTCGCCAGGTGCTGCGCGCGCATGCCGAAGCGCGCGGCATCCGTCTGGACGATGCCGTGCTCGATTGGCTGTTCACCCATCAGGCGCGTGATCTGGGTGCGCTGCATGACCTGCTGGAGCGCATCGACGTTGCCTCGCTGGCGGCGCACCGTCGCATCACCATTCCGTTCCTGCGCGATTTTCTGCGGCACAATGGAGCTTCGTCACACGCCACGTGAGGAGAGCTTCCATGGAACTGCTTGCCGAAGACCTGTTGCTGCTGGCTCTGGACGATGCCAAGGGCACGGTGCCGATGGGTGTCCAGTCGACCCTGGAGATGGGGCTGGCCGGAGCGATGATCGCCGACATGGCCGCCCTGAATCGGCTGCACCTGAAAAAGAGCTTCTGGGGCGAGAAGCTTTCTGTCGTCGATGCCTCGTCGACGGACAACCGGCTCTTCAATGACGCGATAGCCGCCATCGCCGCACGACCGGGCAAGAGCGTTGCCTGGTGGGTGCACAACCTGCCGCGCTCTGTCCATGGATTGCGCGCACGGTTGCTGGATGCACTGGTGGGCAGAGGCACGCTTGAGCGGCATGAGGAGCGTGTCCTGCTGCTGTTTCACCGCGAGGTTTATCCCGAGCACGACGGGCGTGTCGAGCACGACATCCGCGAACGCATGGATGCCGTTTTGCTGCATGGCGAGACGCCCGAGCCGCACATGCTGTGGCTGCTGCAATTGGCCATGGCCTGTCGCATCATCGACGCGATCTACCCGTTCAAGCAGCGCGCGGCGGCGAAGAAACGCATCAAGGCGCTGGCGAAGGAGCATCATGACGATTCCGCCCCGGCTGTCGCCAAGGTCATCGAGGCGCAGCAGCAAGCCGTGATGATGGCCATCATGGCGGCCAGCGTGGCGGCGACCAGCGCGGCCTGCAGCAGCGCATCGACTTCCTGCTGACGGCGTACACCTCCTGCACGATGAATGAGGATCAGTCGGCTTCGCGCGTCGGCGGCAGCAATCGTGCGTTGTCGAACAGGCAGGTGAATATAGATCCCTTGCCCGGTTCGCTTTCGATTTTCAGGCGGGCCTGGTGCAAGTTGAGCACGTGCTTGACGATGGACAAGCCCAGACCGGTGCCGCCCTTGTCGCGCGAACGGCTGGACGAAACGCGGTAGAACCGTTCGCTCAGCCGGCCCAGGTGTTCGGAAGGAATGCCGTAGCCGGTATCGCGCACGGAGTAGGCGGCGCCTTCGGGCGTGAGACGCCAGCGGATCAGGATTTCGCCGTGTCCGGGGGTGTAGCGCACCGCATTGCTGACCAGGTTGGAAAAGGCGCTGTGCAGGTCGCGTTGCGAACCGCGCAAATCCATGGGCGCTTCATGATGCACGCTGATGCGATGGCGGCCCTTGCTCAAGGCTTCGGCTTCCTTGCCGAGCGAGATGAGCATGTCGGTCATGGAAACGTGCTCGTCGGGCAGGTGCTGCTGGGTTTCCAGGCGCGACAGGGTCAGCAGGTCTTCGACAATCTGCCCCATGCGGTGCGATTGCGCGCGCATCTCGGTCAGTGCCGGCGCCAGGTCGGGCATATCGTCCGGGTCGAACAGTTCGAGGTAGCCGTGGATCACGGTCAGCGGCGTGCGCAGTTCGTGCGAGACGTTGGCGACGAAATCGCGGCGCATTTTTTCCAGCCGGCTGATGTGGCTGATGTCGCGTGCCAGAAGCACACGCTGATCGCCGCCAAAGGGAATCAGGGTGATGCTGAGGTGACGTTCCGGATCGGTGGGCGCGGGGATGTCGGCGGGTGGGTGATCGCTGTTCGAACGCAGCCATTGTCCCAGCGCACTGTCGCCCAGAAGGGTCGCCATGGATTTGCCGTGATCGCGCTTGCGGTGCACGCCCAGCAGGCGTTCGGCGGCGGGGTTGGCCCAGTGGATGCAATCGCCGCGGTCGAGCAGAACGGCGGCGTCGGGCAGTGCGCCGACGGCGCGGCGCAGGTTGCGGATCTGCGCCAGAAGGCGCTGCTCGCGGGTGTGATCCGGAAAGCTCATGGGTGCGTCGAAAAGCGGTAACCGGCGCCGCGTACCGTTTGCAGCAGGGTATCCAGTTGCCATGGCTCCAGCGCTTGGCGCAGGCGCCGGATATGCACGTCCACAGTGCGCTCTTCCACATACACGCTGCCGCCCCAGACCTGGTCGAGCAGCTGTGAGCGCGAATATACGCGCTCGGGATGGGTCATGAAGAAGTGCAGCAGGCGATATTCGGTCGGGCCGAGCACGACGCGGTCGTCGCCGGCGTGGACGCGATGGGCGGCGCTGTCGAGGCGCAGGCCGCCGACTTCCAGTACACCGTTGCCGTCATCGCCGCGGCTGCGCCGCAGCACGGCCTTGATGCGGGCGACCAGTTCGCGCGTGGAAAACGGCTTGACCACGTAATCGTCGACGCCGGCTTCCAGCCCGTTGACGCGATCGGCCTCCTCGCCGCGCGCCGTGAGCATGATGATCGGCACCTCGTGCGTGAGCTTTTCGCGCGTCAGGCGACGCGCCAGTTCCAGTCCGCTCATGCCGGGCAGCATCCAGTCCAGCAGGATCAGGTCGGGCACCTGTTCGGCAATGGCCAACTGGGCGGTGCGTGCGTCTTCGGCATGCACCGGCAGCATGTCGGCCTTGCGCAGGGCAAAGGCCACCATTTCGCGGATGGAGGCTTCGTCTTCGACGATCAGGATGCGTTTTTGCATGGGCCTTTTCGCTGGCGGGGGCTCTATTGCATCGTGCGCATGTTACAAGGCGATGACAGCGACCGGCTTCGCCGTCAATCCACCGTCATGTCCTTGTGCACGCGCTCGGCGTCCAGCAACTCTTTCCAGCGGTTGACGATGATGCAGAAAAGCCGGGACGTACGTTCGGTGTCATAGACGGCCGAGTGCGCTTCGCGGCTGTCGAATGCAAGACCCGCCGCGACCACGGCCTTGCTGAGCACGGTTTGCCCGAAGGCGAGGCCGGCCA
>DASSBH010000029.1:0-4714 GCA_035698945.1 Oleiagrimonas sp.
GAAGGTCGGCATCGGCGCCGAAGTGCATTTCATGATCAAGGACGAGCTGTTCCATGGTCCGATGGGCGCGTTGCTGCGCGCGCTCGGCGGCATCGCCATCGACCGGCGCGCCGCGCGCGGCGTGGTCGAGCAGATGACCGACCGTTTCGAGGCCAGCCCGTCGCTGTGGCTGGCGATCACGCCCGAAGGCACGCGCAAGCCGGTCAAGCGATGGAAAAGCGGCTTCTGGCACATCGCCCGTCATGCCGACGTGCCGATCTTTCCCGTGGCCTTCCACTATCCCGACAAGCTCATCGTGCTCGGCCCGCTGTTCGAGACCACAGACGACATGCAGGCCGATATCGCCCGGTTGCGTGCGTTTTATGCGCCTTATCAGGGCAAGCATCACGGGGTGTGAGCGGCGAGCCTGCCGCAGAAGATCGCGCAGGGCGGGCATTGCCCGCCGATGGAGCATTCGATGACGGGCAGCGCCCCGCCCTACCGGCTATGCGTCCTCCAACGGCGGCGGAACGGGGACATCCGGCGGCACCAGCGCCAGCACCGTCCAACCGGCCTTGGGTTCGATTTCGCGCTTGTTGGCCACTACGCGCAGACTGCCATTGGCTTCGATGCCGAACAGCAGCACGGTGTCGCCGCCGTTGCGTTCGACAAACTGGGGCCAGTCGTAGGCGTCGGTCAGCTGGGTGGTTTTCACCCGCCAGCCGGTGGCCAGCATTTCGCTGAAGCGGGCGTGGGTCATGGCGTCGCCGAACAGCACCTTGGACTGGATGGTGCCGGCAAAGGCCGCGCGATCATGGCTTTTTTCCGGCGCCAGGATACGCAGGCGATACACCCGCTCGCGGCCGAAAACCTGACGGTACTGCATGCACGTCAGCGAGTTGAGCTCGCGCCGGGTGGACATGGCCAGCAAGCGGCCAAGACCGGTCAAATCGATGTGCACCGCCGCATGCTGCGAGGTGGGATTGCCGTAGAAGGTGGACAGCCCGGCCATGCGC
Organism: Oleiagrimonas sp.; assembly: GCA_035698945.1. Lineage (GTDB taxonomy): Bacteria > Pseudomonadota > Gammaproteobacteria > Xanthomonadales > Rhodanobacteraceae > Oleiagrimonas. Next base: position 996 of record DASSBH010000029.1, read on the forward strand.
GCGGCGCTGATGCCTTCCCAGTCGTCGTCGACGATCAGCACGCGGAATTTCTGTTCGATCAGCGCCTTCGCCACCGTGCGCGCCACGTGGTCGGAGCCGAAGATCATCACGCCGTTGGGATCGGGATCGGCCACTTTCAGCCAGCGCGCCAGCGGCCGTGAGGTCACGCTTTGCAGCACCACCGTGCCGATGATGAGGATGAACACCAGCGGCACCAGCTCGTCGGCGCCGCGCATCCCCAGTTCGCTCAGACGCAAGGCGAACAGCGAAGACACCGAAGCAGCCACGACGCCGCGCGGCGACACATAGGAAATCAGCGCACGCTCGCGCCAGGTCAGTTCACCGCCGGCGGTGGCAACCAGCACCGTGATCGGACGAATCACGAACTGCGCCACCAGGAACACGATGATGCCGCTCATCAGCACACCCGGCGGCAACGGCCAATGCAGCCGTGCAGCCAGCACCACGAACAGCATGGAGATCAGCAGCGTGGACAGGTGTTCCTTGAAGTCCATGATGTGATCGACATGCACATCGCGCATGTTGCCCAGCCAGATGCCCATCACAGTCACCGCCAGCAGGCCGGATTCGTGCGCAAACGTGTTGGACAGGCTGAAGGCTCCCAGCACCGCGATCAGGGTGCCATAGGTCTGCAGGTATTCCGGAATCAGTTGCCGCCGCAACAGGAAGCCCAGCATCCAGCCCACCACCAGGCCGACGCCTGCGCCGATGACGACGGTAAGACCGAACACGCCCAGCGAGTGCCCTTGCTGGTGCGAAATGATGGCTTCGTACACCAGCACCGCCAACAAGGCGCCAAGCGGGTCGATCATGATGCCTTCCCAGCGCAGCACGCTGGCGATGCGCGCGTTGGGGCGCAGCGTACGCAACAGCGGCATGATGACGGTGGGGCCGGTCACGCAGGTCAGCGCGCCGAACAGGAACGCCAGTTCCCAGCGCACGCCGGCAATCCAGTGCGCGGCCGCGGCCAGCAGCAGCAGGGCCAGCAACGCGCCGTAGCTGACCAGACCGCGCACGGACTTGCCGACCTCGCGCAATTCGGAAAAGCGCAAGGTCATGCTGCCTTCGAACAGGATCAGCGCCACCGCCAGCGACACCACCGGGAACAACAACGGCCCCATCATGCGATCAGGATCGACCAGCCCGGTCGCGGGGCCCAGCACGATGCCGGCCAGCAGCAGGAAAAGGATTGCCGGTACGCGTACGCGCCAGGCCGCCCACTGGGCCAGAAAACCGACGACCAGAAGCAGGGTGATCATTGCGCCCAGTTCAATTGCCATGCGCACTCGCGTCCGTGGGGTGGGCGCTTGATGGTAATGGCAAAATCGCTGTTGCAGGGTAGCAAAAGAACAACGAACCCATACCCCGAATGAACCAGGAAAGAGGAAAATCGCAGGGGAACAAGAGAAGGTGCCAGGCCCCCGGTACCGGAGCGGGGGAGGGGGAGGGGATCCGGTACCGGGGCGGCAGGTCGGTATTTGCGTACCCGACAGTTCAATTATCCAGACAGTGACATCGACGGTCAAGCATGCCCATCGACATATGTTGTTCCTTCATATGAACACGGTGTTGCTCAACGGGAACGATGTCACCGGGTCTGGTCGAAACGCCGCAGCTGCAAGGCCTCGGCCAGATGTGCGCGACACACGCAACCGGTGGAATCATCCAGATCGGCAATGGTGCGCGCCACCCTGAGCACCCGATGATAGGCGCGCGCCGACAGCCGCAACCGCTCCAGCGCGCGCTCGAACCAGCTGCGTTCGGCAGGGCCCAGGGCGCAATCGCGCTCCAGATCACGCGAGGACAACTCGGCATTGGGCAGGCCGCTGCGCATCAAGGCCTGCCTGCGGGCCTGGATCACGCGTTCGCGCACGCTGGCACTGCTCTCTCCGGAGCGGTTGCTGGCGGTAAGCTCGGACAACGGCACCCGCGGCACTTCGACGCCGAGGTCGATGCGATCCAGCAGCGGCCCGGAAATGCGGGCGCGGTAGCGGGCTATCTGATCCGGCGTGCAGCGGCAACGGCCGTCGGGATCGCCGGCATAACCGCAGGGGCACGGATTCATGGCCGCCACCAGTTGGAAACGCGCCGGGAAACAGGCCTTGCGCATGGCCCGCGATATGACGATTTCGCCCGATTCCAGCGGCTCGCGCAGCACCTCCAGAACATGGCGGCTGAATTCCGGCAACTCGTCCAGAAACAGCACGCCGTGATGCGCCAGGGAAATTTCGCCCGGCTGCGGCTGCGAGCCACCCCCGACCAACGCCACGGCGGAAATGGTGTGGTGCGGGGCACGGAACGGGCGCTCGCGCCAGCGCGTCATGTCCACCGGCATGCCGGCGACCGAGCGCACCGCGCACGATTCCAGCGCCTCGCTTTCGCCCAACGGCGGAAGAATGCCCGGCAGGCGTTCGGCCAGCATGGTCTTGCCGGTGCCGGGCGGACCAGCCAGCAGGAGGTGATGTCCTCCGGCAGCGGCGATTTCCAGCGCCCGGCGCGCCTGCAACTGGCCGCGTACATCGGCCAGATCCAGACCCGTCCAGGCGATGCTCTCGTCGTGTACCGGCTGGGGGGCGGACAGCTCGCCGCCACGCAACCAGGCGCAGACATCCGCCAGTGTGTCGGCCACAAGAATGTGGGCGTCTTCCACCAGTGCCGCCTCTACGGCATTGCCTCTCGGCACGACGACGCAGCGTTTGCGCTGGCGCGCGCGCAGCAGCGCCGGCAACACACCGGTGACCGGCCGCAATGCGCCGGACAGGGCCAGTTCACCGAGAAATTCGCACTCGTCCATGCGCTCGCGCGGTACCTGGCCGGCCGCGGCCAGAATGCCCAAGGCAATCGCCAGATCGAAGCGGCCGCCGTTCTTGGGCAGCTCGGCGGGCGCCAGATTCACGGTGACGCGCGAACGCGGATATTGGAACGCGGTGTTCTGGATCGCCACGCGCACGCGGTCACGCGCCTCGCGCACCGCCGCCTCCGGCAGGCCGACAATGGCCGTGCCAGGCAAGCCGCCCGACAGATGCACCTCGACCATCACCTGCGGCGCCGTCACCCCCTGCTGGGCCCGGCTGAGGGTAACGGCCAGGCTCATGCCCGCGCTCCGCGCCCTTTGCGCCGATGGCGTCGACCATGTCCAGCGGACATTTCGTGGCGACCCGGGATCATGGCTGGCGGCTCCTTCCCTGAAGGCATGGTGGAGGACGGTGCAAAGTACGAGCGATGCAAAACATGAGGTTCGTGCGCACGCGGAACAGCGGCGGCGCGGAGTGGCAGCTCCGCGCGGATCGTTGTCAACCCGTGGCGCGACGAGCCTTCCCGAGACAAAAAAGCCGCTTCCGACCCAATCGGGGTGAGGTGACGGGCCGGAAGCGGCACTCCCGGGAGACGGTAGCCGCGCCATGGCGCGGCGTTCGTGCGCTGAAGGATGTTCAGTAGGCGGGTGAGCCCGAACTGGCTTCCAGATCGGTAAGACGCTTCTCAAGCTGCTCGATCCGTTCGCGGGTTCGGCTCAACACCAGACGCTGGACATCGAATTCCTCGCGCGTGACAAGGTCGAGGCGACGCAATCCATGCGTCAGAACATCGCGGAAGTTGGCCTCGAGATCCTCTCGAGCCAGCGCAATCCCTGGCGGCACCAGCCCTGCGAGCCGCTGCGCTAACTGGTCAATGGATTCAACACCGATCATGGCAGCACC
>DASSBH010000030.1:0-4220 GCA_035698945.1 Oleiagrimonas sp.
TCCATGTCGCTGCTTGGCGGCAACCAGGCCAAGGCCCGCGCCGCCGCCGCCATCGCGCTGATGCTCAAGGGCGATCCGCTGATCTACTACGGCCAGGAACTGGGCATGCGCGGCGAGCAGCCGAAAAACATCGGCAAGGTCGGCGGTATTCCGCTGACCGATGCCGTCGGCATTCCGGTGCGCGAAGCGTTCCGCTGGCAAGCCGATCTTGAAGCTCCCGGCTCGGCCATCTGGTACAAGGGCGACGGCAGCAAGTGGTGGTGGAAGCATCGCTTCAACCGCTCCGATGACGGCGTGTCGTTGCAGAAGGAAAAGGCCGATCCCGATTCGCTCTACCACTGGTACCGGACCCTGCTGGCGTTGCGCCATGCGCGGCCCGAAATCAGCGGCGGCAGCCAGCGCATCCTCTGCGACGACGACTCGGCGGTGCTGTGCATCCTGCGCGAAAAAGATGGCGAGCGCACCCTGCTCATGGTCAACCTCGGCAAGACCGATGCCAAACCGCGACTCGATGCCGGACTGACCGACGGCGCAACCTGGACCGACCTGCTCGACAGCGGCAAGTCCGGCCAGGTCGACGCCACCCTGCACCCCATGCAGATACGCATCATGGGCAGCACCACCCCATAATTATTGTTGTAGGAGCCTGCCTGCAGGCGATAGCGCGCAGTTCAATGAGGCCGCGCGCGCCATCGCCTGCAGGCAGGCTCCTACACGAGAGGAGAGGGTGAGCCGTATACAATTGGGCGATTGAGACAACGCGGGCAGTCATCATGACGCTACCCCATTTCGATCGTCCGATTTGCGAGCCGGTGGAACTGCAGCCGGATGCGCCGGTACACGTCGAATACATCCAGCATGATCGCGTGGCCGCGCGCACCGAGCCGTTCGTGCATTTCCATGATGCGCTGGAACTGGTGCTGTTCGGCCAGGTAGCCGGGCATTTCGACGTCGATGGTTGCCGCTACGCGCTGGCCCCGCACAGCATCAGCTTCATTCCCTCGATGCATCAGCACGATTTCATGCTGGAAGCCGGCGCGCGCGACTGGGTGCTGGTGCAGATCGAAGGCGCCGTCGGCGCATCGCTGCTCAATGTTCCGGAACTTGAATGCCTGCGCAAGCCGTTATGCGTCCAGCCCGATGAATATTTGCACCGCCATCTGACGTCGCTTGCCAATTGGCTGCTCGAACTGAAAGCCGATGACCCGCTGGCCTTGCCCATGGTCGGCCTGCTGTTGCGCGCCGTGGTTCGCGCGCCGGCGATCCAGAGCAAACCCTTGCCATCCGACGAGCATGGCCTGCAACGTCTGCGTCCGGCCATCGACTGCCTGCGCCAGAACCCGGCGCAGGCACCCGGCGCGGAACAGGCGGCGACGCTTTGCGCATTGTCGCCGGCCTACTTCAGCCGTCGCTTCAAACAGCAGGTCGGCATGAGCTGGAGCGACTACGTGCGCACGCATCGTCTGCACCTGGCCAGCCGCCGCCTGCTCGACTCCGACCGCAGCATCGCCGCCATCGCCGAGGATCTCGGCTTCGCCACACCCTCCCACTTCGGCGAATTGTTCCTGCACCGCTTCGGCGTGACGCCCGGAGAGTACCGTCGGAAATGGCCGTAGGAGCCTGCTGAAGGATTCAGCGCGAACGGTTTGAGAGCGACTGCATGTTAAGCAAGCGCCATTCGATCATGTGCATTCTTGGGTGTGCCTGTCAGCAGGGTCATCGACGCAAGCTGGAAGCGCGGATCACCAGCTCCGCCTGCAGCTTGATGTTTTCGGTGGTTTCGCCGGTTACCTGGGCCAGCAGGCGATCCACCAGCATGGCGCCGGCGCCGCTGGTGTCCTGGTGGGCCGTGGTCAGGGGCGGGTGCACGAAGCTGGCCAGCGGAATGTCGTCGAAGCCGGCCACGGCGACATCCTTCGGCACGGCAAGGCCGTGGTCGGCCAACGCGTGCATGGCGCCCACGGCAATCAGGTCACTGGCAGCGAACACGGCGTCGAGCGATGCCTTGCGCGACAGCAATGCCTGCATGGCGTCGTAGCCGGATTGGCGGGTGCTTTCGGCCGCTTCAAGCAGGCTTCGGTCGGCCTGCAGATCGGCGTCGCGCAGGGCTTCGCAGTGTCCGTGGTAGCGATCCAGAAACTCCGGATAATGCTCCGTGGCTTCACCCAGAAAGGCGATGCGCCGGCAGCCTTGCTCGAGCAGATGGCGGGTGACGTCGAAGCCGCCCTGAAAATTGTCGCAGCCGATCGACAGGCCCGGCTGGCCGTCCAGCACCGCGCCCCAGCGCACGAAGTGGGTGCCTTGTTCGATCAGCGTGTCGAGTTTGTCGCGCCAGGCCACATAATCGCCGTAGCCGAGCAGGATGATGCCATCGGCCTTGCGGGTGTCGGCGTAGTCCGAATGCCAATCGTCGGACAACTGCTGGAAGGACACCAGCAAATCGTAGCCGCGCTGGGCGCAGGCGCGGGTGATCGAACCCAGCATGGCCAGGAAGAACGGGTTGATGTGCGATTCGTCGGCGGTCGGATCCTCGAACAGCAGCAGTGCCAGCGTGCCCGAGTGCTGGGTGCGCAGGTTCGATGCGTTCTTGTCGACCTTGTAATGGAGTTCCCGCGCCGCCTGGCGCACGCGCTGCCGGGTTTCCTCGCTGACCAGCGTGCTGCCGCGCAAGGCGCGCGACACCGTCGATTGCGACACGCCGGCGCGGTGGGCGATATCCAGCGAAGTGATTTTTCCCTTGGTCGACACGATGGGGGCGCCTGTACGGAAACCGGATCGCTGTTGAAGCCGCGACGATGATAGGTACCTGCATCCTAACGCTTAAATCGAGCAGCGACGAATGGTTCTGGGCCAGGCGTTATAGGCGGACGCCGAAACGCTCCAGCACCCAGACCAGACCAAAATACAGCCCGATGGTGACAACGCAAGAAGCGCCCAAGGCCGGCCAGAACGAAACCCCGTTCTTGAGCAGCGCCGGAAAAATGAGAAATAGCGGCAACGACGCGAGGACGAGCCAGAAGATGCCAGTCGAAAGCGACGCCACGGCAGTGACATTGTGCGTGCCACGATAGAGCCATACGAACGCCAGCAACGAGGTAAGCGGCAGCGAAGCAAGCACCGCGCCCCAAAGAGAACTGCGTTTGCCGAGCTCCGAGACGGCAACCACAACCACTGCCGTGATGAGCACCTTGATCACATACTGCAGCATGGGTTATGCCCCTGACGGTTTTTTGGCTAGACGCGAATGCCAGCCAGCCTGTCCAGCGCCTCGGCATAGCGGGCGGCCGAGCCGTCGATGACCTCGCGTGGCAGTTTCGGACCGGGCGCGCGCTTGTTCCAGTCCAGCGTTTCCAGATAATCGCGCACGAACTGCTTGTCGAAACTGGGCGGGCTGATGCCGATCTGGTATTGGTCGGCGGGCCAGAAGCGCGAGGAATCGGGCGTGAGCATCTCGTCCATCACATACAGCTTGCCGTCCTCGTCGGTGCCGAATTCCAGCTTGGTGTCGGCGATGAGGATGCCGCGTTCGGCGGCATAGGAAGCGGCGAAGCGGTAGATGGTGAGGGTGGCCTCGCGCACCTGCTCGGCCAGTTCGCCGCCGATGCTGTCAGCCACCTGGTCGAAGCAGATGTTCTCGTCGTGGTTGCCGGATGCCGCCTTGGTCGAAGGCGTGAAGATTGGCTCGGACAACTGCTCGGCCTGGCGCAGTCCCGTCGGAAGATCGATGCCGCACAGCGAACCGGTGGCCTGGTAATCCTTCCAGCCCGAGCCGATCAGGTAGCCGCGCGCGATGGCCTCCACCGGCACCGGTTTGAGCCGCCGTGTCACCACGGAACGGTTGGCGTACAGAGCCGTGTCCGCGCCTTGCGGCAGCACCTCGGCCACCGGTGTGCCGGTGAGGTGGTTGGGCATGAGGTGGCTGGTCTTGCCGAACCAGAAATTGGAAATCTGGGTCAGCATTTCACCCTTGCCGGGGATCGGATCGGGCAGGATCACGTCGAACGCCGACAGGCGGTCGGAGGCGACGATCAGCAGACGGTTGCCGGGCAGGTCGAACACATCGCGGACCTTGCCGCGGTAGCTGGCTTCAAGGCCGGGAAGATCGGCACGTTCGAGACAGGTAGGCACGGGCAATTCCTGGGGCAGGGGTGAAATAGCCATTGTACTCGCCCGACATGGGGCCGCGGGGTCGGCACTGGTAGAATCGGCCTGTTTTCCTG
>DASSBH010000031.1:0-7084 GCA_035698945.1 Oleiagrimonas sp.
GACCAGGGCGGCGAGGCGACGCACGCCAAGGGTGTCGGCATCGTCCAGCTGAAAGATGACGCCGTCCTCGATGCCGTCGATGGCCAGCAGGCGCTGGTTGAGGTCGGCCAGCGAGGCGCGCTTGCCGGCCATGTCCAGAAGATCGCTGTTGCGGCCGACCAGACGGAAGCCGGTATCGGTGAGCTCGACGATGTCGGCCAGGGTGGCCGGTTCGGCCAGCTGCGGCGCCTCGATGCGGGTGCCGTCGGGTTGCGGATGCAGGGTGACGCCGGGATAGGTGGTCCAGGCATCCTCGCGCGCGCTTCGGCGGCTGGCGAAGACGCAGGTTTCGGTGGAGCCGAATACTTCCAGCAGGGGCGCGTCGAAATGCGCTTCGGCGGCGCACGCGAGATCCCGGGGCATGGGCGCGGTGGCCGACACCATCGCGGCCAATGGCGGCATGGCCTGGCCGGAGGCGACCAGGGCGCGCAGATGCACGGGCGTGGTCACCAGCACGCGCGGCGCCGGCAACTCGTCCAGCGCACGCGCCACGTCGGCGGGGAGCAGCGGACGCCCGGCATGCACGCCGATGTTGCCGAACAGCGGCAGCAGCACGGACATTTCCATGCCGTACATGTGTTGCGGCGGCACCGTGGCCAGCACGTGGAAGGGTTCGTCCAGATGCCGGCGGTACATGGCGAGGTTGCCGGCGGTGCTGGCCGCGTAGCTGCCCCAGGTCTTCACGCTGGCCTGCGGACGCCCGGTGGAGCCGGAGGTATAACCGATGGCGGCGACGTGGTCGACGGCAATCATCGGCATGGCCGCGGACGGCGTGTCGACGCCCTGCAGGGGCGGCAGATGCACGTGCCCCGGCGCTGCATTCGGCAGCAGCTGGTCGCCGAGGGTGTAGCCGTCCGCATGCGCGGCCAGGATGTCGGCCACCGCCTGCGGTGCGCGCGAGGGCGGCAGCAGGTTGGTCTGACCGCGCGTCAGGGCGGCGCAGAAGGCGACGAGGAACGTGTAGCGATCCTCGCACAGATTGACGACATGGCGCGCCGGCGGCAGTTGCCGCGCCACCTGACCGACATGGGCCAGAAATTCGCCAGCGCTGACGGCCCGACCCTGACGCCAGGCCACGCTGCGGGCGGCGTCGGTCGTGCCCAACAAGGGCAGGCTGACCGGCTGTGTCATGGCTCGTGATGGATCTGGAACGGGCATGCTCCCTTCCCCCGAATGCGCGTCATGCACGAATGATAGCGCCGGTCAGCGCATCGCGAATGGGGGTGGGTTTGTCCAGACCACCAAGTGGCGCATCAACGATGGCGGCCAGACCCTCGGGGAAATAGCGCGCCACCGTGGCGGCATCCATGGCCGACGGCTGGCCGTGCGGATTGGCGCTGGTGGAAACGATGGCGCCGCCCCAGGCGCGACAAAGCTGGGCGGCGGGCGCGTGCGCGGTGACGCGCAGGGCGATGCCGGCATGGCCGCCGGCCACCCAGGGCGGCACATCGGCGGCGCGTGGAAAAATCCAGGTGTGCGGGCCGGGCCAAGTGGCGTGAACCATCTCCAGCACGTCGTCGGGCACGCCGGTGAGATTGATCCATGGCCGTACCTGCTCGAAGTCGGCGCCGATCAGCAGCACGCCCTGCGTGGGCGGGCGCTGCTTGAGGGCGAACAGGTGCTCGAAGGCCTGCTGGTTGCGCGGGTCGCAGCCCAGGCCGTAGACGCCTTCGGTGGGATAGGCGATGACGCCGCCTTCGCGCATGGCGTTGGCGGCCTGATCGATGCTGGTGATGGGTGACGAGACAGGGGATGCCGGCATGACGACGCCAGAATGGTTGAGAATCCGTCATTCCGGCGAAAGCCGAAATCCATTGTGCGCTTGCGGCAAGGCTGAAAATGGATTCCGGCTTTCGCCGGAATGACGTGAGGCGAGATGAGAGTTTATTCGCAAGAACAGGCACCACCGCAAGTTCGTGGATTGCGGCGGGCAGTGCCCGCCCTACGTGGTTTTCTTGGCGGCCTTCTTGACAGCTTTTTTGGTCGCCGTTTTTTTGGTGGTCTTCTTGGTTGCTTTCTTGGCGGTGGTTTTCTTGGTTGCCTTTTTGGCCGTGGTCTTCTTGGCCGCCTTCTTGGCTGCGCCGCGCCTTTTGCGTTCGGGCGCGGCAGCAATCAGTTCCTTGCATTCCTCGTGGGTCAGCGACTTGGGTTCGCGATCCTTGGGAATCTTGGCGTTCTTGTTGCCGTCGGTGATGTAGGGGCCGTAGCGGCCATTCAGCACCTGAATGCCGTCGCCGAAATCCCGGATGGTGCGGTTGGCCAGGAACTCCAGCTTTTCACGCATCAGTTCCTGCGCGCGCGGCAGTTCGATGGTGTAGGGGTCGTCGTCGGCCTTCAGCGAAGCATAGACCTTGCCCTGCTTGATGAAGGGGCCGAAGCGGCCGATGCCGACGCTGATTTCCTCGCCGTCCTCGTTCTCGCCCAGCACGCGTGGCAGCTTGAACAGTTCCAGCGCCTCTTCCAGGGTGATGGTGTGCATGCTCTGGCCGGGGCGCAGGCTGGCGAAGGTGAGTTTTTCGTCGCTGTCCTTGTCGCCCAGGGCGACGTACGGCCCATAGCGGCCCAGGCGCACCGACACCGGCTTGCCGGTCTTGGGATCGTCGCCCAGCACGCGCGCACCGGTGGCCTCTGAGCGCTCGACGTTCTCGATCTTGTCGTCCACCGTTTCCTTGAACGGCTTCCAGAAACGTTCCAGCAGCGGCACCCAGGCTTCCTCGCCACGGCTGACGGCATCCAGTTCGTCTTCCAGGTGCGCGGTGAAGTCGTAATCGACGTACTGGGTGAAGTGCTGGGTGAGGAACTTGCTGACCGCGCGGCCCACGTCCGAAGGCTTGAAGCGGCGGTTGTCCAGATACACGTATTCGCGATTCTGCAGCACCTGGATGATGCTGGCGTAGGTGGACGGACGACCGATGCCATATTCCTCCAGCGCCTTGACCAGACTGGCCTCGGAATAGCGCGGCGGCGGTTCGGTGAAGTGCTGGTCGGCGAGGATGTCGGTGAGCGGCACCACGTCGCCCTGGTTGAGGGCCGGCAGGCGGCGCTTCTCGTCGTCGTCCTCCTGCTTGTTGCGGTTGTCGCGGCCTTCCTCGTACACGGCCAGAAAGCCGGGATCGACCACGGTGGTACCGGTGGCGCGGAAGCTGGCGTCGCCGACCGGGAAATTGACCGATACGGTATCCAGCGTGGCGTGGATCATCTGGCAGGCGACGGTGCGTTTCCAGATCAGCTCGTAGAGCTTGCGCTGGTCATCATTCAAATAGGCGGCCATCTGTTTCGGCGTGCGCATGGCCGAGGTCGGGCGGATGGCTTCGTGCGCTTCCTGCGCGTTCTTGGATTTGGATTTGTACACCTGCGGCGCGTCGGGCAACGCCGTATCGCCGTAGTCGCGGGCGATCAGGTCGCGCAGCTCGGACAAAGCCTCCTGCGAGAGCACCACGGCGTCGGTACGCATGTAGGTGATGAGGCCGACGTTGCCTTCGCTGCCCAGCGCCACGCCTTCGTACAAGCCCTGCGCCACACGCATGGTGCGGCTGGTGGTGAAGCCGAGTTTGCGTGCGGCTTCCTGCTGCAACGTGGAGGTGGTGAATGGCGCGGCGGGGCGGCGCTTGCGCTGTTTGCGGGTAATCTCGCCGACCGTCAGGCTGCCGCCGGCGGCGTCGATGAGCGCCTGACGCGCAGCCATGGCGCCGGCCTCGTCGGTCAGGTCGAACTGTTCGAACTTCTTGCCGTGGAGCTGGGTCAGGCGCGCGCGGAAGGCCCCTTCGGGGTGCGCAAGATCGGCTTCGACCGTCCAGTATTCGCGCGGGTTGAAGGCTTCGATTTCTTCCTCGCGCTCGACGATCATGCGCAGCGCCGGCGACTGCACGCGACCGGCGGACAGCCCGCGCTGCACCTTGCGCCACAACACCGGCGAAAGATTGAAGCCTACCAGGTAGTCCAGCGCGCGGCGCGCCTGCTGGGCATCCACCAGGTCGTAGGAAAGTTCGCGCGGATTGGCCACGGCGGCCTTGATGGCGCGCGGCGTGATTTCGCTGAACACCACGCGGTGCACGTCCTTGCCTTTGAGCAGGCCCTTGTCCTTCAGGATCTCGCTGACGTGCCAGCTGATCGCCTCGCCTTCGCGATCCAAATCGGTGGCGAGGTAGATGCTGTCGGCAGCCTTGGCGGCCTTGGCGATGTCGTTGACGTGCCGGGTGTTGCGCTCGATCAGCTCGTAGGTCATGGCGAAACCGTGTTCGGTATCGACCGCGCCCTCCTTGGGCCGAAGGTCGCGCACATGGCCGTAGGAGGCCAGCACCTGAAAGTCCTTGCCAAGGTACTTGTTGATGGTCTTGGCCTTGGCAGGCGACTCGACGATGAGCAGATTTTTGGCCATGGGCGATCAGTCCGAACACGAAAGCAAAAGCGACTCCTGCCGGGGGTTTCGGCAGATACCTTATATATAGTGGGATCACAGGCGGGGTTGTGCTGTCAAGCAAATATTGCAGGACGCCTGTTGGCTGCGAGTCATTCTAAGGGAACTTCGATGGCGAACATCAACCCGTTTTGCGTCCGGAAGCGCAGGGCGGGCACTGCCCGCATGGAAAGCGCCACATTCGGCGGGCAGTGCCCGCCCTACGCTTCCACGTTGGATTGAGATCTCCTCTACGCAACCCGCAGCCAGCGTCCGCCGGGCTGGCCGGCGACTTCCCCTTCCAGTTCCAGCAGCAGCAACAGCGAAGACACCGCCTGCGCGGACAGGCCGCTGCGCTGGCTGAGGACGTCCACGGCGATCGGGTCGCCGTGGCCCAGGGCGTCGAGCAGGCGGCGGCGTTCGGGATCGTCGTCATCGGCTGGGGTGACGCCAGTCGCGTCATCATCCTCAAGCCGCCGCGCCAGATCCTTGCCCAGCGCCAAAGCCAGGGGCTGCAAGGCCTGGACGATGTCGTCGACGCTCTCCACCAGTTGCACGCCGTCACGGATCAGGCGATGGCAGCCGCGCGCCAACGGGTTGTGGATGGAGCCCGGCAAGGCGAACACCTCACGCCCCTGCTCGCTGGCCAGCCGCGCCGTGATCAGCGAGCCGGAGCGCACGCTGGCCTCGATCACCAGCGTGCCCAGCGAAAGGCCCGCGATGATGCGGTTGCGGCGCGGAAAATGCCCGGCTTTCGGTCCTGTGCCGGGCACGAACTCGCTGACCAGCGCTCCATCGCACTGGATTTTTTCGGCCAGCCCGCGGTGACGGTATGGATAGATGCGATCCGGGCCGGTGCCCATGACGGCCACCGTAAAACCTTCCGATTCCAGCGACGCCGCATGTGCCACCCCATCGATGCCGTCGGCCAAGCCGCTGGTGATGACCAACCCTGTGCGCGCCAGGGCGCGGGCAAACAGCCGCGCGTTGGCAAGCCCTGCCGGACTGGCCCCGCGCGCGCCGACGATGGCCACCTGCGGGCGCAGCAGCAACTCCGCGTGGCCAGCCACGAACAGCGCCGCCGGCGGATCGGCGATGGTGTCGAGCTGGGGTGGGAAGTCGACCTCGGTGCAACGCAGCAGACGGTGGTCGGGCGCGTCCAGCCAGGCCATGTCGGCATCCAGACGCGCCGCATCCGGCGACCCCAGCCACTCCCTGGTGGCCGACGACAGCCGCTTCTCGGCCCGCGCCAGGCTCAAGGCGCCGTGGACGTCACCACCGGCTTCCTTCAGCCAGGCACGCAGAGTCACCGCGCCCACGCCGGGCGCACGCATCAGGGTCAGCCAGGCGCGCAGGTCATCATGTTCGGACATGCCCGAAGTGTAGAGAGGCGGAGCGCTGCAGGATGGCGGCAAATACCGCTTTTTCGTGTAGGGGATTGGCCTTTTCCAGGTTCCGGAAACCCTGCAGGGCGGGCACTGCCCGCCGAAAAAAGCTCATCTCGGAAGCTATTCCCATCGTGCCAAAAATGGAACTCATGCGGCGGGCAGTGCCCGCCCTACGCGTTTCTCCGGAGTTCGACCGAAGGCGAGTCTCCAGTCCTGGATTTTATTCAGGCATCTCCAGCTTGTCCCCGATCTTCACCGGCCGAATGCTGTCCATCACCAGGCCGTAGCTGACGTGATCGAAGGTGCGGAACACCATCACGTGGCCGATGAATTCGTCCGGCAGTTTGACGTGGTCGCCCAGGCTCGAGTGCAGGGCGTAGCCGCTGACGTCGTCATGCACGGTGTCGCCGGGGTGGAAGATGGAGAACGTCGCGCCGTCGGCGATGCCGTCGTCGCCGCCGATCGACAGTGCCACCACCTGGCGTTTGCCGACCGCGACCAGCGAGTTCGAGAAGGCGATCACACGGGCGTTGTCCGACACCGATTTCGGGGCATGCGGATAGAAATACGGATCGTAGGGGTGCGGGTTGGCCGGCAGCAGGCGATCGCCCTTGCGGATTTCCATGCGCGAATCGGTGATGAGCAGGGTGGTCGGATCGCCGGTGCGCAGCACTTCGGCGTGGCCGATCACCTGCACTTCCACGCCGATCTCGTCGCCGCGGCCGTAATGGCCGTCGTTGCGGAAGTTTTCCTGCCAGGGGCCGGGCACCATCCCGACGTTGCTTTCCAGTTCGTGCGCGGCGATGTCCGAACCGGCGTTGCCTGCCTCGTCGTACTGGCGGAACACGTGGCTGGGACGCACAATGGCAAACTGCTGCCCGGGCCGGGCGTTGATCTGGCGCACGTAGACAAACTTGCCGGGCGTGCCGCGCAATTGGTCTTCCTCGAACGCCATCACGTAGGGGCTGTCGTCGAGCGTGCCCGAGTCGATCACGCGCATGTTCTTGAGGAACATCTTCAGCTGCGACAACGGAATGGTCGGAATCGCCGCCTTGCCCTCGTGCACGCTGGGCTCAAGCTTGATCGTGGGATTGCCACCGTGGTCGTAGGCGAGGTTGAGCACGTCGCCCGGGTAGATCAGATGCGGGTTGTGCACCTGCGGGTTGGCCTGCCAGATTTCCGGCCAGTACCACGGCTGGGTGAGGAAACGCGCGGAAATGTCCCACAGCGTGTCGCCTTTCTTGACGATGTACTGATCCGG
>DASSBH010000032.1:0-4067 GCA_035698945.1 Oleiagrimonas sp.
ACGGCCGTGTTCCAGGCGGGCCAGCGCCTGCTGGATGGCGGCTTCCGATTGGGCGTCCAGTGCCGAGGTGGCTTCGTCCAGCAGCAACAGCGGCGCGTCGTGCAGGATGGCGCGGGCAATGGCGATGCGCTGGCGCTGGCCACCCGACAGCCGCACGCCGCGCTCGCCCAGTTCGGCGCCGTAGCCGTCGGCAAGCGCGCGGATGAAGGCATCGGCCTCGGCGGCGATGGCGGCTTCGCGTACTTCCTCGTCATCGGCCTGGGCCGCGCCGAAGCGGATGTTGTCGGCGGCGCTGCCGGCAAAGATCACGGTTTCCTGCGGCACCAGGGCCATGGCTTCGCGCAAGGCGGGCAAGGCCAGCTGGCGCAGATCCACGCCGTCCAGCGTGATGCGTCCCTGTTGCGGGTCGTAGAACCTGAGCAGCAGGTTGAATACCGTGCTCTTGCCGGCTCCCGAGGGGCCGACCAGGGCGACGGTTTCGCCAGGTCGGATGGCCAGGTCGAAATCCACCAGGGCTGCCGTGTCCGGTCGGGTCGGATAACGGAAATCGACGCCTTCGAAGCGAATGGCTCCATGCACCGGGTCGGGCAGGGGTGCGGGCACGGCGGGCGAGGCAATACCCGGCTGCTCGGCAAACAGCTCACTGATGCGTTCCATGGCCCCCGCAGCGCGCAGCACCATGCCGAACACGCCGCTGATGGTGCCCACGGATCCGGCGGCGAACACCGCGTACATCACGAACTGCGCCAGCACGCCGACATCCATCCTGCCGGCCAGCACGTCGCGGGCGCCCGCCCAGAGCACCAGGATGATGGCGCCGAAGACCATCGACATGATGGCTGCGGTCAGCCCGGCACGCGTGCCAATGCGACGCCCCGCGGTGGCCAGCGCCTCACGGATGGCTTCGCCGTAGCGCCGGCTTTCCACCTGCTCGCGCGCGTAGGCCTTGATCGTGGTGGACGCGTTCAAGGTTTCGTTGGCGATGGCGGCGGCGTCGGCCAGCCGATCCTGGCTGTGGCGCGACAGCCGCTGCACGCGCTTGCCGAGCAGCAGCAACGGCACCATCACGGCCGGAATGACCAGCGCCGTCAATCCGGCCAGACGCGGGCTCGTCCAGATCATCAGCGCCGTCGCGCCCAGCAGCATCACCACGGCGCGCAGCGCCATGGAGATGCCCGAGCCGACCAGCGTCTGCACCAGCTCGGTGTCGGTGCCGAGGCGGGAAATCAATTCTCCCACACGGGATTTTTCGAAAAAGCCGACATCCAGCTTCATCAGGTGGTCGTACAACGCTCGCCGCAGCGATGCCAGCGACCGCTCGCCCAGCAGCGTGATGCAGAAAAAGCGCGCCGCCGTGGCAAAAGCCAGTATCAGGGTCACGGCGAACAGCGCCATGAAAGTGTGGTTGATGACGGTGGGATTGGTGCCCGAGAAGCCGTGATCGATCATGTGCCGGACAGCCACCGGCAATATCAGCGATGCGGACGATGACAGCCCGAGGAACACCAGCCAACCCAGGGCCAACCACTTGTGCGGCTTGAGAAAGGGCCACAAGCCGAGCAGGGAGGTCAGGCGGTGCGATGATTTGTCGGTGCGTTTTGGCATCCCGACATTCTGCCAGCAGTGGCGCGTGCCGTCTTGGATTGCCGTCGATCGGGCAGGGCGGGCACTGCTCGTCAAACGTGGCCCGCACGTGTGGTGTACGCGATAATTGACCCATGGAAAACCATCTCGACACCCACGACAACATTCGCGCCGTGCAATGGCGCGGCGACCACCTGCGCCTGCTCGACCAGCGCCGCTTGCCGGACGAGGAAATCTGGCTCGATTGTCGCCATCCCGACGACATCGAGGCGGCGATCCGCGACCTGGCCGTACGCGGTGCGCCGGCCATCGGCATCGCGGCGGCATGGGCCGTGGCGCTGGCCGCGCGCGAGGGACTGTCTTTGCCCGAGGTGCTTGCGCGTCTGCGGGCGGCGCGACCGACGGCGGTCAACTTGATGTGGGCGCTGGACCGCATGGCCCGCCACGCCGATGCCGGCGCCGATGTTCTCGAACGCGAGGCGCAAGCCATCCAGGACGAAGACCTGGCTGCCAACCACCACATGGGCGAGCTCGGCGCAGCCCTGATCGCCCCCGATAGCGGCGTGCTCACGCACTGCAACACCGGTTCGTTGGCCACGGCCGGCTTCGGCACCGCGCTGGGCGTGGTTCGCACCGGCTATCGGCAGGGCCGCATTGCACGCGTCTTTGCCGGCGAGACGCGCCCCTGGCTGCAGGGCGCACGACTGACCATGTGGGAACTGGTGCGCGATGGCATACCGGCCAGATTGATCGCCGATTCGGCGGCAGCGCACCTGATGAAAAGCGGACAGGTGCAGTGGGTTGTCGTCGGCGCCGACCGCATTGCCGCCAACGGCGATACCGCCAACAAGATCGGCAGCTATCAGCTGGCCATCGCCGCACGCCACCATGGCGTAAAGTTCATGGTGGTGGCGCCGTCCTCCACCGTCGACATGGCCACGTCGGATGGAAACGCCATCGACATCGAGTTGCGCAGCCCGAACGAACTGATGCAATACGCCGGTTCGCGTACCGTGGTGGAGGGCGCCGATGCATGGAATCCAGTCTTCGACGTGGTGCCCGCCGAGCTGATCGACGCCATCGTTACCGAGCGCGGTGTGGTACACGCGCCGACGGTGGAAGGCATGCGCGCCTTGTTCCCCGCGGGCTGAAATTGCGGCGCTTGGGCAGGCGTTTCCAAGATCGGCGAAAAAGTCGCGTAAGCCACTGTTTTTGCATAACAAAATAAGAGCTTTTGCGGAGGCTCTGTGGTATACTTGAGCGGTTATATCGACAAGGCTCGCAGGCGACCATGATTGTGGCCGCCGGGGCTCCCGCTGATTTGCTCAAGGATTGTCCAGATGGCAGAACTGGCCAAAGAAGTCATTCGCGTCAACATCGAAGACGAAATGCGTCAAAGCTACCTCGATTACGCCATGAGCGTGATCGTGGGACGCGCCCTCCCGGACGTGCGTGACGGTCTCAAGCCGGTTCATCGTCGTGTGCTGTTCGCCATGAGCGAGCTGGGCAATGCCTGGAACAAGGCGCACAAGAAATCGGCGCGCGTGGTCGGTGACGTCATCGGTAAATACCATCCGCACGGCGATTCGTCCGTGTACGACGCCATCGTGCGTCTGGCGCAGCCGTTCTCGTTGCGCTACATGCTGGTCGACGGGCAAGGCAACTTCGGTTCGGTCGACGGCGACAGCCCCGCGGCCATGCGTTACACCGAAGTGCGCATGTCCAAGCTGGCGCACGAACTGCTGGCCGACATCGACAAGGAAACCGTCGATTTCGGTCCCAATTACGACGAAAGCGAGCACGAGCCGCTGGTGCTTCCCACGCGCGTGCCGAACCTGCTGGTCAACGGCTCGGCCGGCATCGCCGTCGGCATGGCCACCAACATTCCGCCGCACAATCTCAACGAGATCGTCGCCGGCACCATCGCCCTGATCGACGACCCCGAGCTGACGGTGGACGATTTGATGGGCTACATCCCAGGCCCGGATTTCCCCACCGCCGGCATCATCAACGGCGCCGCCGGCATCGTGCAGGCCTACCGTACCGGCCGTGGCCGCATCCGCGTGCGTGCGCGCGCCGACATCGAGACCGACGCCAAGGGACACGAAACCATCGTCGTCGACGAGATTCCCTATCAGGTCAACAAGGCCAAGCTGATCGAGAAGATCGCCGAACTGGTCAAGGAAAAGCGTCTGACCGGCATCTCCGCGTTGCGCGACGAGTCCGACAAGGACGGCATGCGCATCGTCATCGAAGTGCGCCGCGACGCCATGGGCGACGTAGTGCTCAACAACCTGTATCAGCAGACGCAGATGCAGGTCACCTTCGGCATCAACATGGTGGCCCTGGTCGATGGCCAGCCGCGTGTGCTGAACCTCAAGGACGTGCTGGAAGCCTTCATCCGCCACCGTCGTGAAGTCGTCACCCGACGCACCATTTTCGAGCTGCGCAAGGCACGTGCCCGCGCGCACATCTTGGAAGGT
>DASSBH010000033.1:0-4494 GCA_035698945.1 Oleiagrimonas sp.
CCGATGACGGACGCCATCGGCGACGGCTTCGGCTGGATGGGCGCGCAAGTGGCATTGCTGTTGCCGGCGGGGCCGCTGCAGGGGCTCATCAACGACGGCATTTTCGGCGGTCTGGGTACGGTGCTTGGTTTCCTGCCCGAAATCCTCGTGCTGTT
The DNA here is from genome assembly GCA_035698945.1 of Oleiagrimonas sp. GTDB lineage: Bacteria > Pseudomonadota > Gammaproteobacteria > Xanthomonadales > Rhodanobacteraceae > Oleiagrimonas. Next base: position 156 of record DASSBH010000033.1, read on the forward strand.
CTTCTTCATTCTCATGCTGGAAGAGTCCGGCTACCTGCCGCGCGCGGCGTTTCTGCTCGACCGCATGATGGTGTCGGTAGGCCTGACCGGGCGTTCGTTCATTCCGCTCCTGTCAAGCTTCGCCTGCGCCATTCCCGGCATCATGGGCACGCGCAGCATCACCGATCCGCGCGACCGCATTTCCACCATTCTGGTGGCGCCGCTGATGACGTGTTCGGCGCGCTTGCCGGTGTACGCCTTGCTGATCGCGGCCTTCATTCCGCATCGCCCGGTACTGGGCGTGTTCGGCCTGCAGGGTCTGGTGCTGTTTGCGTTGTACGTGGCCGGCATCGTCGGCGCGATGGTGGTGGGCTGGGTGATGAAGCACATCCGCCGCGACAAGAGCGAGCACGCCTTGCTGATGGAGCTGCCGTCCTACCGTTTGCCCAAGCTGCGTGACATCGGCCTGGGCCTGTACGAACGCGGCGGCATTTTCATGAAGCGCCTGACCGGCGTGATCCTGGCGTTGACGGTGTTGATGTGGGCGCTGTCGAGCTTCCCCGGGCCGCCGGCAGGGGCCACCGGCCCGGCCATCAACTACAGCATCGCCGGTTACCTGGGCCATGCGTTTTCCTACATTTTCGCGCCCATCGGCTTCAATTGGCAGATGAGCCTGGCGCTGGTGCCGGCTTTTGCCGCGCGCGAAACCGCGGTGGCGGCGCTGGCCACGGTGTATGCCGTGGGCGGCAACGCCGGCGCATTGGGGCCGGCTTTGGCGTCGCACATTTCGCTGGCCACGGCACTGTCGTTCCTGGTCTGGTTTGCCTACGCGCCGCAATGCATGTCCACGTTGGCCATGATCAAGCGCGAAACCAATTCCTGGCGCATCGTGCTGGTCTCCTTTGGTTACCAGTTCGTGATGGCTTACGCGGCGTCGCTCGTCGTCTATCAGCTTGTGAGTGCCTTGCTATGAACGTCGGACTTGCCATTCAGTACGCCGTCGTCGCATTGATCGTGCTGACCAGCGCGGTGGTGGCTTTTCGCAAGCTGCTGCCCAATTTGACCAACCGCTGGCTGGCGGCCGCTTCGATCCACTTTGGACGCAAGCGAGACTCGCGTGTGGCGCAAAGCCTCAGCCGGCGCCTGCAACCGAAACAAGCCACCTCGCACAGCTGCGCCGACGGCTGCGCCACCTGCAACGCCTGTGGGCCAAAAAAGCCGGCGGCCGCACGTCCGTCGCGGGAGGAGGCCGTGCCGCTGCATTTCATGCCTTTGCCGGAACGAGGCCCAAGGGGCGAGTAGCGAGGCTGCAAGCACGGCACTTGCGCGGAGACTTTTTCATTCCGAACATGGGCCTTTCCTGGTTCGTGAGCGATCGGCACATGGTTCGTCGAAAAATGCAGGCGGCACTGGCTCTGGCGCTGATGTCCGGCGTGGCATGTGCAGGCGCGCCTGCGGCACGGACCGGCAAGTCGCAGCTTCCACCCGTGAAAGCGCAACAGGTGGCGCCGCACATCTGGTGGCTGCATGCCGCCGGCGGCAACATGACGGCGTTGATCGGCAAGAACGGCACTTTGCTGGTCGACGCCGAATTCAAGCCGTTCGTGCCGGAAATCATCGCCAAATTGATAGCCATCGGCGGCGCCGCGCCGCAGTTCGTCATCGACACGCATTATCACAGCGACCACACCGGCGGAAACGGCGCCATGCGTGCGGCCGGCGCCACGGTGATCGCGCAGACGCGTGTGCGTGACAGGATGACCTGGGTACAGCGTCCGGCATTGGGCGCTTCGGTGCCGGCGCCGGTGCCTGCAGCGGATTTGCCCGACATCACCTACGAGCAGCACCTGACGTTGCATTACGACGGCGAAACCGTGCATGTTCGCCACCTGCCCGGTGGCCATACCGACGGCGACTCCATTGTCGTATTCGAGAAGGCCAACGTGGTCGCCACCGGCGACCTGTTCTTCAACGGCATGTATCCCTACATCGACGTCAATGCCGGCGGCAACGTCAATGGCGTGATCGCCGACATCGACCGCATGCTCGCGTGGATGAACGACAAGACCGTGGTGATTCCCGGTCACGGCCCGGTGACCGACAAGGCCCAGCTCAAGCGTTACCGCGACATGCTGGTCGAGGCGCGCGACAAAGTGCGCAAGCTGATCGTCGCCGGCAAGACGCTGCAGGAAATCCAGGCACTGCGCCCCACGGCATCGCTGGACGCGACCTGGGATCGGCTGGAAAAAGGCGAGGGCGTGCGACGTTTCGTGGGCGAGCTTTATTACAGCCAGGTGGTGCATTTCCCCGGAAGCTGATATGCCGTCGAGGCGCTTCAGACGCGGCGTTGTGTGTACACTTGCGCGCATGTCCCGCCATGCTGTGCGCCGCTCATGAAACTGTTGCTGGTCGAGGATTCCGAACGATTGCGCCAGACCCTGCAACGCGGCCTTTCCGCCGCCGGTTTTGCCGTGGATGCCGCCGAGGATGGCGCGATGGCACAGCGGTTTCTGGGCACCTACGAATACGATCTGATGGTGCTGGACTTGATGTTGCCGCGCGTGGACGGCCTCACCATCCTGCGCAATCTGGCGCAGCACAAGGCACGACCCCGCGTGCTGGTGTTGTCCGCGCGCGACCAGGTCACCGATCGCATCGGCGCCCTGGACACGGGGGCGGACGATTATCTGGTCAAGCCTTTTTCCTTCGATGAACTGCTGGCGCGCCTGCATGCCCTGGCGCGCCGTCCGAAGCAGGCGCAGTCGCCATTGCTGGAGCACAAGGGCGTATATCTGGATGCGCGCTCGCACCAGGCGCGTTTGCCGAACGGATCGCCGCTGGATCTGACGCCACGGGAATTTGCCTTGCTCGAACTTCTCATGCGCCATCGCGGGCGGGTGTTTACCCGCGCTGAAATCCTCGACCGTATCGCCGGCAGCGATTCGCAGGTTTCCGACCGCAGCATCGAAGTGCTGGTGTTCGGCTTGCGGCGCAAGCTTTCCAGGGAAGGGCTGGACGGTTTTGTGCAGACGCGTCGCGGCGCGGGCTACCTGATCCCATGAAAGTCCGTTCGCTGTCCGGGCGTGTGGCATTGTTGCTGGTTTGCGCCACGGTATGCGTGCTGGGCGCCGCAGCTCTCGTCATGGATCACATGGTGGACGCCGAAATGGGCCGGCGCTTCGATGCCGGTTTGCTGACGCAGGCACGCATCCTGGCGTCGATGTCCGACATGGAGCCAGAGGGTCTGACCATGGAAGACGTGAGCGGCCCGCACTTGCGCATGCTGTCGGGGCGGTCCCAGGTCGTGTGGGCCGTGCGCTGCACCGATGGCAGCCGTGAGACAAGTTTTCCGGCACCCACCGCTTATCCTCCCGCCTGGCGGCAAGCGACGGATGCTCCCGTGTATGCCGATGTGAAAGCCGACGGCCACGTGTTTCGCGCCGTGTGGTTCCGCTTTCGCGCCGGCGACGAAGGCGATGGCAGTCCGGCCACCGCATCCGCATCCGCGTCGGGCAGTTGCGCGCTCCTTTTCATGCGCTCTCGCGCCGAACTGGACGATGTGCTCGACACCATCGATGGTATCCTGCTGATGACGCCGATGCTGGCGTTGTTGATCGTGTTTCTGCTGTCGCCATGGCTGGTTCGGCGTGGTCTGAAACCCCTGACCGAGCTGGGCGAAAGCATGCGCGCCATCGGGCCGCAGGCATCCGGCAACCGTCTGCCGCCCACGGGCACGCGGGAGCTGGAGCCCCTGGTGACGCGCTTCAATGAAGTACTGGCGCGCATGGACGAGGGCATGGCGCGCGAGCGTGAATTTGCCGGCGCGCTGGCGCATGAAACGCGTACAAGGCTGGCCGAACTGCGGACGTTGATCGATGTCGAGCTGCGTTATCCGAGCGACCGTCCCGTCAACGAGTTGTTGAAAGAAATCGGCCATATCGGCGGTGAATTGCAGAACACCGTTTCCGGCCTGTTGCTGCTGACGCGTCTGGATGCACGCATCGAGACACTGCGCATGGCGCGTCTGGACGTGGCCGATGTGCTGGCGCGCCATGTCGAGCACCTTGCTCCGGTGTGGCAAGGGCGCGGCTTGCGCATGGAATGCGCGCCGAAGGACGCCCATGCAAGTCTGGTGGCCGACGCCTCACTGCTCGACATCATCATCGGCAACGTGCTCGGCAACGCCTGTGCCTATGCGCCGGAAGGCAGCACGGTGCAGATACGCTTGCGGCGCGCAGGGCTGGAAGTCGGCAACCCGGCGCCGACATTGGATCACGACGAGGTTGCCTGCTTCGGCCAGCGTTTCTGGAGCAAGCATCATGGCGCGGAGGGCCATGCCGGGCTGGGCCTGGCGCTGGCC
>DASSBH010000034.1:0-7631 GCA_035698945.1 Oleiagrimonas sp.
CCGTGAGGCGTTCGAGGCCGGTCACGAAGGGGCTGTCAGCCGGCAAGTGTGTGGCGAGGATGTCCGGCTGCAGGCTCCACGTTTTCACCACCACACCGTGGCGCGTGAACAGGATCTCCTGGTTTGAGCTGTACCAGGCCAGGCGGCCGTGATCGACATAGCCCAGAACCAGCACGGCCGAGACGGCCTTCGAGGTGACGCCGAGCTGGGCATAGGGCAGCGCGGCGACCTTGGCCGGGGCGGGCGCGGGCGCCTGTGGTGGGCCATGCACGGCCGATTCGATCATGTGAAGCGTGGCGTCGGACAGTGTCGAGCAGCCGCCCGCGAGCATCAGCCCGGCCAGCAGCAGGCACGTGGTTGTCGCACGCCAAGCCGCTGCAACCGGTTTAGAACTTGTCCGTAAATAACGAAAACCGTTCGTGTTGAGCGTAGCGAAGCGAAGTCGAAACATCGGAATTCCGCGTTGTATGGCACTTCGACTTCGCACCTTCGGCGCTACGCTCAGTGCGAACGGTGATTTACGGACAAGTTCTTAGTTGCTGTTGATGTCATTTTGCGCGCCCGTTGCATTGCGCAAAATGGCGGTCAACGGCAGCAACTGGCTCAGGAAACGGTTCCAGCGCGTCACGCCGGCGGCGCCCACGAAAACCACGTCACCGGACTGCAGATGAAAATTGTCCGCCAGGATGAAGGCCGCCGCGGAGCGCGCATTGAGTTGGAACACCTTCGCCGGCTGCTTTTCCAGGTCGGCCACGCCGCGGATCACGTAAATGGCCTTGCCCTTGGAGGTGACCTGGTTGAGGCCGCCCACTTCACCCAGGGCCTGCGACAAGCTCATGGAACTGGTCTTGAAGGTCAGCGCCTGCGGCCGCTCGACCTCGCCCATCACGTAGATCTGGTGATGGTCGTTGTAGGACAGGAAAATGTGGTCGCCGGGCTTCAGATAGATGTCCGCCGGCCCGTACATGCTGTGGCGCAAGGCGTTGATGTCCAGGTGGTAATCGACACCATCGCGATTCAGGGTCAAATCCGACAGATCCGCTTCGGCCGGGTTGGGCTTGGCCGTGCCCAGCGCTTCGGCCAGGGTCAGCGGGGTGACGGTAATGGGCTGGATGCCGGGATTCTGGAAGGCGCCGTTGAGCCACACCCGCTTGCTGTCGAACTTGATGATGTTGATGTCGACCTGCGGCTGCTCCACATAGGTCGCCAGCTTCCTGGCAATGTAGGCGCGCAGCTTCTCGACCGTCATGCCGCTGACCGGGATACTGCCGACGAAGGGGTAATACAGCGTGCCGTCCGGGCGCACCAGGCGCCCGTTGGCATAAATCTGCTGCTGCGGACCGGCAGGCGCGGTCAGCTCGGGGTGATCCCACACGGTGATGTACAGCACGTCGCCGGGGCCGATGTGATAGGCCGGTGGGCGGTAGTCGAGCAGGGCGGCTGGCACCGTGACCTTTTGCGCCGCAGCCTGATCCATGGCGATCAGCTTGGGCGTGATTTGCACCAGGTCGACCCTGCTGCCCAGATCGGAATCATCATTCCGGAGAGAACCCGTGTCCATGTGCTGGCCTGGCGCCAGTGCACAACCCCCCACAAGTGCCGCGGCCAGCATCAGCCCCGCAGCCGACCACTTCTTCATCGGCAAGATCCACTACCTTGATTTTCAAGTCGAACAAACTTTGCGGGACCAGTACCGATCCCGCATCACTTCACCGTGGCTGAAACGCGCTTACTGCGCGCCAGTTGTGCCAGTAGTGCCGGTGGTTCCGGATGTCCCGCTGTCGTTGTTGTCTTTCTTCACGACGGAGACAACGCCGGCAGCTGCCGCCACGGCGGCGCCCGCCACTGCTACTGTCGTAAGCGTGCCGGTGGCGGCCGCAGTGGCTGCCGCGGCGCCGGCGGTACCGGCGGCTGCGCCTCCGGCGGCAATGCCGGCAACCGTGCTGGCGGCCGTGGTGACGGCGCCGGATGCAGAAGTGATCGCGGTGGTGGCGCTGGCGGCTGCGGAGGAACTGATCGCGCCGGCATTGGCGGCCGCCTGCACGGCAGTCTGGGCCTGGCTCAGAGCGGTTTGCAAATTGGCCAGCGCGGCTTGCTGCTGGGCAACCGTCGTGGCGTTTTGCACCGCGCTGATGGCGCTTTGCAGGTTGCCGGAAGCCTGGCTCAGGCCGGTCGCCGCACTCGCTGCCTGAGGTGGCGGCGTGAACAGTGGTTGCATCGGGGTCGCGGCGTGGGTCGGGCTCATGGCACCCAGGAAACAGGTGGCGAAAACGGCGGAAATGAACACTTTCATGGTCTTGTGCCTCTTGAAAGAACGGTCAATGAAACGACTCTTGGCTGATCGGCAGTCTTAAGGTTGGGTCGTTTCAGCCTGATCCTGGGCCTGCTTTTGTGCTCGCTGCAGGGCAGCCAGCGCTTTTTGGGCCTTGGCCACGGCGGTCTTGGTGTCCTTGGCGGCTTTCTTGTTGGCCTTTTGTGCCTGCTTCGTCTGCGGAGCCTGCGTTTGCGACCGACTCTGTTGCTGCAGGGGAGTCCCGGCGCAAGCCATACCCACGGCGCCCACGAAACCGGCCGCAAAAATCATCGACTTCAATGTTTTCATGATGTTGATCCCCTCTATGGATCGTGATGCTGCAAACTGTCGAAATCCCGTCCCATCAGCATGGGCTGTGCGGCATGACGCATCGTGACGGCGGATGGATGGGTTTTTCGAGGTGTGATCCATCCGACAGTCATGCGCCAGTACTGCTGCTAGTACATAGTGACACTACCGGCCGACACAGTAAATACACAAAACTGTCCCTGCCTTGAACAATTCGCGCATGTTTGGCGCCTTTCTGTAGAAGAGGCGTGAAGGTTCCGATCGATTTGGCCCAGCGCTGGTTGCGACGGAGACATCATGGCCTCCACCGCTCCTGTCCAACGCGTGCGGGTGGGGCTGGCTTCACCCACCGGCGTTCATGCTTGCCACCATTATCTGGAAAGCTTGACCGGGTCTCATTCAACCGCCAGCATTGGCCGATCGTGGGGTGCTTGTTTGTGTGGGGGCGGTGGAAGCCGCGACCGTCGTAAGGTTCGAGAGGTTCGGTTCGCAGTGTTTCAACGGGTTCTGATCGTATGTGTCGGCAATATCTGCCGCAGTCCCACCGCCGAAATCCTGTTTCGTCATCGTTTGCCGAACCTCGATGTGGCATCGGCAGGCATCGGCGCGCTTGTCGGTCGTCCCATGGACGCCACGGCGCGGGCGGTACTTGAAGAGCACCACCTGGATGGCAGCCAGCATGTGGCGCGCCAGCTCGATGACGGCATGATCCGCGATGCCGACCTGATCCTCGCCATGGAGCGCACGCACATCGACACCATCGTGCGCCGCGCGCCGCATGTCATGGGCCGCACCGTGCTGCTGGGCAAATGGCTGGAGCAGCGCGAAATCACCGATCCTTATCAGCAGCAGCGGCCTGCGTTCGAGCACGTCTACCGGTTGATCGATGCTGCCGTGCATGCATGGACACCCTATTTGCAATCGCGGGGGTGAGGTAGCATGTCGTGCTGTCGATTTCTTCACCACTCCTGCAACTTGATTAATTTTTGAAGACGGACGTACCGCATGCCATCCAGATCCAACGAGGTTCCCGCCACGGCCATGGACGACAACGACGAGATCGATCTGCGCGAGCTGCTCGGCACGTTGTGGGACAAGCGCTGGCTGATCGCCATTGTCACCGGCATTTTCTTCATCGTCAGCCTGGCCTATGCCATCCTGGCCACGCCGGTGTACCAGGCCAATGCCATGGTGCAGGTGGAGCAGAAAATTCCCACGTTGCCGGGCCTGCAGGATCTGTCGCAACTGGCCGGCGATTCGGCTCCCGAGGCCGTCACCGAAATCGCGCTGATGACCTCGCGCATGGTGATCGGCAAGGTGGTGGACAAGTTCAATCTGGACATCGTGGTCACGCCGCACCGGTTTCCGCTGATCGGCGGCTTCATCGCGCGCCACTACAGCCCCGACCAGCCCGGCGACGTGGCCGGCCCGTGGCTGGGTATGGACAGCTACGACTGGGGCGGCACCGATCTGGACATCTATCAGCTGGATGTGCCGCAAAGCCTGCTTGACCAGCAACTCACCCTGGTCGCAGGCAAGAACCACACCTTCAAACTGTACGACGGCGATGGCAACCTGCTGCTGCAAGGCGCCACCGGCGGCCCGGTCAAGGGGCATGGCGTGACCATCCAGGTCAAGACGCTCAACGCCAACCCCGGCATGGAGTTCGACGTGGTGCATCAGCGCCGTCTCGAAACCATCGCGCAGGTACAGAGCATTCTGAGCGCCAGCGAGCAGGGCAAGGACTCGGGCATCATCGGCGTGTCCTATCAGGACATCGACCCGGATCGCGCCACGACCGTGCTCGACGGGGTCGTCGAGCAGTACGTGCTGCAGAACGTGCAACGCGCCTCGGCCGAGGCCGCGCAAAGCCTCAAATTCGTCAAGGATCAGCTGCCCGGCATCCATGAGCGGCTGGAAAAGGCCGAGGACGCCCTGGCCGCCTACCAGACCAAGGTGCACACCGCCAACCTGGATCTCAAGACCAAGGGCCTGCTCGACCAGATCGCCGCCATCGAAACCAGCCTGTCGCAACTCAAGATCCAGCAGGCCGAGGTGGAACAGAAATTCACCGCGCGGCACCCGGCCTACCAGACCATGGTGCAGCAGATCGGCGACCTCAACGCCAAAAAGAAGGCGCTGGAAAACCAGATATCCAACCTGCCCGACACCCAGCAGAAACTGCTGCGCCTGACCTTGGACGTGCAGGTCAGCACCCAGCTCTACACCGCCATGCTGTCCCAGGCCCAGCAGCTCAACGTGGCGCGCGCCGGCACCGTCGGCAACGCGCGCGTGGTGGACGAGGCGGCGGTGAACGTCACCCAGCCGGTCAAACCCAAGCGCGCCCTCATCGTCATCGTCGGCATCCTGCTTGGCGGCTTTTTGTCCGTGGCCTGGGTGTTCCTGCAGCAGATGCTCAACCGCGGCATCGAAGACCCCAAAGACATCGAACAGCTCGGTCTGCCGGTGTATGCCTCCATCCCGCTCAGCACCTACCAGCGCGACATCGAGACACGCTACAGCGGCGGCCATCGCCGCACCGACGGCAAGCTGCACCTGCTGTCCGTGGACGAACCGGCCGACCTTGCCGTGGAAGCCCTCCGCAGCCTGCGCACCAGCCTGCACTTTGCCATGCTGGAAGCGGGCAACAACATCATCATGATCTCCGGCGCCAGCCCCGACGCCGGCAAGACCTTCGTCTCCACCAACCTCGCCGCCGTCATCGCCCAGGCCGGTCAGCGCGTGCTGCTGCTCGACGGCGACCTGCGCAAGGGCGCCCTGCATCACGTCATGGGCGATGGCACGGGCGGATTGTCCGGACTGCTGTCAGGCAAGGTCGAACTGGACGACGCCATCCACCACACCTCCATCGAGGGCCTGGATTTCATCGCGCGCGGGCAGATACCGCCCAACCCGTCCGAATTGCTCATGCACAGCAACTTCACGCAGCTGCTCAAGCAGGTCGTGCCCCGTTACGACCTGGTCATCATCGACACGCCGCCCATCCTGGCCGTCACCGACGCCGCCATCATCGGCAACCACGCCGACACCAGCCTGCTGGTCGCCCGCTTCGGCATGAACCAGGCCCGCGAAATCGAGCTGGCCAAACAACGCTTCGAACAGAACCGCGTGCGCATCAAGGGCGCCATCTTCAACGCCGTGGAAAAACGCGCCGCCGGCTACTACTCCTACGGTTACTACGAGTACCGCACCGCCAAGGCCTGATGCCTCGTCGGGTTGATGAACCAACCCGACCCACGAACAACCCGTAGGGCGGGCACTGCCCGCCGAACGCCGGCGACATGAACGGGGCAACCAAATGCGCACCGCGCAAGGCTTCCCTGACCCCCGCCGATGTAGGAGCCAGCCTGCTGGCGATTCGGCCAAATATCGCCAGCAGGCTGGCTCCTACAGGGCACCTCGAAAAACCGACAAATCGCGAGAACGAAGTCCGTTCGCCCTGAGGTATCGAAGGGCAGTCCCCAAGTATCCCGCACCGTTCATGGTTCGATACCCCCACGAACGGAAATAGATCTTGGCTAGAACGGGGAAAGGTGGTTTTTCGAGGTTCCCTACAAGAAGGTTTGCCGCGCAGCGCGTAGGGCGGGCACTGCCCGTCATGGAAGTCTGCGCCCGCGGGAACCCTTCCCGTTCGCGGAAATTGTCGGCGGGCAGGGCCCGCCCTGCCGGGTGTCGGCGAAACTCCCACCAACACCTGTTCCCCCTGAGACGACATCTTCTGCAACAAGAAGCAAAATCAAGGCTGGCATGCAGCATTGCCGCCAAATTTGCGGCTAATTGTAAATTTAACCTACAATCAGCCCATGATTGAACGCGATATCACACCGACCATCCGTCGTCTCACCGAGAATTTTCCTATTCTGGCCATCACCGGGCCACGACAGTCCGGCAAGACAACGCTGGCGCGCAAACTGTTTCCACACCATGCATACGTCTCACTGGAAGACCCGGATACACGCGAATTTGCGCAGGAGGATCCGCGAGGTTTTCTGACCAGCGTCGTCGGCGGGGCCGTGTTGGATGAAGTGCAACGCGTGCCGAACCTGTTCGCCTACTTGCAACGGATGGTCGATGAGGATCCCACCCCCGGTCGCTTCGTGTTGACGGGATCGCAGCAGTTCGGATTGCAGGCCGGCATCACCCAGAGTCTGGCGGGTCGAGTCGCGCTGGTCACCCTGCTGCCTTTTGGGCTGGCGGAACTGCGCCGTGGTGATTGGGTGCCGGAAACGTTGGACAACATGTTGGCGGCCGGCAGCTATCCCCCCGTATACGATCGCGGCATGGAGCCGGCAACCTGGTACGCCAATTATGTTCAGACGTATCTCGAACGGGATGTCCGTCAGTTGATCAATGTGCGGGATCTGAGCCAGTTCCAACGCTTCCTGCGCCTGTGCGCGGGACGCACCGCGCAATTGGTGAATTTGTCGGCGCTCGGCAGCGATGCCGGGATAAGCCACAACACCGCGCGCGAATGGTTGTCGGTACTGGAGGCCAGTTACGTCGTGCACCGTCTGCCCCCTTTCCATCGCAACTTCAACAAACGCCTTGTCAAGACGCCCAAGCTGCATTTTGTCGATGTCGGACTGGCGGCGTGGTTGTTGGGTATCGAGGATGCGACACAGCTGACCACGCACCCGTTGCGCGGGGCGTTGTTTGAAACATGGGTAGTCAGCGAGTTCATGAAAGAGCGCAGCAATGCCGGACGCCCGCCGTCATTGAGCTTTTGGCGTGATCGCGGCGGTCATGAAGTGGATTTGCTGCAAGAGAGCCGCGGCAACGTTCTGGCGGTGGAAGTCAAAGCCGGCGCGACGGTAGCGGCGGATGCATTGCGTGGCCTCAAACGTTGGCAAGTTCTGGCGGGGGATGACAGTGGAAAGGCCATGCTGGTATATGGCGGCGCGGGTGGGGAAACTTCGCGACGAAGCGGCGTATCACTGGTGCCATGGGCAGCCCTGGCGGCGCATGACCAGGCGGATCCCCCCACCCAACCCTCCCCTTGAAGGGGAGG